>PEVN01000512.1:0-74556 GCA_002779825.1 Armatimonadetes bacterium CG06_land_8_20_14_3_00_66_21 | reverse complement strand
ATCGAGGAGATGGCGCAAGCCGCGGCCTCCTTGGGGTACGAGTACCTCGCTGTCACCGACCACTCAAAGGCGCTGGCGATGGCACGGGGGCTGGACGAGAAGCGACTGGCAGACCAGCTCGGGCAAGTGCGCGCAGCGAACGAGTCGGTACCGGAGATCCGGATTCTGTGCGGTATCGAGTTGGACATCCTGGGCGAGGGAGTGCTGGACCTGGACGCCGGCATTCTGGGGGAGCTGGACGTCATCGTCGGCTCCGTCCACTCCCGGTTCGGCCTGCCGCCCGCAGAGATGACAGAGCGGCTCGTCGCCGCGTTGGCGTCCGGCTACGTGGACGTGCTTGCGCACCCCACCGGTCGGCTGCTGGGCCAGCGTGAGGCCTACCAGTTCGACCTCGAAGCCGTGCTGGACTGCGCGGCTCGCGTCGGTGTGGCGCTGGAGATCAACGCCTATCCGCAGCGGCTGGACCTCAACGACGTCATGGCTCGCGCCGCCAAGGAGCACGGGGCGAAGATCGCGATCAACACGGATGCCCACGCAACGTACCAGTTCGGGTTCATGAAGTACGGCGTCGGGACGGCACGGCGAGCGTGGCTGGAGCCGGAGGACGTGATCAACACGTGGGAGTGTTCGCGGCTGCTGGAGTTCGTGCGGCGGAAGCGACCGTAGAGGCCGCGTGTGCGCGTCCGCGGGCAGGGGCCGCTACGCCGCCCGCGAACGTCGAACCGCGCCGCGGACCTCGGCGAGCAGCCGCGAAGCCGTCTGGCTCTGGACCTCGTCTGCGAGGTGGCTGCTGTACCGACACTCGGCGTACAGGTCGGTCAGCTCCCCGAACGGCCCGCCCGTAGCCGGCGATTGCCGCGCGACCGCCCGGGCGTACTCGTGCGGGGTCTGTGCGTCCTCGCGAGCTGCAAGCCGCCGCGCGAGCAGCGAGGCGGCGTGCTCGTACGACAGCGCGAGGGTCTGCGACGCACCGGCGGCAGGCGTCCACGCTTGGCCCGAGGGGCGGCGCCGCTTGCGGGCCCGGTGCGCCCTCGCTGCTGCGAGCAGTGCGAGACCGCCGGTCGCGCACGCTCCCGCGCAGATCCCCACGATGCACCAGTCGACCGCCCAGGACTCGCCGGGTCTGCGGCGCAGCCTGGCGAGGCCGGCGGCGACGGCTTCCCGCAGGCGGGCAAACAGCGGCTTTCGCTCGCCCTGCATGGGCCTCGCGCTCGCAGTCGCGTCGAAGGTGGTCCAGCCTTTGCCGGGGAGCCAAGCTTCCACCCACGCATGGGCATCCCGTTCCCTGACGGCGAACACTCGCCGTGCGTCGTCGAACGTCCCCGGGGCAAAGCCCGTCGCCACGCGACTGGGAATGCCAAGGGTCCGCAGACACACGGCCATGGCCGACGCGAAATGGACGCAGTAGCCGCGGCGGCTCTCGAAGAGGAAGTAGGAGACGGCCTCCTTCCCGTCGGGGAGGAAGCCCGGCCGGAGCGTGTACCGGCACCGGCTCCCGATCAGATCCGCCAGCCGCTGGGCTTTGTCTTCCGCGTCCGTGCCCGCGCGAGTCGCCTGGCGCGCGAAGTCCGACACCTCCGAAGGCAACATAGGGAGAGCCAGGTAGCGGAACCGGTCCTGTTTGCTGAGCCGGCGGTCTCGTCCTGCGGCTCCGTCGAGACACGACACCACCGTGTACGATTCGCCTTCGGGGACCACCTGAGAACACGAGAGCTGCCCGTCCTCGCTCAATCGCACGCGGCTGAACCTCCCCCGCACCCAGACTGCCCTGAATGCGCACGGCAGAGCCATGACGAGGGGTGCCCGGGCCGTCACGGTCTGCTTGAGGAGCCGGCCGTCTCTCTCGCCTCGGCCAAGCCACAACCCCTCGGGAGGCAACGCGAACTTGCGGGGATGGGAGCGCGTGCTTCGCCAGGTTGTTCCGTTGTACCGGTCGAGGGTGCCCGTGCGCCAGCAGGCGGCCTGCCGGGCGCGAACCTCGAACAGCGGCGCATTGCCGAAGCTGCCTCGGCTCGTGGACAAGTCGAGGTAGCTGTCGGTGCCGACGTGGGACACGCGGGACGCGGCGGTCATCCAGTCGGCCACGTAGCGCGCCAGTTCGATGCCGTAGCGGTCGATCCACGCGTACCTCGGCTGGTACTGCCCGAAGACCTCGGCCAGCCCGTAGGCGCCGAGAGCGGCGAGACAGACCAGGATTGTCAGGATTCGCAGGCTGAGCGGCAGCGACCGACGCCGCGCCCTCTCGGTGCCAAGCTGGTTCTCCAGGGACAGGTGCTGTAGTCGGCGTTCGAGGAGGACTGAGAGCAACGCGCCGCCGGCGAAGAGCACGAAGAAGGGCAGCACCTCCGAGCGCGGTCGGAGCACGGCCACAAGGGTGAGAATGCAGCCGGAAGGGATCAGGCTCAGGACAACGTCGCGGTCCCCGAGGAGACCGAACGTGCGGAAGGCTGTTAGCACGGCGATGGCGTGAATCAGCAGCGAATACGCGTACACCGTGCTGGCGCCAAGCAGGGCGCGCCCGACGTTGCCCCCGCTCAGCAGCGGGAACCACGGGCTTCGGTAGAGGTAGACCACCAGTGTGGACGCCGAGACCAAGACGATAGCCGCGTTGACGGGAAGGCGTCGGAAGCCCCAGCGGCGGAACACCCAACTCGCCGGAACGCCGACCGCGGCGACCACAGCCAGCGCCGCGGCGAACTGCGGCTCGAACTCCAGCAGCGCAGCCGACAGCACCCCGCTGACATTGACCACGCCGCCGGCCCAGTAAAGGAGCCGCCGGTCGCGGGTGCGGAGGGCGTCCAGTTGTTGCTCGGCTGTAGGCGCGTCCATGGCTGTCGAGCTACGTTGTGAGAGACCGAGCCGCGCGGCGCGCCGGCCAGGCGTCCCACGCGGACTCTGCGGCGCCGTCGCCGTCAGTCGGCAGGCTCGGGTGTTCGAGCCCGACCGGCTGGACTGTAACGCCGAGTCCACGCAGGGCGCGGGTGATCTCCGCCTCCGGCCCCGAGGACTGAGTCGGATCCTGGGCAGCGGGGGGAACATGAGCGACTGACAGGCCAACCTGCCTGGCCCGCAGTGCCGTGGCGGCGCGGGGCAGACCTGCCGGCAAAGCACTGCTGACACAGGCAACGACGCCGGCTTGCGGGAGCGTGCGGAGCAGGTCCAGCAGCACGCGGTCGAGAGGCAGCGGCCCGTCCGCCCGCGCCCGGGCCAACGCTTCGAGGAGACGGACGAGCTGGCGTTCGCCGCGGTCAGGGGGGAGGTGGACGGCGCGGTCCGAGGAGAGGTGGACGCGCAGCACGCCGCCGCGCTTGAGCAGCCCCTGGGCCAGGGACGCCGCGACCCGGAGGCTGTCCTCGAATGCCTCCAGGCCGCCGGGGCGATCGGTCTGCTCGCGCCAGAGGTCAACAAGCAGCACGGCTTCCAGGCGCGCGGCGCCTTCGAACTCCTTGATCGCCAGGCGACCCGTGCGCGCGGTCGTCGGCCAGTGCACCCGGCGGAGGTCGTCGCCGTCCACGAACTGGCGGACAGCGTGGAACTCCGAGTCGCCGCTGCCGGTGGGGGACTCCCTAACGGCGCTGCGGTCTCCGCGCCCGGCGCCGAACAAGGCGGCTTCGGGCAAGGCGACGCGCCGGGGGTAGACGACGAGCTGGTGGCTGAGCGGAACCGGCCGCCGGCAGCGGAACAGGCCGAGCGGGTCGCCGGCCGTCAGCCGGGCGGAGCCAATTGAGACGACGCCCCTGCGCAGGTCGCGGAGCAGCAGGACCTCGTCGACTTCCTCGCCTGCCTCCAGGCAGGGGAGGTGCCACTGCGTGTCAGCGGCAGAGCCCTGGGTCTCGTTGGCGACTGAGAGGCGGAGAACGAGGTTGGTCTTGTTCAGCGAACCCCGGTTCCGGAAGCGCAGCGCTACGGGGACGGAGCGTCCTTCGAAGCCGCGGCTGGGGCAGTCCTGAAGGGTGACCTCGACGCCGCTGAGAGAGAGCCGAGACAGGAGCGCGGACGCGATCAGGACGCTCAGCGTTGCCCAGCACATCAGGTAGCTGAGTTCCCTGTCGTTGACCACGGCGATGAGGTACAGCGCCGCTGTGGCGAAGGCGAAGACTTTGCCGGTGGTGGTCATGAAGGGCTATGCGGCGACGGGGGTGACACCGAGGATCTCCTGCACGACCTCCTCGGAGGAGAGGCCCTCGAGGCGCGCCTCCGGTTCCAGGATCAGGCGGTGGGCGAGCACCGCCACGGCCATGCCCTTGACGTCGTCGGGGAGAACGTAGTCGCGCCCACGCAACACTGCCCGCGCCTGGGCGGCCCGAGTCAGGTGCAGGGACCCGCGCGGACTGGCTCCCAGGTGAAGGCGAGGATGGCTGCGGGTGCGGCTCACCAGAGCCAGGACGTAGTCCTGCATCTCGTCGCTGACGTGCACGGACCGCACCGTCTGCTGCATGTCCCTGACGGTGTCGCCCTGGACCACCACGGTCAACGCCTCAAGGGGATGCCGCACCGCCTGCTGCTTGAGGACGATCTTCTCGTTCTCGAGCGAGGGGTAGCCGAGGCGGAGGCGCGCCATGAACCGGTCCAACTGGGACTCCGGCAGCGGGTAGATGCCCTCGTACTCGAGGGGGTTCTGGGTCGCGATGACCATGAACGGCTGGGGCAGCGGATGCGTCACGCCGTCAACGGTAACCTGCCGTTCTTCCATGCACTCCAAGAGGCTGGACTGCGTCTTCGGCGAGGCCCGGTTGATCTCGTCGGCGAGCAGGACGTTGGTGAAGACCGGTCCTTCGCGGAACCGGAACTCGGCGTTCCGCTGGTCGAACACCGTGACGCCGGTCACATCGGAAGGCAGGAGGTCGGGCGTGAACTGGACGCGCTTGAAGGTGACCCCCAGCGAAACAGCCAGCGACTTAGCCAGGACCGTCTTACCCACGCCGGGAACGTCTTCCAGCAGGAGGTGACCGCCGGAGAGGAGCGTGACGACGGCACCCTCCACGGTGTCCCGCTTGCCGACGATCACGCGTTCAATGCTCTCGACAAGGGCGACGGCAGCGCGGGCGGCTTCGGTCAGGTGCAAAGTCTGTCTCCCAGGGATCGCTCAGGCAGCCTCGGCTGGACCCGGACGAAGGAACACGTAGCCTGGGGCGCGGAGCCGAGTGAGTCTCTCCGCTGGCGCGTCGGGCTACCTCTTCGACGGGAAGGCAGACTGCCGAGACCTCGGTGTCAGCTTGTTCGCGCCTGGCGGTGCACTTCCTTCAGCAGACGCGAGGCGGCTTCGACCTTGGCGGGTTCCGAGGGAGCTTCCGTGTACCGGTATTCCGCATACAGGTCGGTCAGCCGCTGGAATGCCTCTCCTGGGCCGGGAAGCCGCTGTCGGACCAGGCGAGCGTATTCATGGAACGTTTGCGGATCGGCCCGAGGCGCGAACCGACCGGCGACCAAAGACGCTGCCTCTTCGTACAGGTCAGCGACTGTGGGGACCCCTTCCTCCAAGCTGAGGCCGACGCGCGGGGCAATCGGGGGGCGGCCCCACCGAGGCGCCCCTGTTGTGGGAGGACTCTCCCTGTGTCTGCGGGCATTCAGTTCGGCCGCTCCGAGACCTGCAAGCGCGAGGAAGCAGGCGAGCCAGGCCGCGCGCTCGAGTGCTCGGATACCGGCGGTCGTGCGCCGCAGTTGTGGTCGCGGGCGGAGCCCCTGCGGGTTCGTAGGCTTGGCGCCCCGGGAAACGCCGTTGCCGTCCTCACTGCTGCCACTTTGCGAGGAGTTGGCCGAAGGCCTGTCGGCCCGTTCAGAACGGTCCTCCTCGCCCTCGGGCCCAAGCAGGATCTTCGCCCCCTCGGTCGGGTCAAAGGAGCACCATCCTCGCTCCGGGAACCATGCTTCCACCCACGCATGGGCGTGCCGCTGGCGCACCACGTATGCCTCCTTCTCAGGGTCGAAGTCACCGGAGGCGTAGCCCGAGACGACCCGGCTGGGGATGCCGACCGCCCGGAGACAGACCACCATGGCCGAAGCGAAATGCGCGCAGTACCCCCGGCGACGTTCGAACAGGAAGTAGTCCACGAGGTCCCGTCGAGGTGGAAACCGGCCGGGCTTCACCGTGTATCCGCAGCGCTTGCTGACCGCCTCCCGCAGTCGCTGGGCGGCGGCGTATCCCGGTTGTGGCTGAGCCGCGGTCACTCGCGCCCATTGTCTGACTCGGGTGGGGATCGCAGGCAGGGCGAGGCAGCGCGCTCGGCCTCGGCCCGTCAGCGGTTCCGGCTCGGCGACAACGCCTCCGTCCGGGACGCAGGACACGACCACGTAGGTGTCTCCTGCCACGAGGATCTCGCGGCAATGCAGTCCGCCGTCAGGGGCGACTTTGGGGTGGTCGGGTCCCGGTCCCACCCAAACGGGGCGGTACGCGCACGGGAGGGAGAAGATCATAGGCGCGCGCGCCGTGACAGTCTGCTCGACTGAGCGGTAGTCCGGGGGCGCGGCACCGCGCCCCAAGGGAACGCCCTCCTCACTGGCGGAGAGCCCGTGGTGTTCCGTTGCTGCGGCGCGCCAGCCTCTGCCTGTGTACCGGTCGAGAGCGTGGGTCCGCCAGTAGCACCCACTGCCGGCCTTCACCTCGAACAGCACGGTCGATTGGAGCCGCACTGCCGGCCGGGCGAGGGACAGGGAGTCGCCGGCACTGACGCAGGGGCGCCCGGTGGCCTTCAGGGCGAGGACCCAGGCCCGGTTCTTGGCTGCCGTGAGGTGGTGGCGGAGGGCAGGCCACACCGGCCGCCAGCACAACCAGGCAGCCGTCAGGGCGGCCGTTGCGGCCGCTGCGAGGACGACCTGGCTCAGCAGGGGACGGGTGGCGACCCGAAGCGGGCCGCATTGCGCCCCCACGCTCCCCAACTGGTTGTGACAGGACAAGCACCTGAGTCGCTGGGTCACGTGTAGGCACAGCGTGCAGCCGGCCGCGAACAGCATGAGGTACGGGAGCATCACCGCAGGCGGATGGAGCGCGCACAGAAGGGCGATGACTCCCAGACCGGGGAGGAGGTTCAGCACCACATCGCGGTCGCGCAGCACTCCGAAGGTTCGGAAGGCGACGGCGAAGGCGAGGGCGCGCAACACCAATGAGCAGGTCGCGTCACTGCCAGCCTCCTCGAACGCCTTCCACACCCCCTCCCGAGCGAAGAACCCATGCCAGGGAGTCTGCGCGACATACGGGCACCACGCTGCCAGTGTCGCCAATACAAGCGCTGCGTTGACAGCCACGGCGGAGGAATGCGCCCGGCGGAACAACCAGCTTGCGGCAGTGCCCAGACCTGCCACCTGAACGACGAGCGGAACGAACTTCGGCTCGAACTCCAGCGCGGTGGCCGCGAGGACACAGGTAAGCGAGGCCACGGCCCCGGCCAGGAATAGCGCGCTCCGATTCCGCGCTTCGAAGGCTGCGCTCAACTCGTCGGGGGAGAGGACCCGGGTGGCGGGCCGAGGGGCGATCCCGGGAACAGGACGGTTGGTTCCCTGACAACTGGCGGAGGAAGCCATGGTCGGGGTCTACGAGTCGCGCGGCACAAGCCGCAGATGACCCTTGCCTCCTTCTACGGCTGTGTGCAGCGTGTCGGTTGTCTCGGGCTCCCAGGGACCGCCCTCCAAGTCGAACCCGAGGAACTCCCGGAAGGCGTGGAGGAGACCCGGGCGAGACGAGTCCAGCGACGTGGGCGCCCACGAACGCTGCCAGTCCGCCACCGGCCCATAGAGCGGGCGGTCCAGCCACTCAGAGACCGGGGCCCACGGTTCCGTGAGTCCCGCCCGTCGTTCGTTGGGGACGGGGGTCTCCGGCTCCACTGGAATGTGCCAGAGCACCGCGCCGGCAGCTTGCAGAGTCCGCTGGATCTCGTCCTCGGGATCGGGCAAACGTACGTCCTCGGGCGGCTCCAAGTCACGAAGCAAGTTCCGTAGCGACTCCACTACCGGCCCGAGGATTCTGCTCTTGGGATTCCAGAGCCAGGCGGCACGCCACCAAGCGCCGATTCTCTCCGCGACGACCTCCACCGGAAGGAGTGGGACCGGTGCCTCGCAGACCGTGTGGGCGACCACCAGCGTGCTGCGCACCGCGCGCAGGAGGCGCGCGACCCGGATAAGCTCGGGAGTAAGCTCTGCGGTGATAACCAGCACTGTCCCCCCTTTGGGAGGCCTCCCTCCGGCGAGCACCAAGCGGTCCGGCCGACTCTCGAAGGTCGGCTGCGCTTCCGCCAACCGGTGAAGCAAGCGGTCGTGCTCGCCGTCACCGGTGGTTCCGCGAAGCTCCAGCGCGGGCCCGGCGCCGAGACGCACGGTCACCGTGCCGCCACTGCGCGTCAGCTCTTCGACCACGGCGAGAGCCACCCGGAGGTTCGCCTCGAACTCCGCCCCGCCGTGCGCGCCGCCCAATTGCTCGCAGGAGAGGTCGACGAAGATCGCCGCACCCGACTCTTCGGCGCCCTCAACCTCTTTGACAATCATCTCGCCGGCCCGGGCGGTCAGGGGCCAGTGGACGCGCCGGAGCGGGTCCCCGTGGACGTAGGGTCGTACCGCGCGCACTTCGGTGTCGCCAAGACCGGTCGACTGCTCAGACACCATCGGCCGCAGGCAGATCGGCGCAGTGAAACGACACGGCAACCTGGCGGGGACCCGCCTCGGGTAAACCCTCAGCCGCCGGTCCAGGTTCGTCGAGCGGACACTGCAGACGAAGAGACCCAGGGGGTCGCTGCCGGCCAACGCGGCCGTGTGAAGCTTGACCACCCCCCGTCGCAGCCCGCGAATGGAGACGGTCTCAGTGAGCGTCGCGCCCGGGTCCAGCCGCGTCAGATGGCAGCTCTCCGTGAAGTGGCTCCTGCGGGTCTCGTTGTACAGGTTCAGATCGAGGAGGAGGTTGGCTTTGGCGACCCCCGAGTCGTTCCGCACGCGCACTGTAGCCTTGCCGGGACGGCCCTCGAAGAGGCGCGCCGTGCAGTCCAAGAGGTCGAGCCCGACGCCCGCCAGGGCCCGTCGGGCCAGGAGGTGGGAGGCGACCAGAGTGCCTACGGTCGCCCAACAGAGCACCCAACACAGGTGCCGGTGGGTGGCCGCCGCCAGCGTGCACAGAAGCAGAGCCGAAGCAAGGACCATCGCCCCGGAGCACGTGACCTTGACCGGTGCTGAGCGTGGTGTCACTGGACCTCACCTGCCTCGGACGGAAGCGCGGTGCTTCCCCGGGGAGTTTGCCTCGCTGGTGCACGAGCCTGCTCAAGCGGCACGTGTGCACTGCGACCGCGGCAACAGAACTCGTGAACCAGCGAGGTATGCTTGCAGGGGCAGTACCTCGCTGGCGAAGTACTGCTGCCGTAAGAACCCCCTACCCACTCGCGGCCTTGCGAACTTGCAGGAACGGAGGGCGGGCGCTCGTGGCGACGGGGTACTCGTCGCGGATCTCTTGGATCACCGTTTCGGGTGTCACGTCTTCCAGTCGCGCTTCCGGCTTGAGCGTAATCCGATGGGCCAGCACGGCCAGGGCCAACCGTTTCACGTCGTCCGGGAGCACGTAGTCGCGCCCAGCGAGCACTGCGTGGGCCTGGGCGAGCCGGGACAACTGGAGTGTGGCGCGCGTACTCGCGCCAAGGGCGACGTGCGGGTGCACGCGGGTGCGGCGGCAGAGCGCGACCGCGTAGGCCACCACTTCGTCATTTACCTGCACGGTCTCGACGGCTGCCTGCATGGCCCGCACGGTCTCCGGGTCGGTAACCGACTCCAGCGCGTCGATGGGCGCGCCGGCAAGGTGCCGACCCACGATCAGCTTCTCGTCGTCCTCCGTGGGGTAGTCGAGCCAGAGCCGAGTCATGAATCGGTCGAGTTGGGATTCGGGCAGCGGGTAGACACCCTCATGGTCGGACGGGTTCTCGGTGGCGATGACCAAGAACGGTTGCGGCAGCGGGTGCGTCCGGCCGTCAACCGTGACCTGCCGCTCGTCCATGCACTCCAGCAAGCTGGACTGCGTTCGCGGCGAGGTGCGGTTGATCTCGTCCGCCAGGAGCACGTTGGAGAAGACCGGCCCGGCACGAAAGCGGAACGCGCCCTGCCGCTGATCGTACAGAGTCACCCCAGTGATGTCGGAGGGAAGGAGGTCGGGAGTGCACTGGAGCCGCTTGAAGACGCCTCCGACCGAGACCGCGAGCGACCGGGCCAGCATGGTCTTGCCGACGCCCGGCACATCCTGAAGGAGCACGTGGCCCCTGGCGAGCAGCGTGGCGACGGCATCAACTACCGCGCGACGCTTGCCGAGGATGACCTGTTCGACGTTCTGGACGATGGAGGCGGCGACGTGGGCGACGAGTTCCAGGTGCAATCGTGTTCTCCATCAAGCGCGGCATCAGGATCCGGTTGATACCGGACGCTGGGCGCAGCCCATTGTGGCTTCCTGCATGGGGCTTGGGCAGTGGCCGGCGGAGGTTGTACGCGCACTCGTCCTGCGCTGCACGAAAGAGACCTCCTGCACGTCAGGGCGCCACCATGGCGGGCGGAACGCGCGCGGCGACGACAGACCCGACAATGGAGAGGGAGCGGGGTGGCATCGCGACGGCAAGGTGTGAGGAGACGCGGCGGAACTGCCGGAAGGCACGTGCGAGTGGCGCCCGAGGGGAGGAGGGGGTGAATGCCGGAGTGTAAAAGGGAGGGGGCCCGCCGACCTGGGTCGAGACGGAGACGGCGAGGAGGTGGTATGGTGTGGCGGTGATTGTGCTGGGATTGCGGCCTGAACATGCCTGTCGACAGAACAAGCCGCGGGCTGCGGTGTTGCTGTGAGCGGACGGCGACGGGGTGCGCAGCCGACGGGACGCCCTTCCAGGGGAGAACACGTGGAGGCAGCCGGCGAACCAAGCGCAAGCCGGCCGTCTCGCCGCTTCGAAGCGGTTGAACAGCCGCCTCGAAGTGGCGAGAGGACGAAGGAGAAAAGGGGCGTGGCCGTGGTGATGGCTTGCTGCAGCGAGGCGATAGCGACCTGGGAGAACGAAGTGCCGGCCACGCCCGGAACGCGGAGTTTTCAAAGAAGGGGAAGGAGGTCGCCGTCTCGGCCTAAGTTGCTGTGAAGAGGGGCTGCGAATGTTGCTGCTGCGTTTCAGCGATTCTGCTGCGGCGGTAACCGCGGAGCGAACTGGCCGACGTTCCGTTCAGTCCGCTGACTGCGAAGCTGCTACGAAGCTGCTGCGATGCAGGCCGAGGCGACGAACCTCCCTCCCAATGACCAAGCGCCCGGACGGACCGGGCGCGGCCACCTGAGTGCGTCGGAAACTGCCCCGAACTGCTCGCCGGACACGGCTACGTGGAGTTCAGCAGGTGCTGCTCAACCTCAGGCCACACGCCCAGCGGGCAGATCGAGAAGAAGTGAACACTGCCAAAGAGCTTGACGGGGGCAGATTTGCCCTCCGGAGTCAACAGCGATCTGAACTTCGCCTCCGATAGTGGCAGGCGGTTGTTGCTGTCAACTGTCACGTGGTGGATGTCCTTGCCGACCTTCGTCATCTTCAGCAGGTGAGTAGGGTCGAAGGTCTCCGACGTGAGCGCCGGCACCATGAACTGGGCCGCCTCGGGCGGGAAGAGGGAGACGACGCCCGGGTGAATCACGCCGAGCTTCGCGATAAACCGCTGGGGCGTGTCGTGGATCCAGTCATCCGGCAACTGCACGCGACACTGGGGGTCAGCGGTGCGTTCGGCATGGCCGACATAGGAGCGGAAGGCGCCGGGCTTCTCGGTTTCCGTTGCTTCCTGTGTCACTGTAGTCAGTCCCGGTAAGTGGCTATCTATACGAGGAAAGTATCGGATAGTCTTTGGTAGTGACCCATAGGATACTATGCCCGCGAGCGGCTGTCAATGGTTGCGAAAAAAAAGGCCGGAAGTCGCCAGACGCGGTACAGAACCGGGAGACCGGCCCCGGGACTATAGCCGGCGATGCCTAAGCGCCGGAAGGCGCTCCCGCACGCGTTCGACTGCTGTCAGATCCAGTTCCACCACCAGGAGACCCTCCTCGTCCGCCGCCTGCGCAACCACGAGGCCCCAGGGGTCGACGACCATCGACCGCCCATAGCAGACGAGTCCGCTTTCCTTCTTCCCCGTCTGGCCCGTGGCGACGACGAAACACTGGTTCTCAATGGCCCGGGCGCGAAGCAGCGGCTCCCAGTGGTCGCGCCCGGTCTCCATGGTGAAGGCTGCGGGCACCAGCAGCAGGGAGGCGCCCTGTGCGGAGTATTTGCGGTAGAGCTCGGGGAACCGGAGGTCATAACAGATGCTGAGCCCCAGTGTCCCGAAAGGGGTCTCGCAGATCGCGGGGTCATCCCCCGCGGACAGAAAGGCCGATTCCCGATACCGGACTCGGCCGGGGAGATCGATGTCGAACAGGTGGATCTTGCGGTAGCGGGCGGCCACTTCGCCCGTTGGGTTGAGCACCACTGAGGTGTTGAACGGCCTTGCGTCACCGTTGCGCTCAAGCACTGTCCCTGCGGCGATCCACGCCTTGTGTTCGCGGGCGAGATCACACAGCGTCGCCAGCGAGGGACCCGGGATCTCTTCGGCGCATTTCGCGCACCCATGGAGAGCGCCGAGGTAGTTGAACATCTCCGGCAGGCATACCAACTCGGCTCCCCGGGCGAGCGCCTCTGCCGTGCGGCGCGCCGCGCGGTCGACGTTTGCGCCGACCGCTGCGGTCGAGTTCAACTGCACCAGCGCGACAACAACGGATTTCATGCCAGGCACACCCTTCTCCGGCGAAGACGTCGCTCGGACGGATTGCCCCGGCGACACGTAGGATACGACACTCGCCGGAGGGTCGTCAATGCGTTCAGTTGCTGGCGTTGTTGCTGTCGCCGGAGTCGTGTGCTATAATATCCGCGTCCTGACCTGGAATGTTGCCGACACTGGCAGGCGCGCCGCTGGCAGGTAGGTTCGTTCTGAGTTCGTGAGTGTCCAAGTCAGGACTCGGCAACAGCGGCTGGCGCAAGCAAAGCAAGTTGTGCGAAAGGAGGGCAGAGAAAGACATGGGAAACATGCTTGCAATTCTGATCGGCGCAGTGTGCTCGGTGCTTGGCATCATCGCGCTCGTCGGCTGGTGGCATCAGTTCATCTACGTGTTGCAGGGCTGCATCGGCGTCACCCTTGTATGTGGCGGCTTGTTGGCTCTGGCCATCGGCATCAGCGAGATGCGTGCAGCCAAGGAATTTGAGAGCGCCGTTCCTCCCGCCACGTCTTCCGATGACGAGACTCCCAGCGAGTCTGCCAAGTCAGAGGAGAAGAAGGAAGAACCGACCGAAGAATCCTCGGCGGACGGCGGAGAGGGCGAAGCAGAGAGCCAGTAACCCGGTTCCGGAAAATCCTGAGTCGTTTCTCTGCCTGGAAGTTCTCTCGGAATGACATCGCCCCCTGGCACCAAGTGTGCCAGGGGGCGATTCGCATTTCAGGGGGGCTGGTTCCGAACGCACTACCGCGCGTGCGGGTGCACAATCTCGCCGACGAGGTCCTGCAGGCCGACGATGCCCACGACTTTGCCGTCCCGCAGAATGGGCAACGTGTCCACTTCGTGGAGGGTCATCAACGCGGCGAGTTCAACGACGGCAGTGTCTTCAGTGGCGGTCAGTGGGGCTCGGTCCATCACCGCGCTCACCTGCACCTGGCCCACCTTTTCTAGGCGGTGGTCAAAGGGCTCGAAGTCGTCGGGCAGAAAGGCCAGATCGCCGATCTGCTCGGCGTACTTAGGCAAGCACAGCCGAACGAATGCCAGTTGGGTCACCGCACCCACGAAACGGCCGGCGTCGTTCGTCACCGGCAGGAGGCGATGGCCGGTTCTCACCATGGCCTCGATGGTCTCTCTGGCGGTGGCGGTCTCTACGACGGTCACCACGTCCGTTGTCATCAGGTCCTTTGCCTTCATCAAGCTTCTCCTTGCTCGCAGTCGCCAGTGCCGCGCAGCGAATACTCCCGGGCCAGCCTCGCGATACGTGGCACAGTGTACTTCCGGTCGTGAGACCGGGCAAGGACAATTAGTGACAGTGACCCTTCAGCCCGAACCCGTCTCGATTCCTCGACTCGGGTCCGGTCCTGTGCAGCTCCCTCGTGGCGGGCTACCACTGCCAGAAGTTCGGTCGGCCCAAGGTGTACTGGAGGATCAGTGCCACGGCGAAGCCCAGAGACAGAGAGATGCCGTACGGGTACTTGCTGTCGTCTGCCGGAGGGGACAGCTCCGGTGCCGAGTGCAGTACAGCCATGCCGTAGAAGTAGTTGGTGATGTTGCTCAGTGTCCGACCGAGCTTGCCGCGCCGCGCGAGGATGAGTATGGCCACGACGCCAAACAGGACGGCGCCGTAGAGGAACCCGACAAGCACGAACTCCCAGCCTTTCAGCGCGCCCACCGCCATCAGCAGCTTCACGTCGCCCGCCTTCGTGCCGCCGAGCCAGAACGGCACGAGAAGCAGCGCAAAGCCAACTGCCAGCCCCAGCCCGGCCCACTTGAGCCCCTCAAGCGCCGCGCCCAGAGTGAGGCCGGCGTGGCCCCACAGGAGAGTGTTCAGGAGCAACCCGGTCAACATCGCGGGGAACGTCAGCAGGTTGTAGATCTTTGCGCGCGTGGCGTCTGTGTACGTCGCGACCACAAGCACCAGGCACAGAATAGCATTGATCACGACGGTCTCAACGGCCGAGAGTGGGCAGAGCGGGGAGAGGGACATGGGGCGGGGACATCCTATCGCTGAACTGCAGAGAGATCCATGACGGCCTGGTACGCCGAAGGCGGGCCGCCGGCCGGACACACCCTCGCAAACACTTGGTATCGGCCCGTCTGCGCGTTCCCGGGCACCGTCAGACACGCCCGCTCCTCGACAACTCGCCCCGTCTCGAGAGGCACTTTGGCGAGCGGGCGCCCTCCGGCCAGCGGGTAGCGGGTGCTCCACCGAGTCACGAGGTCGCTCACCGCCAGTACCGATCGCGAGCTGTCAGAATCGGCGTTGGGGTCGGCTCCCCCCGGCGAGGCCGGAACGCACACCAACTCCACACTCACTGGGTCGAGTGGGCCGGTAGGCTCCTTTGTCCAACGGAACCGGACGCCGACGCTGTTGCCTTTCTTCACTATCGCCCGCGGCGGCGAAAGGAAACTGAGGGCAACGCCGCCGACGCGGAGGAGCGCCGAACCGCCGCCAACGTCGCGGGTCACGGTCCGGACCTCGGCGGGCGTGGCACTGACTTCCGTCACTGTGTCCGAGCAGCGAAGGTAGTGCCGTGCGGCAAGCTGCTGCGGGTAGAACGCGCAGAAGACGGGGCGCCTCCCGAGGCGGCGACTGACTTGCGTGGCCAGCCCGTCGCCGAACGCCTCCAGCGCGGGGACAGACAGAAGCTCAATGGAGGTCCCCTTCCCCTCAACGTGCTGAAGATACTGGAGGGCGAAGAGGTTCTCGTCGCTCTCCACGAACAGGGCGGCATGGGGCGGGAGCGCCTCGAGCACTTGCTCATTGTACTCTCGGGCCGTCCGGTTGTGTCGCAGGTTGACGTCCGGCACCGGGGCGGTGATGCTGGCCTGCATCGCCACACACGCCAGGGCGGCCATCCATGGCACAAGTCCAGGCATGGGTGACTGGGCGCAGCGCCGGGAGAGAGCGGTGGTGAACGCTGCCATCCCGGCCCCGGCGAAGGCTGCCAGCGAGAGGAACGAAGGCAGCATGAAGTTCCACAGGTCCCCCACCTCGTAGCGGATGTTGGCCGCGACGTTGAGCACCCATACCGCCCCCAACAGCGCTGCACAGCCGCGATTCCGTCGAAACAGCCAGACGAGGCCGACCGGGATCCAGAGCGCCGAGAAGAGGAACTGAAGACCGACGAGGGCGCCGTATGCAGTGAGACGCCCTGGCACTGCAGACAGCGGCGTGCCGAACACGTGCGACCGGTACAGGCGGCCGCTCACATGGGCGAGGAAGCGGTCCCACGTGGAGGGATCGCCCCAGTTGAGCGCGGGCTGCGCCGCCGCCCGTAGTGGCAGGTAGGCGTACAGGAGCAAGCCGCACAGTCCCAGTGCCAAGGCTCCAGCAAGCAGGCGGAGCGCCCCAGGTCGTCGGCGGCATGCGGCGGCGCAGTACGCAAAGGCCGGCACCGACACATAGACGGACGACAGGTGGTGCGCGGCGGCGAGTCCCGACAGGAAGCCGGCGGCAAGCAGCCAGCGGGCGTCGTTCCGGGTTGCCCAGCGCTGGGCCGCCAGCAGGATCAAGGCGGCAAGCAGCAGCCCGAGGGTGTAGACTTCCGCGATGACGCCCTGAGTCCAGACTGCGTAGAGGAACCCGAACGTCACGCCCGCGAAGAGCCCGGCCATTCCCTGCCCGGTCATCTCCGACACGAACAGCGCCACGACGAAGACGGCGCCGGCTGCACTGACTGCAGACAGCAAGTTGTAGCGGAAGGCCACGTCGCCGACCGGGACCGCGGCGAACAGCTTGCCCAGGACCAGATAGAGCGGATAGCCCGTCGGGTGGCAGTTGCCCAGGATGAATGACGAGGCGGTCACGTCGCCGCAATCGCCGCCGTAGGCAAGGGTTCGGCATACGGTCAACGCGTAGCCGGCGAGGGACACGGCCCCTGCAAGGGCCGCGTACGCATAGAAGTGCCCGGTTGGTCTCCGGTCTTCTGCTTGAGGACCTGGGACGCTGTTCGTCTTCGGCCCCCTCGGAGGGACTGCTCTTGGCATAACCGCTTCGGCAGACAAAAGCCCGCCGGTCCACGAGGGGACGTCGGCGGGCCCAAACGGCAAGCGTAGACCACTGAGTCACGCACGTGATCAGGTGCTACTGGTGATGTTGGAGTTGACGGTGACGAACAGGTTGCGGATCTTCCGTCCCAACACCGTCAGGATAGCGATCACCACCAACGCGATCAGGGAAACCAGCAGCCCGTACTCGACGAGCGTCTGTCCCTCCTCCTCCACAAGGAGTCTCTTGATCATGCGTGCACCTCCCTTCCTTGGCAGACTGGACTTGGCGGCCTGCGCCGCCAACGGAACGCAGGGAGTATAGCACATGCCGAGGCTGGTGTAAACTGTATGTGAGCTGGACCCCAGGAGGCTGCCTCCCCGCGTCTGGTTCTCCGCTCGACAGACCGGAGTTGCGCCAACCTGGGCGCCGGCCGAGGTGCTGCGCGCGCCTTTCCGAATTGCCCTTGCCTTGCGGGACTTCGCGTCGCCCGCCCTCACGTCAGGAGGAAGAAGACCATGGAACGCCTGAAATGCCCTGAGTGCGGCGAATCAGCGTTTGCCACCGAACCTTTCTGTCCGGCCTGTGGCGCAACCCTCAAGCCCCAGGAGCAGGACGACTCGCAGTCCCAAGGGCCGCAGGTGCGGTTCGACACGCCGGTGGCGCACCCGCTGACCGGCGGGCTTCTCGAAGCGCTGAGGGGAGAGCTGAAGGAGAAGGAACGCGTGTTGGTCTCCTTGCAGAACCAAACGGGAACGCTCGGGTTCGCCGCCACCAACCGGCGCGTTCTCGTCCTCCGGGCGGGGACGTTGACTGGAGCCTACTCCCGGGCCGCCTGTCGAGAGCTGCCGTACCTGAGTATTGCGGAGGTCAAGCACCAGAGCGTGGGAGCTCTGGGCAAGCTGCAGTTCATGGTGCGGACACTCGGAGGCAAGCCCGAGGTGGGTGTGCGCGGGCGGATGGGGAAGATCGTGCCCGAAGACCTGCCCGGGATGCCCGGCGACCGCGTGCTCGCTGTGGCGGAAGCGCTCCGGCAGTTGGTCGCCAAAGCCGAAGCAATGCAGAAGCCGACCCCCTGACACCCGCCGCGGGCCGTCGTTTGCTCGCCGCGGAGGGGCGTGATATACTGACGCGGTGGTAAGGGCCCTCAACTGGCGCAGGCACCAGACCCGGGTGCTCCCAGGCTAACCCAGCGGGCGCCTGCCCTGTACCGTCCCCAAGAGCTACGCGCACACAGCGGAGGTGTTCGTCCTGGTAGTCCGAGTCCACTCGCCGGCCCGTCGATCCGGCTTGGCACTGGCGACTTTGCTGCTGGCGGCCGACGCCTTCCCCGGCGCCCAAGCTGCGGAACGGGCGCTAACGTATGCGGCACACACGTCAGCCGCTCCCTCCGTCGACGGGCTCCTGACGGAGGCGGTCTGGCGAAATGCGCCGCGGGTCGAGTTCTTCTCGCGGCTCACCGAGGGGTACCAGGCTGCTGCCGCCACGCACGGCCGCTTGCTGTGGGATGACGAGTGCCTCTACGTGGGTGTCCGGTGTGACGAGCCGGAGATGGCAAAGGTGGCAGGGCTGACCAGCAGACGCGACGCTGCAGGCATCGGGGCTGACGACTGCCTCGAGTTGCTCCTCGCCCGCACCCGCGAGGGGCCTGTCTACCACCTGATCGTCAACGTGATCGGCGCGCTCTACGATGAGGCGGCGAGGGGCGCGCCCGCTGGCTGGGACTCCCGCGCCACAGTCCAAACCTCGATCTCGGAAGCGTTCTGGGAAGCAGAACTCCGGCTTCCTTTCGCGGCGCTTGGCGGGTCTCCGGCTTTCGGCGACCGCTGGTCGGCCAATCTCTGCCGCTGTCGTGCCCAAGGTGAGGAGCGCTCCAGTTGGAGCGGCGCCCGGGGCTCGTTCTTGGCCCCGGACCAGCTCGGGACACTCCTCTTTGGCGGGACCGTGCCGACGTTTGCCTGGGAGTCTCTCGGCGACGAGTTCGGTGAGCTGGTGGGCGGCGCGGTGGTGCGTGGCGAGGTGTACAACCCTGGAGCGCTGCCTGTGCAGGTCACGGTTCGGGCCAACGTCGTCGATGCTGCCGGCGATGTCGCGGTGCTGCAGCAACGGCTCGAGCTGGACTCCTTCGCTGTCCGGCCGGTCTCTCTGTCATACCGGAAGCAGCTCCGGGCGCCTCAAGCGCTGCGCTTGGAAGCGTCGGCGCCGGCCGGACCGGGCACGTTTCTCGTGACGCCAAGGCTTGAACTGCGCCCCCGCTTCCTGCTTCCGCGGGTGGACTGGCTCCGAGACCGGTTTGTCGCCGCTCTGGGCGGCGCAACACCGGAGTCGGCCACCGCGCTGCAGGAGCAATTGCGGCGACTCACGGCCGTCGAGCAGGGAATCGACGCGCTCGAGCAGCCCTCGGTTGAGCGGTGGGAATCCCTAAACGACAGGCTCACCGCCCTCGCGGCAGCCGGCCCTGCGGGTCCGTCGACGGCGCTCGCAGGGCCTTCCGAGCTGACTCCCTCCCTCGCCCCCTCGAAGCTGGTGGGCGGAAGCTCATACGTGCTGTTTCCGGTATATCCATTCGAGCGGCTTCTGTATGACACGCCGCCCCAGACCGAGGCGGTTGGGCAGCCCATGCACGTGTCCGGCTGCCGGGGGGAACGCGAGCCGGCGTCGTTTGTGCTCTCCGCGATCGGCGACCTGACCGAGGTGGCGATCCAGCTCTCCGACCTCGTCGGGGAGAATGGAGTGATCCCCCAACGGTACCTTTCTGCCCGGATTGTGAAATGCTGGCCGCAGCTTCTGACCGGTGCAAAGGGCGATCGAGCGGAAACGGTGCCAGAGCTGCTGATGCGCGATGACCGCGTCGACTTGGCGGGTGGGCTTCCCTCCTTGCCGGGGGACGCTCCGGTTGTCACTGACGTCCCGGGTGGGACCTCGAAACAGGTGTGGCTGACGGTGCAGATTCCGGAGAAGGCCGCCCCCGGCGTGTATGTCGGCAACGTGACCGTGCAACCTGGGCACGGGGCGTCGGCCTCCATCGCGTTGCAGGTGCGCGTGCTGCCCTTCGTTCTTCCTCCCGCCCCCCGGTGGCTCGTGCTGGGGCATCGGGCCGTTCTCAGCAGCGACACCGGGCCCTTGGCGCGCACTGAGGAGTTGTACGCTCGCGAGCTGAGGGACATCCTTGACCACGGCTTCCGCTACGTGGCTGCGGTCGAGCAAGGGGACCGGCTGGAGGCATGCCTCGACGTTCGCTGGCGGCTCGGAATGTCCGGGCTGTTCCCCTACTTCCCCCAGATGCCGAGCGCCCAGAAGGCGCGAGAGGTGCGCCGCGCCGTGTCCAAGGGACCTGGCTGGACGCTCCTGTTCGGTCCTCCCGAGTTGGGGATGGAAGCGCACGCCCCGGCCGCGATAGAGTCGCTCGGCTTCGTCCGGGAGACCCAAGGCGCCACCACCGGATTGGTGACTCTCGCGGACGCGGCGGAGACGAGCCATCCCGTCGACCTCCCGGTCTACTCGGTGGACGACCCCGGATTTGTGGTATACGCGAAGTCTCTGGTTGCCGGCGCGAAGCCGCGTCGTGCCCGCGAGCTGTACACCTGGGACTGCACGCAGGAAGACCCGAACGTCAACCGGCTGTTCTGCGGGTATTACCTCTTCAAGTCAGGCTTCCAGGGGGCGCTGGCGTCCGACTACCAGGACCTCGCCGCAACGGACAGCCCCTATGCCGAGACTGAGGTAGGGGCGCGGTGCCGACTGCTCACGTACCCGACTCAGGAGGGCCCGCTTCCCACTGTTCAGTGGGAAGCCGCCCGCGAGGGCATTGACGATCTGCGCTATGTCCTGCTGCTGGAGCGATCCCTGGCGCAGAGCGTAGCCGCGGCCGACCCGCAGACGGGCCCCGCCCGTGAGACGGCGACTGCGTTCCTGGCGCAACTCCGCGCCACGATCCAGTTAGACCACGGCGCCATGCTGAGCACGCTTCGTGCCAAGAGGCTGCAAGAACTGCGTTGGGACTGCGTCCGGCTGCTGCTGGCCTTGCGGCAGGAAGTCCAGTCTCCGCCTCCCGTGCGCGCCAAGACCATAGCGGCCCAGGCACCGGCCCTGTAGCCGGGTCCAGCGGACGAGAGCCCCGCGTCGCGCAACACTTGTAGGGACGCGCATACCGAGACGTTCGGGGCGTGCTATATCCGCGAAGGTTAAGAACACACCGAAGTCCCGGTGCGACTTCGGCTCCGTCTGGGAGAATACCCTCTGTCCTACGTCTGCTGCACGCCTGCCGGGGAAGTTCCGCGAACTTCCACTTCGGTGTGTTCTTAACCTTCGCGAGTATAAGGAGAAGGGACGGAGCCGGCGGCTGGCAGGCCGGTGACCGTCCACAACTCACAGTGAGCCCAGAAGCTGACAACACCGACCTCTCGAACGCTTCGCCGGAGGTTCCGCCGCCCGGGGCACTGCGCCCCGACGCGTCGTCGCTGCTGGCGGCACTGAGCCGCGCCCGGGGGATCGCGGGAATGGATCCGATGAGACCTCGCGGGGCAGGGCTGCCAGTGTCCGACGGAACGCCGGGCGCTCTTGGTGAGCCGCCGCCGCCACAGTCGTCGGCGGGCGAGGGGCGCGCGCCGGAGCCCGCGGTGGCTCCGCCGCCGGAAGTGCCCGCCGCCGGGGTGCCTGGTGGGTCAGAGCAGGCGGTCGGCGTGCTGCGACCTTCTGAAGCAGGGCCCGCGGCGCTGGGGCACTTGGGGGCGGCATCATTCCAGCAAGGAGTGCTGGCGGATGAGCCCATCGGGCAGCCTGAGCAAGACCTCCTTGGGTTCAGACCGTTTGCCGGCAGTATCGCCGGGTTCATCGCCCACCCGAAGACCAATACGCCGGTGACCGTCGGGATCTACGGCCCGTGGGGAAGCGGTAAGACCAGCCTGATGCGGCTGATCCAGTACGAACTGCGTCAACAGCACTTCCGCGCGATCTGGTTCAACCCATGGGAACACTACCGGGACGCCTCCATTGCGGCGCCACTGGTCGCGGCATTCGAGCGCACTCTTGCCATTCAAGGCGGAGACGAGAAGCCCCAGAAGGGCCTGCCGTACGCCATGACTTCGGCCCTGGCGTCCATGGGCGCTGATCTCCAGCGGACGGCGCTCATCCAGGACCCCTCCCAGGGGCGCGCGCTGCTTCGAAGCAATGACTATCACGTATTCCGCGACGTTCTGGAGGAGCTGGTGCTGCAGATCGTGGGCCCGGCCGGCCGGTTGGTCGTGTTTGTAGACGATCTGGATCGGTGCTTGCCGGAGCGGGTGATCGAGCTACTGGAGGATTTGAAGCTCGTGCTTAGCGTGCCGCGGTGCGTTTTCGTGATTGGGGCGGACCGGGAGCTGATCCAGCGCGGCATCCAGGTGGTCTATCAGACGCTGCACCCGACGTCGCAGGAGAGCGTCGGGACAGAGAAGGACTACCTCGACAAGATCGTCCAGCTTCAGTTCAACCTCCCCACGGCCAACCGAGTGCAGATCGCCAACTTGGTTACCGGGCTCGAGTGCGAACCCGGTCTGGAGCACTTTGTTGATATCATCGCCGAGGGTCTGAACAATAACCCCCGGCGAGTGAAGCAGTTCCTGAATGAGTTCAGTCTTCAGAAGCACCTCGCGGCCCAAGCCGGACTGCTCAATCCAGCCAGTCCGGGGCTAGAGGAGGCGCTGTTGGCCAAGTGGCTTGTGCTGGGGCGAGCCTGGCCGGCTGAGTTCGCGCAGGTGGCGCGTTTCCCCGGCTTGCTGCGGCGGCTGGAAGAACTCGCCGCGGCGGTGGATGGGGCACACCGGCAGGCCCTGGTCGAGTCATCCCCGATGCTTCAGCAGCACCAGGACAAGCACGATCTGCTCGACTTCCTCTCCATTGAGCCGCTCTTCGGCGGGGCCGATCTCGCGCCGTACCGCTATCTGTCCTCGACGACGGACAGCTCGTTGCTCGGCGGCGAGCAGCGAAGCCTGGAAGCGGACGAGGAACTCGTTCAGGCGCTGGGAAGTGAAGACGAGATCATCCGGGAGGCCGCCCTGGAACGGCTACGTGAGTGCACGCCGCGCCGCCGGCTGGCTAGCGCCCATCGGCTGCTGGAGCAGGCGCGGTCTGCTGAGTTGGACCGCGGGTCGCTGGTTGCCTCGGTGCAGGCGTTTGAGACCTGCCCGGGCGCACCCGCGGTGGACGCGCTCCTAAGCCTCTTGAAAGAGCTGGAAGACGACGACTTCGGGGTCGCGTGGACCATCGGTGCTCTGGGCCGTCTCAGCAAGGATAGCCACCGCGAACTGCTGGCCGCCCACGGCTACCTATGGGTGCCGGCGGGCGAGTTTCTCTTCGGCGAGAACTCCTTGGAACCCGAGCAGAGGCGGCGCCGGACGGAGGGGTTTTACCTCGCTCGGTATCCGGTCACCAACGAAGCGTATGCGCGCTTCGTCGCCGCCACGGGCCGAGGCGCTCCCGCGCATTGGGCCGGGGGCGACTACGACGAGGTTCTGGCGGACCACCCGGCTCACGGGGTGTCATGGTACGACGCCGAGGCCTACTGCAGGTGGCTCGGCCATCGCTTGCCCACTGAAGAGGAGTGGGAGAAAGCCGCCCGGGGCGTGGACGGCAGGGCGTACCCGTGGGGGAGCCAGTTCGCTCCAGAGCGATGCAACACAGCGGAGAGTGGACTGGGTGCCACAACGCCGGTCACGCGCTACCCCGAGGGCGCCAGCCCTTTTGGGTGCCTCGACATGGTTGGCAACGTCTGGGAATACACTGCAAGCCCGTTTGTGGCTGAGGAGGCAAGCGGCGAGATTCGGCCGCGCGGAGCCTACCAGCGGCGGGTGATTCGCGGCGGGTCGTTCGCTGAAGACTGTCGGTTTGGGCGGTGCACCTCTCGGGTGGAGGACAACCCGCTGTTCGAGCTCGGCCCGGTCGGGTTCCGCTGTGCGTTGTAGGGCGGTCTGCGTTGGCGTGGGCAACGACCCGGCCCCTGGCCACTCTCCGCGCCGACCGAAGCCACGGGCCGTCGACCTCCTTGGCGTGAACGTTGCGTCGCCCTGAAGACAGCGGGTGCATTCCGGTTCCTCGCCCATTCTGGGGCGGCCGGGAACGGTCGCCAGACTGGTCAAGCCAGCGCGTAGCCTGAGCCGCGGGGCCGGGGTTCCCCGTCTCGGTACTCGCGGCCACACGCCCCTAAGGAGAGTTCGCACCGAATGAGCGAAGTTGACCGAAGTCAGTGGCGAGGTCTTCTCGATGGCGCTCTGCTTCCCCAAGTGCCGCTGCCCCGGGAGGCTGACGGGGAGATTGTGGCCGAAGCACTGAAGGCCTACGTTGACTGGATGAGCAAGCGCGCGGTGGCCGGCGTGGTGGTGGGTGCCGAGGTTTCGCGGCCTGACCGACTGACGCTTGAGCAGCAGGACGGGTTGCTGACGGCCTGGCGCGACGGTCTAAACGGGAACCAAGCGGTGGTTGCCGCGGTGGGCGGCTGTGTGAGCGACTACGAGTCCCTCCCGCCGGCAGAGCGGCCGCGGCGTTTCCGCGACGACGTGCTGAAGCAGGCGAGGCGTGCCCTGAAGCAAGGAGCCAATGCCCTCTGGTGCGCGCCGCCCCTCGTGGGTCGCGGGCACGACCGGGAAGCCGACGTGATCGTGGACTACTACGACAAGCTCGCGAAGCTCGGCGCGCCGCTCTTCGTGGGGATTGGGACCCCGGTTGAGCCTGGGTCGCCCTACGGGCCGGAGACCATTCGTCGCGTGCTGGAGTCTGAAGCAGTCGTGGCGCTCCAGGTGCCCGCTTCCCCCGCCGTCGCGGGGCTCCAGGCTGCCTTTGCCCTGCTGCGCCGGGAGTTCCCGGAGCTGCCGCTTCTTACGGTGGAGAACGGCCACACCAGCTACTGCCTCATGATGGGTGCAGGCGCGGCAATGCTCGAATTAGGCGCCTGCTGCACGGACACCGTCGCCGAGATGGTCAAGACCCACGCGGACAATCGGTACCATCGGTTCCATGCACTGGTCCCCACGGTCGAAGCCCTGTCTCGGGTGATCTATGCTCCCCCTGCGGGCGCGCACGTTCAGCGGCTCCTGTGGTGCCTGGAGTTGACTGGAGTCCTCCCTGCCGACGCTGCGTTTGACCCTGTGGCGCCCGAACTGCCGGACGACGCTAGAGAGCAGGTCCGCACTGCCCTTGAGCAACTCGGCGAGTTGGAGCCCGCGCAGAAGCGCCGGCGAACCGAGGAGGAGGAACTCGACGAGTTCCTCACCAAGCGGGAGCAACAGGCGCAGCTTGAATCAGCCGAAGACGGCGAGTAGCCGCCGCGACCCGTTCCACGCGATTGCCCATGGGTGCACGGGGCTCCCAGGCGCGACATACTGAAGAAGATGGCTGCACGCTTGGTGGCTGGGGGCGGATTCCGGCCCGGATCCGCCCTCGTTGACGAGCCGCGGGCGCGCAGCTACAATCCACGACGCCCTGGGAGAGACACATGAAGATCGCAAACGACGTAACCAAACTGGTCGGGAACACCCCTCTGGTTCGCCTGAACCGGGTGACGGAGGGCGCTGGCGCCACTGTCGCGGCGAAGCTGGAAAGCATGAACCCGCTCTCCAGCGTCAAAGACCGCATCGGCGTGTCCATGATCGAGGCCGCCGAGCGCGATGGACTCGTCAACGAAGACACAATCATCCTCGAACCGACGAGCGGAAACACCGGGGTCGGTCTGGCGATGGTCTGTGCGGCCAAGGGATACAAGCTCGTCCTGACGATGCCAGAGACCATGAGCCTCGAGCGTCGCCAACTGCTGAAGGTGTTGGGCGCTGAACTCATCCTGACTTCCGGTCCCGGAGGGATGGGAGAAGCGATCGCCACTGCCGAGAAGATGGCTGCCGAGGACCCGCGCTATTTCATCCCGCAGCAGTTCAAGAACCCGGCCAATGTTTCGATCCATCGCGAGACCACCGCGCTGGAAATCTGGCGCGACACCGACGGAGAAGTGGACCTCATCGTCGCTGGTGTCGGGACCGGTGGCACCCTCACCGGCTGCGCCGAGGCGCTGAAGCCCAAGAAGGCATCGCTGAAGTTCGTCGCCGTGGAACCGGCGGCCTCCCCGGTGATGTCAGGCGGCCAGAAGGGGCCACACCCGATTCAGGGAATCGGCGCCGGGTTCATTCCGGCAATCATGCGCGTGGAGCTGATGGACGAGATCTATCAGGTCGAAGCGCCGGCCGCCATCGCCATGGCGCGCCGCCTGGCCCGCGAGGAAGGGCTCTTCGTCGGCGTCTCCTCCGGCGCCGCTGCCGCCGCTGCTGTCGAGGTCGCCAAGCGCCCGGAGAACGCGGGCAAGCTCATTGTAGTTGTGTTTCCAGACACCGGTGAGCGATACCTGTCCACCCCGACGTATTCGGAGATCGACTGACGGCGTCTCGCGGCGAGCGTGGCGCCAATAGCGAGAGGACCAACCCCCGTGACGGCATTGGCGCGCGAGATCGCCTATGGAGCGAAGAGCCTGCTTCAGGGCCTGTGGATCACGATCCTCCACTTTTTCCGGCCCAACACGACCCTCCAGTATCCGCGCGAGCGTCCCGTCCTCGCTCCGCGATACCGGGGTCTGCACGGACTCACCGCCGCTCCGGACGGAGACCTGACGTGCATTGGCTGCGGCTCGTGCGCGAAGGTCTGCCCCGACCAAGTCATCACTATGAAGGCCGAGAAGCGGGAGGGACACAAAGGGCGCTACCCCGTTGAGTTTGAAATCGACCTCAACTCCTGCTGCTTTTGCGGGTTGTGCGCCGAAGTTTGTCCGACCGCGCCGAAGGCGCTCGTGCTGACGAAGGAGTATGAGTTCGTCGCCAGCGACCGGGCCGGCCTGGTGCTGACCCGGGAGATCCTCCTCGAGAACGGGCGCCTGGAAGTGGAGAAGCACGGCTACGTCGGCCTCAAGGAAGAAGGCGCGGAGGAAGCCCAGGCGGCCTGATTCTGCAGGGCCCCTGCCGGCTGGCGGATCGCTTCGGTCAGTATCCCTCACCAGAACCCGGAGCCACTCGCCATGGTGCCAGCGGGATCTTGGTGCTCCCCTCCTTCGCTTCCCCGCCGCTCCAGCCGCCAATGCGCCACGTTCTGTGAGGACGACTTCTCAACGCGTTCAGCGCTGGTCTCGAAAGGATGCCCTGAACTCAGGTGGCCGAGAACAAGCTGGAGAGACTGCGCGTTCTGCTGCGAGAAATGGGCCGCGTTGTCGTTGCCTATTCGGGGGGCGTCGACAGCACGTTCCTGCTACGCGTGGCCGTCGAGACGTTGGGAGAGGGCGCCCTCGGGGTGATCGGCGAGTCTGAGAGCATCCCCGCCAAGGAACTCGAGTCGGCGAAAGAACTGGCGGAGGGCTTTGGCGCCCGCCTCGAGGTGCTACAGACCGCGGAACTCGCCGATGACGACTACGCCAGGAACCCAGAGAATCGCTGCTACTACTGCAAGACGGAGCTGTTCTCCAAGCTAAGGGCCTACGGCGAGGAGCGGGGGATTCGCTGGGTCCTCGATGGCGCCAACAAAGACGACGAAAGCGATTGGCGGCCGGGCTCACAGGCTGCGTGTGAACAAGGGGTGCGAAGCCCGCTCCGCGAGGTCGGGATGACGAAGGCGGACATCCGCCTCCTCTCCAAAGAGCTGGGACTGCCCACCTGGGACAAGCCCGCCGCCGCGTGTCTGGCGTCCAGGATCCCCTACGGTACTCCCATCACGGCCGAGAGCCTGTCCATGGTCGAGCGGGCGGAGGAAGTGCTCAAGGGGTTGGGCTTCCGCCAGGTGCGCGTTCGCCACCACTCGGAGATCGCGCGGCTGGAACTGGGCGTCGACGAACTGGCAAACGCCTTGGAAGAAGACACGCGCAGACGTCTCGTTGAAAGTCTGCAGGAGATCGGCTATCGTTTTGTGACGTTGGATCTCCAGGGCTATCGCCAGGGGAGCTTCAACGTGAAGGCGCCGGAGACGGCGCTGCCATAGTATTGAGAGCATCGAAGCCTACGCCTGGGAACTGCACGACGGACGCGGCGCCGGCTTGCCGGGCTGCCGGGCAGCGGGGGCGGGCCGCGGCCTGACGCCGTAGCCGGACGGGTGCCGCAACGACAAGCGGCGGACTGAAGGAGGAATCTCTGTGCCAGAAGACCTGAAAGCTCGCGTACAGGAAGTACTCGACAAGGTTCGCCCCGGTCTTCAAGCCGACGGCGGCGACTGCGAACTGGTTGACGTGCTGGAGGACGGCACCGTGCAGGTTCGCCTGACCGGCGCCTGCAAGGGGTGCCCCATGTCGCAGATGACGCTGCAGATGGGCATTGAGGCCACGCTGAAGCAGCACCTCGAGGGAGTCACGCAAGTGGTAGGCGTCTGAGCGCTCGGCGTTCTGACGGAGAGACGGCCGACCCTTTCGAGCACCGCTTCGGAAGGGGTGGCCGGAGCCAGCAAGGACGATCGAGACTCGCTCTGGGCCGACCCGGAGCGAGTTTTGCGTTTGTGGGGGGCGAGCGAATCGCTTCCCAGAGACTGCGGAGCAGTTCGTCAACCGAACTCGTGAGGACGACGCAACATGAGAATGACCGGATCCCAGGCCCTGGTGGAATCTCTGAAGCGGGAAGGGGTTGAGGTCGTCTTCGGCTTGCCCGGCGGCGCCAACATGCCGCTCTACGACGCTCTCATCACGGACGGAGCCATTCGTCACCATCTGGTTCGCCACGAGCAGGTGGCAGCTATGATGGCGGAGGGATACGCCCGTTCCACCGGCAAGGTGGGCGTGTGCATGGCCACCTCCGGTCCGGGCGCCACCAACCTAGTCACCGGCATCGCCGACGCCTACATGGACTCAGTGCCCCTCATCGCCATCACCGGGCAGGTGGGTACGCGGGCGCTGGGAACCGACGCCTTCCAGGAGTCGGACATCCTGGGGATCACCCTGCCGATCGTCAAGCACAACTACCTGGTGCGCGCCGCCGAGGAGATTCCGGTCACGATCAAGGAAGCCTTCCACATCTGCAACACCGGCCGACCGGGCCCGGTTGTGATCGACCTGCCGAAGGACACCCAGATCGACGAACTGGAGTTCGAGTACCCTGAGACGATCGGCCTGCGAGGCTATCGGCCCACGCAGCGGGGCAACAACCGGCAGGTCAAGGCGGCCGCGGGACTGATCGCGAAGAGCGAGCGCCCCCTTCTCTACGCCGGTGGCGGGTGCCTGTCGGCAGAGGCCAGCCCCGAGTTGCGGGAGTTGGCCGAGCGCCTCAACGCGCCAGTGGTCACCTCGTTGCTGGGGAAGGGCGCGTTCCCGGACGACCACCCGCTGGCGCTGGGGATGCCTGGTATGCACGGCCGTGCGTTCGCCAGTTGGGCCATGAGCGAGTGCGACCTGCTGATCGGCGTTGGCACGCGCTTTGACGACCGGGTCGTGGGCCGAGTGGCGGAGTTCGCGACGCTGGCGGCCATCATCCACATTGACGTCGACCCCGCCGAGATCGGCAAGGTCGTCGAGACGGCCATCCCGATCGTGGGCGACTGCAAGCTCGTGCTGCAGCAGTTGCTGGGGCGCGTCGAGCCAAAGGCACATGAAGCGTGGCTCCAGCGGGTCCAGGCGTTGCGGGAGAAGGGGCCGTTGACCTACCCGGATGACGACGTGCTTCGCCCCCAGTACATCCTCGAGCAGCTCAACGAGTTGACGAAGGGCGAGGCAATCATCACGACCGACGTCGGCCAGCACCAGATGTGGGCGGCGCAGTGGATCAACACCCGGCACCCGCGCACGTTTCTCACTTCCGGCGGACTCGGCGCCATGGGGTTCGGGTTCCCGGCCGCAATGGGCGCTCAGGTCGCGCACCCCGACAAGCACGTGTTCTGCATCTCCGGCGACGGCAGCATCCAGATGAACATCCAGGACCTGATCACGGCTGTCTCGGACAAGCTGCCAGTCACTGTGTGCATCCTCAACAACCGCTATCTGGGCATGGTCAAGCAGTGGCAGAAGATGTTTTTCGACCGGCGCTATTCCGAAGTGGATCTGGTCGACAATCCGGACTTTGCCAAGGTAGCCGAAGCCTACGGCGCCATCGGTGTACGGGTGACGGAGAAGTCGGAGGTGCGCCCGACGCTCGAAGCGACGATGGCTGAACGAGTGAAGCCCACCTTCATCGACTTCTTCATCGATCGTGAGTCCGACGTGTTCCCGATGATTCCCTCCGGCCAGTCGGTGAAGGAAATGATCCTCAACGACGCGATCTGAAGCGCCTCCGGGCGTTGCCGACGGGGCCGTGTACGCTTGCGGCTGGTGCCGCGGAAAGGGGAGACAGAGCCCATGAAAGGCAGCTTCGTTCTCGTCCTGCACGGCCACGTTCCCTACATGCTGGGACACGGCACCTGGCCCCACGGCAGCGAGATGGTCATGGAAGCAGCGGCGGAGACGTACCTCCCGCTGCTTGCCACATTCGAGCGTCTGGTCGAGGAAGGGATCAGCCCCCGAGTGTCAATGGGGTTGACGCCGGTGCTTCTCGAACAACTCGCCGACCCTCGGTTCAAGGAGTGGTTCTCCGGCTACCTCGTCGATAAGCGCAACGGGGCAGTGCGGAACCAGGAGGAGTTTGAGTCCCACGGCCGAGGTCACGTGGCCTACCTGGCGAAACGCTGGGACGAGTTCTACGGCTGGGTGCAGCACCGGTTCCACGACCACCACTTCGGCGATCTGGTCGGCGCCTTCCGGAGTCTACAGGAGGCCGGCCATATCGAGCTGATCACCTCGGCGGCCACCCACGGCTATCTGCCGTTGCTCCACGAAGACGCGAGCGTCCAGGCCCAGGTGAAGCAGGGGATTGCCTGCTATGAACGGCACTTCGGCCGGCGACCAAGGGGATTTTGGCTTCCCGAGTGCGCGTACCGGCCGCGGTGCCAGTGGGCGCCCGATCCGCGCATTGTGGGGGAGGCGCAAGCCCCCTACCCCAGAAAGGGGATCGAGGAGTTCCTCGCGGAGAACGGCATCGACTACTTTGTGGTCGATACGCACCTGCTCTCCCGGGGGGAGCCGTTCCCGGTGGAGTTCAGTCGTGAGGAAACGCTGGGCAAGCTCTGGAGCCGAGTCTCCTGTCTGCGCGAGCCGAGGCCCTACGATGGCGAGCGCACGCCCCATGCCGCCTACTTCGTGGGCGACCACGTGGAAGATCACCCTCCTGCTGCCGCGTTCTTCCGTGACCCGGACTTGACCCTGCAGGTCTGGAGCAGCCAACTCGGGTACCCCGGCGACGCGGCGTACTTGGACTTCCACAAGAAGCATTACCCCGGCGGACACCGCTACTGGCGGGTAACCGACGACACGGGTGACCTGGGCGCCAAGGAGGAGTACGATCCGGACCGCGCCGCGGAACGCGCCCGCGAACACGCCGGGAACTTCCTCTGGCGCGTCAAGGCCACGCTGGAGCACCAACCGTGGCTCAACGGCCGCGCTCCCGTCGTGGCGGCGCCGTTCGACGCCGAGCTGTTTGGGCACTGGTGGTTCGAGGGACCAGTCTGGCTGGAACACGTGCTTCGGTGGATGCACCAAGACCCCGACCTCGAAGTGATGACCGGCACGGAGTACCTGGCGGCTCATCCGCCCGCCACCGCTCTGGCGCTTCCGGAGGGATCCTGGGGCGCAGGCGGCCACCATTGGGTCTGGCTGAACGAATGGACCGAGTGGACGTGGCGGCGGATTTACGCCGCGGAGGCGAGCCTCCGGGAACTCGTGGTGGCACACCCCGAGCCCGACGAAACGCTCACCCGGCTTCTCCAGCAGGCGGCGCGAGAGCTGCTGCTCCTGCAGTCCTCCGACTGGCAGTTTCTCATCACCACGTGGTCCGCACGGGACTACGCGGAGCACCGAGCCGCAGCGCACTTCTCAGACTTTGAGTTGACCGCCGCGCTGGCGAGGCGGTACGCCGACGGCGAGTGGCTGTCGGAGAGTGACTGGGCTTCCTTCGGCAGCCTCTGCGAGAGGGACTGCCTCTTCCCGGATGTGGACCTGGACTGGTGGCGCAGCCTGGACCGGCCGGCACTTCCCTGAGGTGCGCCGGCGGCGCCGAGATTGGCCGGCGCCGCTCCGGCAGCTACAATCGCTTCCTGACGCCAACCGTGTCCTCCGACACCGCGTTGAGCCCTTCTCGACATGAAGAAGTACTACGAGTCCCCCTCAGTCGTCGCGCACCAGCTCCACCGGGCGTACTATGAAGGGGACGAGGCTGCGCGGGCGCATCGGCGGCAGGGCATCGAGCGGATGTGCCGGTTCATCGAGGGGCGCCAGGGCGATCTCGTCTCACAGTGGCTCCAGCAGGTGGCGGAACTCCTTCCCCAGACGGCCGACACGAACCTCCTCGTGCCGGGCTGGTGGCGGGAACTCGGTCACAAGTTCCTGTACTTGCTGCTCCGCCACCTCGAGGACCCTACGGATATTGCCTGCCACCGGTTCGTCGCTGTGGCCACACGCGCTGGGAACAAGGCCGGGTACACGGCCGCCGACCTCGTGTGCACGCAGATCGCCCTCAAGCGGACCCTGATCGGCGAGTTGGTCGCCGAGTTCGGTGACGACAGAGAGTCCCTTCAAGCGATGTGCGACTGGGTCGAGTCCGAGATCGACCATGTCCGGCTGCATATCACCGAGTGCTACTACGAGTACAACCAGTGCGAGTTGCTGCGGGCCGAGCAGAAGCACTGGGCCCTGTTCAACGCGGCGGGTGATGCCGTGGTGCTGGTGGACCCGAAGGACGGGGTCGTGGTCGATGCGAACCGCGAGGCGGAGGCTTTGTTCGGGCTCGAAAAGGACGATCTGGTCGGTTCGCACTACCCCGATCTGTTCGCCGAGTCCTCTCGCCAAGCCATCGTCGACCGGTTGAGTGCGGCCGCTCACGAGGGCACGTCGTTCCTGGACCGGGCCCGGGTGATCTCGGCGGAAGGGGAGCGCATTCAGGCGCGGGTGCGGTCGACCGTGATCCGCTATGCCGGCGCCCGCGTCGTGCAGAGCCTCATCCGCGACGAGACGGGCCTCTGGCGGACCGACCGCGAGGGGGCGGCCGCGGCGGACGAGCAGCGACTGGAACGCATCGTGGCGCTACGCACACGGGAGCTGCACCAATCGGTGCAGGAGTTCCGCCGGCTCTACCGGGAGCAGCACCGCCAGGTTGAGCGCCTCGCGCTCCTGCAGGAGATCGCTGAGGCAGCCCTCGGCACGCGCACGGTCGACGCCCTCCTCACATTGGTGGCGGAGGCGGTCCGCCGGCACTTCCGGTTCTTCGACACCAGCGTGTTTTCCGTCGACCCCGAGGGCGACTGCCTCTTGCGAGCACACAGCGGCGCCTACGAGCCGCTCCTTCGGGCGGGGCACCGCCAGAAGAGCACCGAAGGGCTCATCGGAGAGGCCGTCCGGACCCTGAGCCCGGTGTTGGTGAACGACGTCAGCACCGACCCCAGGTATGTTCTGCCGTTCCCCGCTGCCCGGCGAACACGCGCCGAGCTGCTCGTACCCGTTGTCAGCGGCGAGCGGTGTGTCGCCCTGCTTGACATCCACAGTCAGAAACCGAACGCCTTCAGCGAAAGCGATCAGCTTATCATCCAGGCGGTAGCCGGCCCCCTCGCGGTAGCGTTGGCAAAGGTGTCGCTCCACGAACAAACCGCGCGCGCGCAGGAGTTCAGCGAGCAGATCATCCAGGGCATGCCAGCGTCGCTTATTGTGGTGGACGGCGCCGATCGGGTCAAGGCGATGAACGAGCACTTCGCCCGCGAAGCTGAGGTTGCGGCGGCTGCGGCCTTGGAGCAGCCCATCACCCAGGTTCTTGAGCCGGCCCTGCTGGAGCAGGCGGCATTCGCGGACATGTTGGCCAGGGCGCGGCGCACCGGCGAGACCGTCAAGAAACAGGCGCTCCACCACCGGTCCCCCGCGCACCCCGACCGCTTCCTCGACATCCGGCTGCGACCTCTGGGTCCCGGTGGAGCTTCCGACGTGCTGATCGTCATCAACAACGTCACCGACAGCGCTCGCCGCGTGTACCAGTTGGAGCTGATCCACCGAGTGTCGCGGCTTATCCAGAGCGCCTTGGACGAGAACTATGTGCTGCACGCTGCCTTGACCTGCGTCACGGCAGGGCCGGCGCTGGGCTTCAATCGCGCCTTCGTGTTCTTGGCGGACGAAGAAGAGCAGCTCCTGCGAGGTCAGGTTGCCGTCGGGCCCCGGGATGAGGAAGAGGCTCACCGAATCTACTCCGCCTCGGTCGCACACTCCGAGGATCTCCGCGAACTGGTCCGGCGGTACGACGGCCCCAAAGTCCCGGAACCCGGGTCGCTTCACGACTTGGTGCGACAAGCGGTCCTCCCGCTGCGCCCGGACTCCTCATGCCCGCTGGTGCAGGCGTTCTTCGAACGCAAGCCGCGCCAGCTCACCCGAAAAGAACACCTCCTGAACGCGGATTGCTGCGCCTTGGCGATGGTCATGGATTCGGAGGAGTGTGTGGTGGCGCCGTTAGAGGCGGAGGACCGGGCGATCGGGCTCGTAATTGCGGATAACCGCTTCACCCGGGCGCCTATCGGCGAGGAGGAAGTCCGACTGCTTGCCACTCTGGCACGCCAGACCGGGATGGCCCTGGCAAACGCCCGAGCCCACGCCGAGGTCGCCAGGAAGGCCGACCAGCTTGCCGCATCCTACAAGCGGCTCAAAGACGCCCACGAGGATCTCATCCGGCAGGAGAAGCTGGCTACCGCAGGAGAGATGTCCGCTCGCGTCAGCCACGAGATCCGAAATCCCCTGGTGACCATTGGCGGATTCGCCCACACCATCTTGGAGGACGACCAGGCCTCGGCCGCGAGTCGGCGCAACGCGCGCATTATCGTCGACGAAGTGGCGAAGCTGGAGGCGTTCCTGACCAACTGGCTGGACTTGGCGCGGCCTACCGGCTCCGTCCACAGCCCCGAGGACCTCAATGCCCTGGTAGAACACGCGCTGTTGATGGCGAACTTCCAGTCACTTCGGGAAGGGATTTCCCTGACGAAGAGTTTTGGGGCGGACCTGCCGCCGGTCGTCTTGGACCCACGTCGCCTTCAGCAGGCCGTTGTCAACCTAGCGCTGAACGCTGTTCAGGCTTTGAACGGAGGGCACGGCACGCTGACCGTCCGCACGCGTCGCGAGGGCGAAGGCGTGCGCCTCGAGATCGCCGATACCGGCGTTGGCATTCCGGCCCACGTTCTGGGCGAGATCTTCAAGCCGTTCTTCACCACCAAGCTGTCTGGATCCGGCCTGGGCCTGGCTGTTACGCAGGCCATTGTGCGAGACCATGGCGGTCGAGTGGAGGTCAACAGTACCGAAGGCCAGGGGACTACCGTAAGCCTCTGGCTCCCGGTGAACCGCGAGTTGAGCGAGGAGCACCGGCCGGATGAGAAACTGTTAGAGGAGTTGGCAGAGCCGTCGCTGTTCGCAGAGGTGTGAACCGCAGTCGCAATCTGAGTCGGGAAGGACAAGCGCCATGGCAAAGATACTATTGGCGGATGATGACCGAAACCAGTGTCTGCTGTTCAGTGAGGCGCTGGCGAAAGACGAGCATGTGGTGACGACCGTCCATGACGGGTTCGCCGCCGTTGAGGCCGTTACGCACGACCGGCCGGACCTCATAGTGCTGGACATCAACATGCCGATCATGGATGGGCTGGACGCTCTGGGCAAGATCCTGGACCGCGATCCGAGGGTCCCGGTGATCATCCACACCGCGTACTCCAGCTACCGGGACAACTTCGTGAGCGCCGCCGCCCAGGAGTACTTGGTCAAGTCGTCCGACACCAGCAAGCTCCGGGAGAGCGTCTCACGGGTGCTGGCCAAGCACGCGAAGTCGTAACGCACGGCCCCGGCTGCCCTCGCGCGGCGAGCGAGCCCGCCTCGCCGTACCGCAGGCCCTGCCGCCCTCACGCGCTGAGCAGGCTGCCGGGGCAGACACGCAGGTCTGGCCCTACGGATTGGCTGCCGTTTGCGCGCGGCGCGTCAGACGGACTTCCGGTACCCGCAGTCTCCTACGGAGCATTCCCAGTACTGCTCCTGCGCGCTGCCTCGGAATGTTCGCTGACGGTACACCAGTCGGCCCCCGCATCGCGGGCAGGCGTCGCCGATCGGCTGTGCATGTGGGCTGCGACGCCTGCGGATCACCCAGTACACGGCGATTCCGGCGAGGACAAGGGGGATAGCGTATGCCATGGGGTTTGTCGCCGATGGTTCGTGTGGACGCAGTATGCCGAGGACCGGTCCATTGCTCGTCTCAGTCTGCCACCGTGACCCCCACTTTGATGGTCGTCTCCGGCTGGACGAAGATCGCTTTGAGCGCCTCCGGCGCTTCGTCGAAGGGCACCACCGGATGCAGGATTCCCTTTCCGGTGACTAGCCCCGCGCGGAACAGCTCGAGGGTTGCCTCGAACGCCCGCGTCGGGTTCCAGAGCGGATGGTCGCGGTCGGGGTTGCCCCAACCCTCCCACGCTTGACTGCCGATGATCGTCGGCCGGTTAAGGTGAAACTCTTCGTCGAGATGCAGGGCGCTGCAATCGTGCGGCCCCCAAGGGACGTGGACGATGGTGCCGCATTGGCGGATGCAGCGGATAGCTTCGTGGAGCGCCTGACCGTTGCCCGAGGTCTCCATGGACACGTCGACGCCGTGACGCTCAGTTGCCTGCTTGATCTGGAGCGCGGCGTCGACTGCTACCGGGTCGAACGCCGCGTCAGCGCCGTGGCCCTGGGCGAACTCGCGCCGAATGGCAATGGGATCGACGGCGAACACCTTCCGCGCGCCGCCTGCGCGCGCGAGCTGCACGGCGCATAGCCCAATCGCGCCCAGTCCGAACACCGCCACGGTGTCACCGAGGCGGATGTGGCCGTCGCGCACGGCGACGAAGGCGACGTGCGCCGGGTCGACACACACGGCGTCGTCGGGTGACAGGTTGCCAAGCGGCCACCAGCGGTCCTCGGGTTGCTGATGCTCTTCGCAGATCTGGCCGTACCCGAACACCCGGTCACCGGGCCGATAGCGAGTCGCCTCGCCGCCGACTTCGGTCACGGTCCCCACGACCATGTTGCCGATGCCGCGCTCGCCGGAAGCCCAAGACGGGTCTTGGTCGTCTTCGACCTTCGGCAGATACATCCGCAGGTCGGAGTCCCATATCTTCCGGTTGAACGAGCTGCCCTCAATGCCATGCCGCTCCGTCCCATGCTTGGGCGCGGCGAACTCAACGCGTACCCGTACCTCCGTTGCAGCGAGCGCAGGCAGTTCGTACTCGCGGTACTCGAATGACATTCCGTCGTGGGTGATGATCTTGCGGGGCACTTGGAGTCTCCTTGAGGGAAGTCCGACAGCTCAACGTCAGGACTCGTCACGGGCGAGTCCGTGTCGCCACGAGTTCGGTTGTCGGTGCAGGTGCATGACGCTCACGATGAACAGCAAGTCGCTTCGCACCTGGTACACCACCCCGTACGGGAACCGGTTGGTCCTGCAACGGCGAGTTCGTCTGGTAAGGGGTGCCCAGGCGTCTGGCGAGTGCAGAATGCGCTCGAGGGTGCGGTTGACCTCCACCCCGAACTCATAGCCGAGGTCCCGACGCTCCCGGCGGTAGAAGGCGATGGCGTCCAGAAACTCCCTTTCGGCCTCGGGATGGAACTCTATCGTCATCCCTGCAGGATCCGCCGAGCCTTCGCGCGCACCTCGCTGGCGGGAATGCCCTTCACGTCTCCCCGGTCGTACTCGTCGATACGGTGCTCAACTTCTTCGGTCCAGAGCGCGTCAACCGTCCCTCGCCCTTCCTCGTCGAGACTCACCAGGATACGGTCAGCCAGCGCGGCCCGTTGGGAAGTGGGCAGGTCGAGGACTTCCCGCTCGAGGCTCGACAGGGTCCTCGTCAATTGCTTCACCTCAATTCACCTTGCAGAGGATACGCAACCACCGGGACATGCGCAAGCCCAGCCGGCAGCCCCACGGACCCGTGCCGGCAGTGGGGGCTGCAGCGGCCGTGGCGCGAAGCTCAGCGTGCGGTGCAGTCCGTTGCCGTCCACGGATACGCAATCCGCAGCAACTCGCCTCCCCGCCGCGCCGACTCCGCGGCGAGCACACCGGGCAAGCTCATCCGCAGGGCGTCGCGCACGCCAATGGGCGCGGGGCCGCCTGTGCGGACCGCCCCGAAGAACCGGTCCAGCAACGCGTAGTCGGCACCGCCGTGCCCGGCGGCGCGGGCATTCCCGACGTACTCGGGGCGCAGCGTGTCGATGGGAAGTTCGACGAATGCCTTGTCGAGATACAGTTCCGTCGACCGGAACAGCACCTTGGGCGCGCCGTTGTAGGCGGGCGTGCGCTCGAAATAGCCCTTCGTGCCGTACACGCGGTAGTGATGGTTGCAGCCGGGGTAGTGGTTGACGAAGGACGTCAGCAGTCGCACCGCGACATTCGACCGCGTGCGGAACAGCGCCGCCATGGCATCGTGCTGCCCGGGCTTCTTGTTGACGTGGCTCCCCGTATCGAAGCACGAGACCCACTCCAGGTCTTCGTCGATCAGCCGCATGATCGGGCCGAGGGAGTGGGTGCAGTACTTGATGGACTCGTACGTCTCGCGCCAGGGGGTCGCTGTGAACAGCGATTGCACGTCGTGGATGTACTCGGTCTCCGCGTAGTACGGCTCGCCCAGCAAGCCCTTCTCTTTCAGATCGACCGCCGTCTCGACAAACGCCCACATGTTCGGGTTCGCGCCCAACATGTAGAACGCGTCGCTCTCCTGTTGTGCATCCCAGAGCTGTTGCGCTTCGGCTGGGCTGTCCACGCACGGCACGTCGCCCATCACGTAGACGTTTCGCCGCAGCGCCTGCGCGCAGAGCTTAGCATGCACGTTGGCGGGTGTCTCGACGAGGAGGGCATCCAACGCCGCGCCGTCGAGCATCGCCTCGAAGTCGGTGAACTGGTCGGCGCCGGGGTGCTCCGCGGCGGCCGCCGACGCCAGGTCCGGGCTGAGGTCGCAGACAGCGACCGGTTGGACGCCGGCGAACCCGCCGGTCGCCAGCTTGAACATACCGCGACCGCGACCGCCGCAGCCGACCAGACCAAGCCTGAGTTCTATCTTCATGCTGTTCCTCCGTCGCTCTCCCGCCGCACTCGCTCGACGGTCTCCCTGATCACGTGTGTCGAGAACGGTTTCCGCAGACGCGACTCCGCGCCCCGCTCCAGCGCCTTGGCGACGATCTCATCCGTGGCGAGACCCGTGATCGCGACGATCCGTGTACCCGGCCGACGCTTCAGGACTTCCTCGATGGCATACACGCCGTTCCCCCCGGGCATCATGAGATCCATGAACACGAGGTCGAACGGCTGCTCGTGGACGCGATAGAGCGCGTTCAGCCCGCTGGTCTCGGAGACCGCTTCGACTCCCATGTCCGTCAGTGTCCTCTCAACCACGCGGCGCATGACAGGCTCGTCGTCGACGACCAGAGCCTTCATCGCTTGGTTCCTCCCCAGAACTCCAACACTCCGGCTCCGCTTCCCCGAGGTTCGTCGCTGCTCGGCGAATCCCTCCCCGCACCACACTGTCAGGCCGCGCTCACTGCACCGACGTGCAGACGATGCAGCCGACATCCATCGGCCCCAACTCCAGCGGCAGCAGGTCGTCGGCTCCGTCGGGCATGGGGGTCAGCGATTTGCCGTTCCAGGCATCCAGGTATCTGGCGCCCGGCTGTCGCGGCACCCGCAGCAGATTGCCGCGGACGGTTTGCGGCTGTGAATTGTACAGTGTGTAGACGCGCTTGGTGGGGGTAGGGAAGAGGTTGGCGTAGACGCCGGATTGCTCCGTCGGTACCAGCGGTTCAGGGGTGTCTGAGGTGAAGGCGTCCCGATGCTCCCGCAGGAGCGCGTGGCACTTGCGGATGGCGGCTCGCGTCTGGGATGCGAACCAGTCGCCGGCGACACCCTCCAACCAGATGCCGTCGCCGTTGAAGAACGTCCACTTGACGCCTGTCGCCCACGTGCCGGTGGGTTTGTCGCACACGAGGATCTGGAAGCTCTTGAATGACGGGACAGCGAAGCGGAACAGGTTCAGCGGTATCGACGCGCTCTGCAGCAGGCTGTGCCGCATGACGTACGTGAACGAACCGTCCTGGTACTGGGAGTTCACGTCGGGCGGCGTCTCCTCGCCGTACAGGGCGGTCTCCGGGTTGACGGTGTCCATCGCCCCGCGCACGCGTCGGGTGCAATCGCGCTCGCCGCTCACGCAGTACCCCGGCACCGGGTGCCCGTGCGCCGGGTCGTAGCAGTCCTTGCCGGCGTCGGCGAAGCCGAACTCGTCGAGGTACATGCCGTTCACACCCAGGTCGCGGATCATGTTCGCATACGTGTGTGCTTGCACCGCCTGCCAGTCCTTCACCCACGGGCACACGAACATCTCTGTGCTTTCCGGCCAGTAGAGCGGTTCGCCCTTGGCGTTCTTGATCTGCCAGGCCTTGCCGCGCCCGCTGCCCAACTTCCCGTTCTCCTGGAGCAGGTAGCCCTCGATGTACAGCCCGACGGGCACCCCGGCCTGCTGTAGTTCCGCGACCTGCGCCCGGAGGTCCTCCTTCTTCCAGCTCATCAGGTCGAAGGGCGAATAGTCGCCTTCGCGCCCATACACCCGGCCGTACTGCGGCACCGAGCCCCAGTCAAACAGGTGCACGTAGTCGGCGCCGCCGAAGCTGCGTTCACCCTCCTGCACGGCCGAGACGAGCTCCAGCTTCCGCGTCGCCGAGTCGAACAGCGGGTCCCAAGCATACAGGAATCGCTGCCGGAAGTTGAAGACGTTGCGGAACCACTGCTTCCGCGGCGACGCCGGCCGGTACCTCGTCTTCAGCCAGTCGCGGTAGGCGTGGAACGCCGGGCGCCAGTCGCCCCCGCAGAGGCCGAACACCGTCGGTGCGAGCGCGACCGTCTCGCCTGGCGCCAAGGCGCGCACAGGACACTCAACGCCGACCGCCATGCCGGCTTCGCTCTTCTCCGTGACGTAGTTGCGACAGTCGCCGAGGGTGTCCTCGGTGCGTAGATACAGCCCGTCGCCCGACTGCGGGTTGAAGGTGGTCACGAACTGCACGGGCGAACCGTGACCGCAGTGCCGGGCGCAAAGGCGTGCAGGCTGATTGCTGAAGTGCAGGCTCTGGCTCAGCGCGAAGTACCAGTTGTCAGTTAGGTCGTTGCCCAGAACGTAGCCGGCGACCTGCGGGCCGACCAGCGCGACCTGCTTCGCCTCCTGCGTGGCGTTCTTCAGCGAAGTCCGCAACCGCAATTCTCCTGTCGGCGTAGACTCGACAGTCAGCCCAAGTTGCACGCCCGTGTCGCCCACACGATACGCTGTGTGCACTGCGGCGTCTTGCAGGCTGGCTTTGGAGAGGGGCGTGAGACCGTCAGCGGGCACCGTCTCGCCGCCAACCGTCACCTGGAAGAGCGTCGCCGCGTCGCCGCTGAGTCGGTACGTCGCGCCCGTCGCTCCATGAGTCAGCTCAACAATCGACGGCGTCGGCGAAAGCCGAAGGGCAACAGCCGAACCGGCGCTTGTCAGCCGCACAACCTCCCCCTTCTCGGAGAGCCGCAGTTCGCCCGCGCCCCCCGAACGCGCTCCGTCTGACTGAGCGACTGAAGCCGCCCCGAGGCCGCGAGAGGCGGCGAAGGGAGTCGAAGTCCCGCGGCGCCCGAACGTAACCGCCGCCAACGCAAACGCCCCCCGCTCAGTCGCGTCCGTCAGCGTCAGTTCGCGCAGCGCCCGCTTCGGGTCCACCGGCACGCACACCACCGCCGGCCCCCGGCGGACTTCGTGCCGACCGGTGAGCACGTCCAGCGGGAGGAACTCGTCGGTCAGTCCGTCGGCGTACGTCACTGCCAACCGAAACCGGTCCACGTCGCGGATCGCCGTCAGCTTGCCGCTCCCGCGCACCGGCTCCTCCCCCCCGCAGAACAGGTTCAGCGTCAACACGTAGACCTCGGCCGCCTTTCCCTGCAGAGGCACGCGCAGCTCGCCGGTGCCGTCCAGCGAAGTCGAGAGCAGCTCCGGCGACGGCGCCAGGCGGAACGGCACTCCGGCGACCGCGATCTCCTTCGCGTCGAACGTCCCGCTCATCTGCAGCGCCGCGAGCATGTCGGCGAGCGCCAGGTTGCGCTCTGCCGGGAGCTCCACAGGCGCGAACCCGGGGTGCGCCTTCGCGGGGCGCGCCTCCACCCAGTCGGACAGCGGCGACTCCGCCGGCCGCGACGCCAGCGTGAGCGACTCGAGTTCCAGCTTGGCCGGCAGTTGCGCGTCAGCAATTACCTGCACGGCCAGCGCCTCGGCGGCAGTGAACTTCTCCGTCACCTGCCGAATACCAATTGACGCAGTGTGCCACCGCCCGTCGCACGCCCACTCCGTGGGCATGGCCGCCGTCGTGTAGTTCATGCCGCCATCAAGCAGGTTGCCCAAGACGCTGATCGCGTAGTCGCCCTGCGCGCTCACATTGCTGGCCCGATACCGCACCACCAGGTAGCCGCGTCCCTCCAAGGGCGCCGACTCCGGCAGCTTCCACAACCACTTCATCCCTCGCCCCGCCTCGCTCACCGCGAAGGTCGCCCGCTCCCCCTCGACGACCGTGCGCTGCTTCTCCGTCGGCACTGCCAGCCACGACGGCTGCGCCACCCACAGCGATTGGGCTACTGGGAAGGAGTAGTCCGCCGCCGCCGTCGTTGCCCCGCCGCCGATAACCTCGGCGCCTTCCGGCGGCGCCGCCATGAATGTTAGCGAGTCCAGCCACAACCTTCCGTCGCCCGCTGCGTCAGTCTGCACCTGCACGGCGACCGCCTCGATGCTTTCCCCATGCGCTGCCGCCTGCGCGTCCACTGCGACCGTATGCCACTGCCCATCCGCCTTCACATCCTCCGGCTTCAGTGCATACACCTCGCCCTTGTGCGCCCCGTCGTCCAGGTACACAAAGTACCCACCCGTCGGCTCGTACTGCTGCGCGCGATACCGCACCACCAGCCACGGCGCCTCCTGCAGCCACACCCCGCCCATCGCGTGCGACCACTTCATCCCGCGCCTCGGCTCAGGCACCGCGAAGCACGTTAGCGCCCCCTCGGCCGTCACCGTCGCGGTTCCCGACGCATTGCCCAACCAACCGGGCTGCGCCGTCCAGCCGGTGACAGAGCCCGCGTCGAGACGGGCGCCGTGGTCGACAAGCAGGTCGGGGAGCTGGTCTGCGTGCCCTGCTGCGGTGAAGGCCGCGAGAATGGCGATTGCTGCATAGCTGCGCATGTTCGTGCACCTCTCCCTGATGGCGCCGCAGACGCTTGGCTTCCGAGCGGATCGAACCGGGGGGGGCGTCCCCCCCGGAGCTGCGGTGGCTCAGTCCACCAGTTCGGCGATCTCCACCGGCCCGCCGCCGCGCTTCACGGACTCATAGCCGGCGAGGGAGACGGCGAGACTCTTGACGCCCTCAATGTACGGCACGCTGGTCTTGCCGGTGCCGTCTTTCACGGCGGCGATGAACTCGTCGAGAACGTAGTTGGCCCAGTTGGCGCCGGCAGGCAGGTTGCCTTCTTCGTCGCCGACCCAGCGGGCAGTGGCGCCTTCGAGAGTCACGAGCAGGCCGTCGGCGACGACTTTGAAGCCATTGTCCCACGCGGCTTGCGGGACCATGGAACAGCTCAGTGTGCCCAGCGCGCCGGACTCATACTCCATCACCAACCCGGTGGTGTCTGGGATCTCAAACCCGTCGGCGTACTTGAGCAAACCGGGGGCGGGCTCGTAGCCCGCGGGCGGGGTCCAGTCGCGGACACGGGCAGTGCGGCCGGTGACGCTCTTCACGTCGCCGGCGAGGAAGCGACCCAGGTCCAACATGTGGGTCGCCTGCTCGACGAGCTGTCCGCCGCCCAACGCCATCTTCGGCCACCAGCTTGGTCCGGGCAGACCGGGCATGTAGTAGTGCGCCTGCACCATGGCTACGGCGCGGGTCGCCAGCAGTTCGCGCGCCTTCTTGGGTCCCTCCGCGAGCCGGAACATGTAGCCCACCTGGGTGGTGATGCCGGTCTCCTCGACGACTCGCTGGACGCGGTTCGCCATTGCCATGTCGATGGCGACGGGCTTCTCAACGAAGAAGTGGATCCCGCGCCGCGCGGCGCCCTCCTCGAGGTCGCCGTGGGCAAAGGGAGGCGTGCAGAGAACGACGGCGTCGGGCTTCTCCTTGTCGTACAGGTCTTCGGCGCTCTGGTAGGCGTTGCCGCCGAACTCGGTGGCGGCAGCTTGGGCGCGCTCAAGCACCACGTCGCACTGCCCGACGATCTCCACGTCGGGATGGTCTTTGCAGTTGGTGAGATGGCGCCGGGCGATGCCGCCGGTGCCGATGAATCCGAGGCGTACTGACATAGGTGATTTCTCCTTGGTGAGTGGTGAGTGGTGAGTGGTGAGTGGCATTCCGCACGTTGCTACCGGTCGGGGCGGCCGACGCAGAGGGATCGGTGTTCGAGCGGCAGCGATGCCCGCGCGCCGCCTCGACGGTGAGAGTCGATTATACCCATGATCCTCTCGAAGCTCCGGCGGGCGAGGTTGAGGTCGCCGCTGGTCTCCCGGCCGGTGTCCAGCGCCTCGACGAGGTCGAGAGGAGCACGAGTTCGCACCGGAGCAGCGGCGTTCCTTCCCGATCATCGGTTCGCCCGCTCGTCGTTGCGCTCTCCGACCGGTTCCGGTGGCCTTTCGCCATGGTGCCGGGCAGGTCATACTATCCACCAGTAGCCGGATGAATTGCGTCGGTGCGCCAGTTCAGCGCTGCGTGCGTTCTCAACGCTTGGCACGCTCCGAGCAGGACGCGTCCGCGCCGCGTCGGGAGCTGCGGCGGGCGGCACTGCGCACAATCGGCAAGGCCCAAACTCAGGAGGTAGGAACAGATGGCGGCAAAATTGACAGTATTCAAATGCGGGCTATGCGGGCATATGGTGGAGCTGACGCACGAGGGGCTCGGCACTCTGGTCTGCTGCAATCAGCCCATGGCAGCGGTGACCGAGAACACCACCGACGCTGCTCAAGAGAAGCATGTCCCGGTCATCGCCAAGACCGAGTCGGGCGTATGCGTGACCGTCGGCAGCGTTGAACACCCCATGGCAGACGACCACTACATCGAGCTGATCGAGGTCATCGCCGACGGCAAGACCGCCACGAAGTACCTCAAGCCGGGCGACGCCCCAAAGGCTTGCTTCTGCCTCAAAGCAGAGGAAGTCTCGGCGCGGGCCTACTGCAACCTTCACGGCCTCTGGAAGGCATAGAGGTTCTGGCAGACACGTGCAGCCTCGCAGCAAGCAACGGTCCTCCAGGGCGGAGCGAAAGGCACTCGTCCGTGAGTTGCTCGAAGCTCGCGACTTGGAGAGGCTCGTTGCCGCTGCGCGGGCCGATCAGCGGCTTGTCGGCGTCTTGAGTTCGTTGTTGGTCGAGGCCGATGAGTTGCTGCGCTGCCGAGCCATGGAAGGACTTGCCCGAGTCTGCGCCAGCGCGGCGGAGACTGACCTGGAGGCGGTCCGCGAGCAGATCCGTCGACTGCTGTGGGCGATGAACGAGGAGTCGGGTGCAAACGTGAAGCATGCGCCCGAAGCGATCGCGGAGATCTTAGTGCGGGTGCCCGCTCTGCTGGGGGAATACGCCACCGTTGTGGCCGCCTTCTGCGAGGAGGACTACTTCCGTCGCGGTGTGCACCAGGCCATGGCCGCCCTGGCGTCGGCGGACCGCGAAGTGATGCTCCCCTACGTGGAGCCGCTCCGACAATCTCTCCACGACCCTGACCCGGCGACGCGAGCGTTCGCGTTTGCTGCGCTGAGCCAGCTAAGTGAGCCGCCGACCGCGGCGGAGACGGCGCGGTTGGCGGCGGATGAGTCGCCCGTGAGGCTGTACGACCCAGACCGCGGACAGGTGGTGGAGACGACGGTCGGCGGGATCGTCGTCTCGCATAGCGGCTCGTGAGCACGCCCACCAAGCGCCTGCGCTACAATTAAGCACGTTCCGTTCGGGACCCCGAGGTCCGGGACCCAATCCATCCACAGGAACACCGGAGGCACCTATGGCATTCGATTCAGTTGAGGGAGTTCTCGATTTCGCCATCGGCGAGGAAGAGAAAGCGGCAATGTTCTACACCGAGTTGGCCGGGAAGATGGACAAGCCCTGGATGAAGCAGGTATTCGAGAGCTTCGCCCAGGAAGAGGTCGGTCACAAGCACAAGCTGCTGGGCGTCAAGGAAGGCAAGTTCCTGCTGCCCGCCGCGGCTAAGGTCACCGACCTGAAGATCGGCGACTACCTGATCGACGTGGAGCCGACCCCCGAGATGGAATACCAGGACGCGCTCATCGTCGCGATGAAGGCGGAGAAGGCTGCGTTCCGGCTCTATTCCGATATCGCGGGCACGACCGACAACGCCGACCTCCGGGGCACCTTCGAAGCCCTTGCCCAGGAAGAGGCAAAACACAAGCTCCGGTTCGAGATTGAGTACGACGACCGGGTACTGAGAGAGAACTGACCTCCCCGGGCGGAGGACTGCTCTCCGCGCGCCGGGACACAGACCCCCAAGAGGAGACAGACAGATGCTCGACCCCAAGATGCAAGACGCGTTCAATGACCAGATCAACGCGGAGCTATACTCGTCGTATCTCTACCTGTCGATGGCTGCGCACTTCGAGTCCATCAACCTGGCCGGCTTCGCCAACTGGATGCGCGTCCAGGTTCAGGAAGAGAACTTCCACGCGATGAAGATGTACGACTTCGTCAACGAACGGCGAGGCCGCGTCGTGTTGGCCGCCATCGACGAGCCGAAGGCCGAGTGGACTTCGCCACTGGAAGTCTTCCAGGACACCTACGAGCACGAGACGAAGGTGACAGGGCTTATCAACAACCTGGTCACGGTTGCCCGCGAGTTGAAGGACCATGCGAGTGACAGCTTCCTCCAGTGGTTTGTCGGCGAGCAGGTGGAGGAAGAGCAGAACGCCGACAAGATCGTGCAGGAACTGAAGCTCATGGAGGGTTTCCCGGGCGGGCTCTTCATGATCGACCGCGAGCTTGCCGCGCGCGTCTTCGTCCCGCCGGTGGCCGCTGCCTGACAGAACTGCCCCTCGACGACGCGCCTCGGGACTGCCCGGTCGTCCTGAGGCGCGCCTGTGTTGAGGCCGGCGGCCCGCAGCCGCGGCGGCGTGCCGGCCCCACAAAGCCGGCGCCGAGTATTGACCTCCCCGGCCTGTCCGTGCATAATGCACGAACGCCCGCCGAAGCGGCAACGGGAGCAGCGCTGGACGCCCTGAGTTGGCACCCAGAGTCGGAACCCCATCTTCCCGAACACGGAGCCTTGACCATGACCATTGAGGAAGCCATCAAGACCGCGCTGGAGTACGAGAACCACGTCGTCACTGTCTACGCCGAGGCAGTGGCCTCGACGGCCGATTCGCGCGGGAAGCAGGTGCTCGAAGTCCTCGCTGACGAGGAGCGGGGGCACGTCGGCTACCTGGAACGGGCGCTCTTGCAGTGGCAGCAAAACGGGCGGATCACGGCAGAAAACTTGCATACCGCCATCCCCTCGGAAGAGACCATTCGGCGGGGCGTCGAGAAGCTCCGGGCCGAGATGGCTAACCAGGATCGTGCGATCAGCGCCGAAGCAGAGCTGGACATACTGGCAAAGGCTCTGGACGTTGAAACGCGGACCAGCGACTTCTACAAGAGCGTCGTGGAGCACCTGAGCGGAGACGCCAAGGGTCTGTTCGCTCGGTTTGTCCAGATCGAGGAAGGACACCGGACCATTGTCCAGGCCGAAATCGACGCCGTTACAGGTACCGGCTACTGGTTCGACTTCCGTGAGTTCAGTCTGGAAGCAGCTTAGGCCAGCTTCACGGAGCGGCGAGCAGTTCGAGTTTCGGACGAAAGGAGGCGGAGCATGAAAGCGATTATTGACGCAGACGAGTGCACAGCATGTGGCGTGTGCGAGGAGATCTGCCCGGAAGTGTTCAAGCTTGGCGATGATGTGACGGAAGTGATCGGCGCCTCAATTCCCGAGGATGCCGAAGAAGCCGCAAAGGAAGCGGCCGACGAGTGCCCTGTCGAGTGCATCACCATCGAGGAGTAGTTGTCCTCGTCTTCCGTTGCAGACCAAGAGCAGGGGAGGCCGGTTTGGCGGATTCCCCTGCTCTTTCTTTTGGGCAGGTTTATAGGTGGGGCAGGACACCGTCCTGTGGGAGGCAGCCGACATGCACGCGATGACAGCCGAGAATCTGCGAACTGCGTTCGGGGGAGAGTCGATGGCGCACGTGCGCTACAAGCTCTGGGCCAAGCGGGCTCAACAGGACGGGTTCGCCAATGTGGCTCGCTTGTTCGCCGCAGTCTCCTTTGCCGAGGAAGTCCATGCCTCGAAGCACTTCAAGCGACTGAAGGAGGACGCCGGGGCGTTCTCGGTGACCGCGGGAGGGGGCTTCGGCCTCGGGACAACAGCGGCCAACCTCGCCAATGCCCTGGCCGGCGAGGCGTACGAGGTCAGCGAGATGTACCCCGCGTTCTTGGAGGTGGCGCACCTGCAGGGCGAGCAGGATGCCGTCAAGAGCTTCACCTACGCCCACGAGACCGAGAAAGCCCACGCCATGCTCTACCGGCGCGCGAAGGAAGCCGTGGCTCTCGGTCAAGACGTTGAGTTGGGTCCGGTCTACGTCTGCGACCACTGCGGATGGACGATCGAGGGCGAAGCGCCGGAGAAGTGCCCGCTCTGCGCAGTGAAGAGAGAGCGGTTTGTGGAATACGCGTCGTGAGCACGCAGCCCTCCCCCTGGACAACGTCCGCGGTCGACTCCGTCACTGCAAGTGACGCGCCCCGGCGGAAGCTGCCCGACCCGTTTGCACTGGTCATCTTCGGCGCCTCCGGTGACCTGACTCGGCGCAAGCTGGTGCCGGCGGTTTACTGCCTGTTCCGGGAAGGGCGGCTGCCCGACACCTTCTCCATCATTGGGTTTGCGCGCACCGAGAAGACCGACGCTGTCTTCCGCGAGGAGTTGCGCAAGGGGGTGGCGCAGTCCTGCCGCGTCCAGCCTGTGGATGACGAGTCGTGGCAGGCGTTTGCCGCGCGGATCTCCTACCACCGGGGCGACTACGAGGACCCGGCCGGCTACGAAGCGCTACGTCAGCGACTGACCGAATCCGTCGAGCCATCCGGCAAGCTCGGCAACTGCCTGTTCTACCTCTCGACTCCCCCGGTCTGCTTCGAGCCCGTCGTCGAACAACTCCACGCCAGCGGCCTGGTCACCGCGTCCGCGGCCGGTACTTGGTCCCGCGTAGTCCTGGAGAAGCCCTTCGGCCGCGACCTCTCCTCGGCGCGTGCCCTGAACCACCGGCTCCAGCAGTTCCTTGCCGAGGACCAGATCTATCGCATCGACCACTACCTGGGCAAAGAGACGGTCCAGAACATCCTCGTCCTCCGCTTTGCCAACAGCCTCTTCGAGCCCTTGTGGAACCACAAGTACGTGGATCACGTGCAGCTCACGGTGAGCGAGACCGTCGGCGTCGAGGCGCGCGGCGGCTACTACGAGCAGAGCGGCGCGCTCCGCGACATGGTGCAGAACCACCTGATGCACCTGCTCTGCCTGGTCGCCATGGAGCCGCCGAGTTCGATGGACGCCAACTCCGTGCGCGACGAGAAGGTGAAGGTCCTCAAGGCGCTTCGGCCGCTCCCCGCCGTGTGCTTCGGCGAAGACGTCGTGCGTGCCCAATACGCGCGGGGCGTGCACAGGTGGCAGGAATTGCTGGGGTACCACGAAGAGACAGGCGTAGCGGCGGACTCGCACACCGAGACCTATGCCGCCCTTCGCGTGTGGGTCGACAACTGGCGCTGGGAAGGCGTCCCGTTCTATCTCCGCACCGGCAAGCGCCTGCCCGAGCGGCTGACGGAGATCGGGGTCCACTTCAAGCCGGTCCCGCGCGTGCTCTTCAACACCGGTGAGACAGCGCCGCTCCAGCAGAACGTCCTCGCCCTGCGAATTCAGCCCGATGAGGGCATCTCGCTTGAGTTCCAGGTGAAGGTCCCCGGCAGCCAGTTGCAGATCCGCCCGCTGAAGATGGACTTCAGCTACGCCGAGTCCTTCGGCAGAGAGCCACCGGAAGCCTACGAGCGACTGCTTCTGGACGCCGCCCTCGGGGAGTCTACCCTGTTCACCCGTAGCGACGAGGTGGAGGCCGCCTGGGCGTTCCTCGATCCGATTCTCGACGCCTGCAACCACCAGCGGGCACCGAAGCTGCCGGCCTACCCCGCCGGTGCCTGGGGGCCGCAGGAAGCAGACGACATGCTCGCTGCCGACGGCCGCGCGTGGCACGTAACGAGGCGCTCCCAGCGATAGGCGTGAGCGGCCAGCGGAGGCGTTTCCCTGGGACGATCGCTGTCCGGGTCTTCCCGGGTGCCGCAGAGCTTGGTACACTCTCCTGACCGATCGGCAGCGTGCGCCGGGATTCCCCGGTGCAACTGCCGAGGCGCCGTGGGCACTCTGTGACCGGCGGTGTACCGCGATAAGGAGCGATGCAGTGATGATGCAGAAATGGGCTTGCACGGCATGTGACTACGTATACGACCCCGACCTCGGCGACCCCGACGAGGGCGTCGAGCCGGGGACCCCGTGGGGAGAGGTTCCCGAGACGTGGGAGTGCCCGGAGTGCGGAATGGGCAAGGACGCCTTCGAGCCCCTCGAGGAGTAGTCCCGCTTGCCATAGAGCCGCTCGGTGGAGACGGGCGGCTGCGCAATTCCTATCCGGCCAGGGCTGCCAGGTGCTCGGCGACATTGGGTGCCGAGGGGCGCTTTGCCAGCAGCCCGGAGAGATCCGTGCGCGCTTCCACCGCCTTCTTCGCCGGAGCCGCCAGCGAGGTGTCGCCCAGCAGGATGGCGCCCGCCAAGCGGTTGTCGCGGAACAGGAATCGGCAGTACGTGCCCTCGCCTTCGTGGTCTAGGTCACGGTAGCTGGCGTCCTCGGCCTTCACCTCGCCGACGCTGAACAGCGGGAAGCCAACGACTTTCATGGTGGTGGCCTGCGGGATGCCCCCGTAGTCGGCGCCTTTGCCCACGGCGTTCATACCGGCGATGGTGCCCTGGTACTGCGCGGGGCCCCACAGTCCTGCGACCACGCCGCGGTGCTCGGCAACGTCTCCGGCGGCGAGGATGTCGGGCGAGGAGGTGGTCAGTCTGTCGTCGACCAGGACGCCGTTATTCACGTCGAGGCCGGCGCGCCGAGCCAGGAAGCTGTTGGTCCGGATGCCTACTGCCACGACGACCAAGTCGGCATCGAGTTGGGTACCGTCCTCCAATTGGACGCTGCGCGCCCGTTCGTCGCCGAGGATTTCCTTTGTGAGAGCGCCCAGGCGCACCTCGATTCCGAGCTGCCGAACGAATCCCGCCAGGATCTGCCCGCCGCGGGGGTTGAGCTGACGAGGCAGCAGCCAATCGAAGCCTTCGAGAATGGTGACGTCGGCACCGCGCCGGGCGAGCCCGGCCGCCGACTCCAGGCCAAGGATGCCGCCACCGATGCACACGCACTTGGCGCCCTTGGCGATTTCCTCCAGGATGTACTGCGCCTCGCTCAAGGTGCGGAAGGCGGTGACGCCTTCCTTCTTCACTCCGGGGATCGGCAGCATGAACGGGTGCGAGCCGGCGGTCAGAATCAGCTTGCTGTAGCGGAGCGTTTCGCCGCTGCGTAGCTCCAGTTCGAGGCGGTCAGGCGCGAGCGCTGCGACTTCCTGGCCGAGCAGAAGCTCGATGTTGTTCTCCTTGTACCAACAGGCTGGGTGGAGTGCCAGCGACGAGGCGTCCTGGATCTCGCCGGCTACGAAGCGAGTCAAGTTGAGGCGGTGGTAGGGGAGGTCAGGTTCCTTGGAGACCAGCGTGACCGGGACAGTAGGGGAGGCCGCCCGGATCGCCTCGACGGCCGACACGCCGGCTATCCCGCCGCCGACGACGACGATGCCGTCTCCCTGTTCGGCCAGTGACGCCGGTCCCGCTTCGTCGGCGAGCGACTCAAAACGGTCCTTGGAGGCGCCGCACACTGGGCACTCGCTTGGAGGCTCGGCGCCCTTGTGGAGGTGGTTACAGACGAGGCAGCGCCACGTGGTTGCTTCCTTCACCACTGGCGCCGCCGTCTCCTCGACGAATGGCTCGAACTCTTGTCGGGTCGCGCCGCACACGGGGCACTCGTCCGGCGGCTCGGGGCCGCGGTGAATGTACCCGCAGACGGTGCAACGCCATGCTTGGGGGGAGAGCTCTGCCATGGTTTCCTGCCTCCTGTTTCGCGCCGAAGTGGTGCCGGGGTTTGCCAAACCGGGGAAGGTGCGTCATGCTTTGTGTTGGTGTGCCGGACACGCTTCCGCCGAGGACCGTCCAGCCATTGTACTACACCTGACATGGGGATTTGACCTGGATCGTGGCTTGGACCCAGACTGACGGCAATCGTGCTTCGGCTCTGCCCGGGTGGTTGACGCCCGCTGCCGGCGGAGCCATCCTGTTGGGCTCCATCGGGACCGGGATAGGTCTGGCCAGCAGCGTGCACGACGAGACTTGGTGGATTCTGCTGCTCAACTTTCTCTTCTGGATGGGGCTAGCTCAAGGCATGCTCGTCTGGAGCGCGGCGTTTCGGACGGCGCAGGCCTCCTGGGCGGCAGGACCGAACCGTATCGGTCGTTCCTCGCTGGGGTTCCTCGCGTTCTCCATTCCCGTATTCCTGCTGCTGTGGACTGGCCGGGCCCATTGGCTGACTTGGGTTGGGCACCCGCTTCCCGAGAAGGCGTGGTGGTTGAACGAGCCGTTCTTCTTCGGTCGGAACCTGGCTGCGCTTGTACTGATCGCCCTGGCCAGCGCGGCCTTCGTCGGCGCGTACCGCAAGGCGGAGTCTCTCCCGGAGTCGGCGAAGCCCGCGCATCATCACCGGCTGAATGTGCTGGCGATCATGCTCGCGGTGGCCTACGCCCTCACGTACAGCCTCTTCGGCTTCGACTTGATGATGTCTTTGGACCCGCGCTGGTACAGCACGCTGTACGGGGCCTACTTCTTCGTCAGCACGCTCTACATGGCCATGGCGGCGATGATCTTGGTCGCCGCTCTGGTTCGCGAGCCGCTGGGGCTGGAGGCGCACTTGGGCCCGCGGCAGTTCCAGGATATGGCGAACATTCTGCTGGGGTTTGGCATCTTCACCACCGGGCTGTTCTTCGCTCAGTTCCTGACGATCTGGTACGGCAATCTGCCGGAGGAGACCAGTCACCTGATCCCGCGGCTGTACCAGTATCCCTGGCGCGGCGTGGCCTGGGCGGTTCTGTTCGGTGCCTACCTCGGGCCGTTTGCGCTCCTGCAGGTGCCCAGCCAGAAAGCCAACCCCAACTACGTGCGCTGGCCGGCGCTCCTCGTCGTCTGCGCGATGGGCCTTGAGCGATGGATCATGATTGTGCCCTCATTCACGACTGAGCGACTGGCGGGGCTGCACCCGTTGGCGCTGTCCAGCGGGCTGGTGTTCCTTGGCGTGTTCGTGCTGGTTGTTGTGCGTTCACTGTCCCAGCGACCGCAAGTTTCGGAGATGGATCTCGAGTTGGCGCTTCCAGATTAGCAGTGCCGCCCGGCTGCCCTGCTGAGCAGCGTCGGGAGACCTGCGCCCAGCGGGGCGCCGACCATGAGCGTGAGTGAGACAAGATGAGAACTCGAAGGAGGCTGTCTCTGCTGCTTGCCCTCTGCGCTCCGCTTGTCGCGTCGAGGGCTGGCGCTGAGGAAGCGACGAAGGGCAAGCCAGTCGAGGTCGGGATTGACGAACAGCTCGGTGAGCAGGTCCCACTGAACCTGACGTTCTTCGATGAGGACGGCAAGACGGTCCCCCTCAAGGACCTCCTCGATAGACCGACGATTCTGGCGCTGGTCTACTTCGAGTGCCCAGGCATCTGCACGCCGTTGCTCAACGGGCTGACGGAGGTGCTGGGCAAGCTCGACCTGAAGCCTGGGGTGGACTACCAGGTGCTGACCATCAGCTTCGACCCGACCGAGACGCCGAAGATGGCCAAGGGGAAGCGGCAGAGCTACGTGAAGCAGCTCAAGAAGCCCTTCCCCGAGAGTGCCTGGCATTTCATGACCGGAACGCAGAAGAACATCGACCGGATCACCGACGCCGTCGGCTTCCGCTACAAGCGCCAGGGGGAACAGGATTTTCTGCACGCGGCCGTGCTGACCATCCTGTCGCCGGACGGGCTCGTGGCCCGGTACCTCTACGGCACGTCGTTCCTGCCCTTCGAGCTGCAGATGGCGCTGGCTGAGGCAGCCGCCGGCCGCACCGGCAAAGCGGCGAACCGCGTGCTGCTCTACTGCTTCAGCTATGACCCGGTGGGACACAAGTACCTGTTGAGCGTCACCCGAATCACCGGGCTTGTGACCCTGCTGTTCGCCGGGTCCTTCGGGCTGTGGCTGTTCCTGACCGGGCGAAAGAAGACTGAGCCCGGCGACCCGCGACTCAGGCGCGCCGCGCCAAGACCATCAGAGCGATCCGACTGAGCTGACAGAGCGGACCGACCAAGGACCGAACCCAATGGCAGTCGAAGCCACTGCGACAACACACGAAGAACTGAGCTTCTACGAGGAGTCGGGCAACAAGTACTCGGGCCTCCTATCCTGGCTCTTCTCGACCGACCACAAGCGGATCGGTCTGATGTACCTGGCAGGGCAGCTCTCGTTCTTCTCCGTGGCAGCCCTCATCGGTGTGCTGATGCGGCTGGAGTTGATCGCGCCCGGGCGGCAGTTGATGGGGCCGCAGATGTACAACGCGTGCTTCACGGTGCACGGCGTGATCATGATCTTCCTGTTCATCGTGCCCGGGCTGCCGGCGTGTTTTGGGAACTTCCTGCTGCCGCTGCAGATCGGGGCGAAGGATGTCGCCTTCCCCAAGCTGAACCTGCTCTCGTGGTGGCTCTACATGATCGGGGCAGTGACCGCCGTTGTCTCGCTCTTCACCATGGGCGGCCCGCCCGACACCGGTTGGACCTTCTACGTGCCCTACGCCATGCGCACGAACACCAACGTGACCATGGCGATTCTGGGTGCGTTCATCCTCGGGTTCTCGTCGATTCTGACGGGGATCAATTTCGTGACGACCGTTCACCGGTTGCGGGCGCCCGGCATGACCTGGCGGCGACTGCCGCTGTTCGTCTGGTCGCTCTACGCCACGGGTTGGGTGCAGATCCTGGCGACGCCCGTGCTGGGCATCACGCTGTTGCTGGTCATGCTGGAGCGCGTATTTGGCGTCGGCATCTTCGATCCGGCCAAGGGCGGCGACCCGATTCTCTACCAGCACCTGTTCTGGATCTACTCGCACCCCGCGGTGTACGTGATGATCCTGCCGGCCATGGGCGCCATCACGGAGATCATCCCGGTTTTCGCGCGCCGCACGGTGTTCGGCTACATGGCCATCGCGATGTCGAGCATGGCCATTGCCGGGCTTGGGTCACTGGTGTGGGGGCACCACATGTTTGTCAGCGGCCAGAGCGACCTGGCCGGAATCGTCTTCTCGTTCCTCACCTTCGTCGTCGCCATCCCCAGCGCCATCAAAGTGTTCAACTGGGTGTCGACGCTGTACAAGGGGTCGATCCATCCCGAGCCGCCACTGATGTTCGCCTTGATGTTCATCTTCCTGTTCATGATCGGTGGGTTCACCGGCCTGATGAACGGCGCCCTGTCCGTGGATGTGCAAATCCACGACACGGCGTTTGTCGTGGGGCACTTCCACTACGTCATGTTTGGCGGAACCGGCATAGCGTTCTTCGCGGCGGTGCACTACTGGTTCCCGAAGATGTTCGGCCGCATGTACAACCGGAAGCTCGCCTACGTCGCCATGGCCACCATCTTTGTCGGGTTCAACACGCTGTACTTCCCCATGCTGGTGATGGGCTGGCTGGGCATGCCTCGCCGCTACTACGACTATCTGCCCCGGTTCCATCCGTATCACCTGACTTCGACCATCGGTTCCTGGATTCTCGTCGCCGGCCTCATCGTGATGGCCTACAACCTGATCCGCTCCATGAAGCACGGCGAGAAGGCCGAAGCCAACCCGTGGGGAGCCGCAACTCTGGAGTGGCAGACCAGTTCTCCGCCACCGCTGGAGAACTTCCACGAGATCCCCAGAGTGGATTCCGGGCCGTATGACTTCAGGAGACTGGAGGGGGCTGGATAGGACTGGATAGGAAGAATGGGACCTACAGGTCCCATGAGTCCCATAGCTCCCCTCGCCCAAACCATGGCCGAAGCCACCGCACAACTCTCCCTCGAACACGAGCATCACACCGACTCCATCGGCTCCAAGCTCGGCATGTGGCTGTTCCTGCTGACGGAACTGCTGTTGTTTGGTGGGTTGTTCCTGCTGTACTCGGTGTACCGCGCGAAAAACCCAACGGAGTTCCACCACGCGGCGCTGCAGCTCAATGTGCTGATCGGCACCTTGAACACGGCGATCCTGCTGACGAGCAGCCTGACGATGGCGCTCTCCATCGGGGCCCTGCAGCGCGGGCAGAAGAAGGTCGCGCTGGGCTGCCTGCTCGCGACCATCGCCCTGGGCGCTCTGTTCATGGTGAACAAGTACTTCGAGTGGACGGCGAAGATGCACCACGGCATCTTCCCCAATTCCCCTGCCCTTGGCGAGCAATCCTCCGGCGAGCAGGTGTTCTACGGTCTGTACTACTCCATGACCGGGCTGCACGGGTTCCACGTGCTGGTCGGCATGGCTGTGCTCGCCTGGATGGCCATCGTCATCGCGCGAAAGCCGGAGCGGGTTGAGCGATGGGCACTGCCGGACGAACTCAACAAGCTGCGCGGCGGCCGCGTTACGCTAACCAACGATCAGGGTCAGCGCCTCTGGACCGGTGATCTGATCGACGACTCGGTTCGGGAGGTGTCCGTGAGCCTCAAGCTGCACGCCTCGCCGGAGAACGTCACGTACGCCGACTACGGCGGGCTGGAGCTGGCGGGGCTGTACTGGCACTTGGTGGACGTCATCTGGATCTTCCTGTTCCCGTTGCTGTATCTGGTTAGCTAAGACCATGGGACCCATGGGACCGATACGACCCGATGAACGCCTCTGATCACACAACTGAACAGCACCTCGTGCCGTACAGCACCTACTTCCTGATCTGGGGCGCGCTGCTCCTGCTGACCGCGCTGACGTTAGCGACGGCCGGCATCCACTTCGGCAAGTTCAATGTGCTGGCGGCGTTGCTCATCGCCTCCTGCAAGACGGGGCTGGTGCTCTCCATCTTCATGCATCTCAGGTACGACGAGCCGCTCTACCGCAACGTGCTGCTCATTGCGGCCGTTACGCTCGCAGTCTTCATCGGCATCACGTTTCTGGACGTTTCCTTCAGGTGAGGTCCCTTCATGCTCACGCAGTCGTCAACAGTCGCCTCGCAAGTTGACGCAGCCTTCTACTTCATCGTCGGCGTCTCGACGCTTCTGCTGGTGGCGATCACCGGGCTGATGAGCTACTTCGTCATCCGGTACAACCACAAGCGGAACCCGACGCCGACGGACATTGAGGGCAACACCTGGCTGGAGGTTCTCTGGACGGTCATCCCCCTGGCCATTGTGATGGTGATGTTCTACTACGGCTTCCTCGGGTACCGGACGATGCGCAACGTCCCCCAGGACGCCATGGCGGTGAAGGTCACCGCGATGATGTGGCGCTGGAGCTTCGCGTATGAGAACGGCCTCCAGACCGACGTGCTCCGGGTGCCGCTGGGCAAGCCGGTGAAGGTGCTGCTTCGCTCCAACGATGTCATTCACAGCTTCTACGTGCCGGCCTTCCGGATCAAGAAAGACGTGGTCCCCGGCAAGGAGAACGTGGCCTGGTTCGAACCAACCTCGCTGGGCGAGTTCGACCTCATGTGCGCCGAGTACTGTGGCGTCGACCACTCAAAGATGCTGTCAAAGGTCATCGTGATGCCTGAGGCGGAGTTCACCCGCTGGTACAAGAGCAAGGCGCCGTCGCTTGCTGCGAGTGCGACATCGACGCCGGCGGCGGCGAAGCCCATGGAGGCCGAGAAGGCCGACCCACTCGTCGCCGAAGGGGCGGCCCTCGCTAACCGCAACGGCTGTTTTGCGTGCCACAGTCGCGACGGCACGAAGCTGACCGGACCGACGTTCAAGGGGCTCTTCGGCCGGGAAGTGACAGTCCTTGTCGGTGGCAAACCGAAGACCGTGGTGGCGGACGAAGCCTATGTGCGAAAGTCCATCGCTGCGCCCGAGGCGGAGATCGTGAAGGGCTTCCAGCCGCGGATGTCCCCTCCCAAGCTCACAGACAAAGAGACCACCGCCCTCTTGGCATACCTGAAGACGCTCAAGTAGCGCAGTCCCGGATTCATCCATGCAACTGCTCCGCAGCCTGGCACAACTGACAAAGGCCCGGATCGCCTTCTTGGGCGCGTTGTCTGCAGGGATGGGCGCCCTCTTGCGGGACAGCGAGGCCCTCGCCGCTGCCGCTACAGTTGCCGGCGGCATTCTCCTACTGGCCTGCGGAGCGTGTGCGCTCAACGAGTACCAAGAACGACACTTGGACCGGCAGATGGCCAGAACCGCTTCGCGGCCATTGGCACTGGGAACGGTGCGACTGCAGCACGCGGCAGCACTGATCGCGGCACTGCTGGGGCTTGGGACTGTGACGCTGTTCCTTGGCTGCGGAGCACTGCCGGCCGGTCTCGGAGTTGCGGCCGCGGTTTGGTACAACGCCGTGTACACGCCGCTGAAACGGCGCACGGCGTTTGCGGCGATTCCGGGCGCGCTGATCGGCGCGGTTCCGCCGGCCGTCGGCTGGACCGCCGCCGGGGGCAGCTTGCTCAGCCCCGCTCTGTGGGCTATCGGGCTGTTCTTCTTCCTCTGGCAAGTGCCGCACTTCTGGTTGCTATTGTTGCATCACGGCGAGGACTACCAGCGGGCCGGCCTGCCGTCGCTGACCACGCGCCTGACCGCCGCCCAGTTGGCCCGCACGACCTTTGCTTGGATCGTCGCCGCCGCCGTGTGCTGCCTGCTGATCCCGGTGTACGCCTCGGTGCACTCGTACCTGCTGGTTTGGGTGCTGCTCGGCGCCGGGCTCTGGCTCACCGCCGCCGCCGCAGAACTGCTGAAGCTGCCCCACCAGCCGTTGCCCGCGAACTTCGGCTTCCGGCAGATGAATCTCTACGCCGGTGTGGTTGTTTGCACGCTGTTGCTGACCGGCGCCCTTCGGCCGTAACTAGTTGCTGATAGCTGACCGCTGACAGCTCCCCATGGACTCTCTCAACAAACTCATCGCCCACCCAACCAGCGAGCACCTCGCGCTGCTGCACTTCGTTCTGTTTGCAGTGCTGCTGGTGCACGTCCTCTACGTCGGGCTGGTGGTTGGGGGCACCGCGTTGTCGGTGCTGTTCAGCGGATTCGCTGTGGCGAACGGCGACGCGTTCGCGCGGCGCGCTGCGCGGCGAGTCGTCATGGAGACCCTCGGCACGCCGGCGGCCATGCTCACCCTCGGCATCCTGCCAATCCCGGTGATCCTGTTCACGTGCGCGCAGATCGTACCCGACTTCGCCCACAATCCTGTGCGGTTTGTGGCACTGGTTCTCGGGGGCGCCGTCGTCGCCTTCGGTCTGCTGCACGCGTACGCAAAGACGGTGCAGGCAGACGTTTCCGTCCTGAAGCGCCTGCCGCTGGCATTGGCTGCGTTGGGCGTGTTCCTGGCCACCTACCTGGTGTTCATCGGGAGCATTTCGCTGTTGTACGATCCCGAGTATTGGCGGTTCATGGTGCTGCCGTGCCAGGTGATGTTCTCCTGGCACGCACTCGCCAAGTTCCTGCAGTTCCTTTGCTTCGCCGGGATTGCCGTCGGTGTCCGGCTCGTGCTGCTGACGCCTAACCCGGACGACGAAGACGACGCGCAGTTCGTTGCGACCTTGCGGAAGCACGGCGCCGCCCATGCGCTGGGTGCCTCGATGGGGCTTCCGCTGCTGATGGCATTCCACTCGGTTCACACCCCTGTAGTTGCGCGATCGGCTGGGTTCTACAACGCCATTCTGGTCTGCCTCGTGTTCCTGTGCCTCGGTGCCCACAAGCTGTGGAGCGTGATCACCGACGTTGAAGCCCGCCCTCGCGTCGGCGTGCAAGCGCTGGTGCTGTTGGGGATCGCTGTCGTGACGGTGTTCGTGCAGGACAGCGGGGCGCGCGCCACCGCGCTCACCGAAGAGAACGCCCTCCTTGTCGCGCAGATGGACGCCGAAAGGGAAGAGGCGTTGGCCAAGTACGAAGCCGCCATGGAAGAGGCGGAAGGCGGCAGCGCCGCTGGCGACGGGACCTTGGGGGAGCAAGTCTTCAAGAAGGTCTGCTCAACCTGTCACGCCTTCGACAAGAAGGTCGTCGGCCCGCCGCTGGGCGAGGCGGCGAAGAAGTACGCCGGCAACCCGCAGGGCCTTATCGATTTCGTTACCAGCCCGCGGAAGATCCAGCCCGACTTCCCCAACATGCCGAAGCTGGGGCTATCTGCCAAAGACATCCGCAATGTTGCGACCTACGTGCTGCAGCAAGTGGGTGGGGGGACCGCGCCCGTGAAGCCGGGCGGCGGCGAGTCAAGCCAACAAACCAAGTCAGCGACACCAGCGCAGCCCAACGCTGTCCCCGAACCCACTAGCCCAGCGGCTACAGCAGGACAAGCCAAATGATCAAACGCGTCGGCGGGGCGGTGCTCACGGGGTACTTCAGCCTGGCGTTGGTGGCGACGCTGGGACTGAAGGCCTATTGGCACGACTACAAGAGCAAGCCTGTGCAGCCCATCGAGTTCCCGCATGTCAAGCACGTGCAGGTCGTCGGGTTGAAGTGCACCGACTGCCACCAGTACGTCGACAAAGGCAAACACGCCGGTATCCCGCCAATGAGCAAGTGCATGTCGTGTCACGAGAGCGCGGCCACCGACCGGCCCGGCGTCCAGAAGCTGACCAAGTACTGGAAGAACGAAGCGCCGATCCCGTGGAGCAAAGTGCACAACCTGCCGCCCTTCGTGTACTTCAGCCACAAGCGCCATGTGAAGTTCTTCCAGACCAACAGAGGCATCCAGCCCAACGACCTGTGCAAGGAGTGCCACGGTCAAGTCAAAGAGATGACCACCGTCCGCCAAGTGCGCTCGTTGACCATGGGCTGGTGCGTCTCCTGCCACCGACAGAACGGGGCGTCGGTCGACTGCTACACCTGCCACAAGTGATCGTCGCTCCATGAGTCGTTCAGGTCCCAGAGGTCCCAGAGGTCCTTCCGGAGCCCTCCGAATGAAGAGAAGAGACTGGTTCAAGCTAATCGGCGCTGCCTCCAGCACCACCGTGGTTGCCGGCTGCAAGAAGGTCGGCACCGACAAGCTGATCCCCTACCTGATCCCGCCCGAAGAGGGCATCATTCCCGGCGAAGCGCACTACGTCGACACCACCTGCACCGAGTGCCCTGCAGGGTGCGGCATTTCGGCCAGAGTCGTCGACGGGTTTCCGGTCAAGCTCGAAGGGCGCAAAGGGCACCCGATCAACGACGGGCGGCTCTGTATGCGCGGGCAGGCTTCGCTGACGCGGCTGTACCATCCGCACCGCCTCAAGAACCCGCTGCGAAAAGTGAACGGGAAGTGGGAAGACGTTTCGTGGGGCGAAGCCTACGCGGCGGTGCGGGAGGGGATCGACAGGTCCCGCAAATTGGGCAAGACGAATGTCTATCTCTCGGGGCGCACGTCCGGAGCGCTGTCGGAAGTGATCGACCTGTTTTGCCGTGAGAGGCACGTCGAGCGTTGGCCCGAGTTCGAGCCAGTCTCTCACGCGACCCTCCGCAAGGCTACTGAGATCGCCTTCGGGCACGCCCTGGTTCCGGATTACCGGATCGACAAGGCGGACTTCTTGCTGACCCTCGGTGCCGATATTCTGGAGACGTTCGTCAGCCCGGTCAGGCTTGCCGGCAGGCTTGCGGCTGCGCGGGAGCGCGACGGTTTCCTGTGGACGCACGTCGAGCCCCACGTCTCGCTTACCGGGCTGCAGGCGGATGGGCGGCTGGTGGTGAAGCCGGGCAGCGAGGTCGCGCTCGTAGCGTATCTGCTCCGACAGGTGGGTGCCGGCGAGCCATCGGCCGACCACCTGCGCGTCACCTTCGCCGACCAGCTTGAGCATGTCACTGCCCAGGTGGCGGCCAAGGCGACCGGGCTGCCGGTACAAGGAATCGAGGCGGTGGACGAGCAGTTCCGCAGCGCGGCGAGCCCGCTGGTGATTCTGGGGGGCGTGTCGGCCGCGCAACCTGCGGGTCTGTTGACGGCGGTCCTGACCTGTGTGCTCTACTCGTGCAGAGACATGGTAGGGAACACGGTGGATTTGGCTTCCGTCGAGAATGACGGCCGGGTCGGTTCTGCCGCCGACTTGGCGCGGCTCGCCGAGCGGCTTGAAGCCGGGCAAGTCGGAACGGTGCTGGTGTCGCAGGTGGACCCGGTGTCCGCGAACGGCGCATTCAGAGCCAGCCTCGGCAAGGCCCAACTCCGCGTCGGTCTTGCCGAACTCATGACGCCCACGATGGATGCCTGCGACGTGCTCCTCCCGCTCTCGCACTCGCTGGAGTCGTGGGGCGACCTGGAACCCTCGCGCGGGCTCCGGGCGGTTCTACGGCCGACGCTGAAGAGCCTGCATGACACCCGGACTGAAGGCGACCTCCTCCTGCACCTGACGGAGGAGGGTGGCACAGACCAACTGAACCAGGCCGACGAGTTCGAGGGCTTTCTCCGCGCGCAATGGGCTGCCACCTATGCAGAGGGTGGCGCCAAGCAACTCGACGACGCGGGGTACCGGGTGCCGAAGTGGGTTCGGACCTATGCCGAGAACGGTGCCCCGCAACTGAGGAACGAAGGCTCTATTGAGCCGACAATCCCTCTTCCTGAGAGCCTGCTGACGTGGGATCACCTGAGCAAGGTGGCGCAGTTCCTCACCACTCATGAGGTCGAGCCGGACGCCGGCGCGCAGGGGGCCGTGTTGGTAGTTGTCCCTTCGGTTCGCTGGTTCGACGGGCGCAGCCGGCTTCTTCAGCTACTGGAAGAAGTCCCCGATCCCCTGACGACCGTCACCTATGGAGACTGGGTTCTCATCGGTGAGGGCACGGCCAACAAGCTCGGCGTCGAAGACGGCGACCGTGTGCGGGTCTCGAAGGGGAGCTGGTCCGCCGAGTTGCCGGCCAAGAAGCACCCCTTGCTGCAGGACGACGTCTACGTCGTGCACATGGGGATGCTTGACGACATTCCCGCGCGTGTCGATGAAGAGACCGGCGAGGCCGACTGGGTGTTGCCGGGCATCCAGGTGGCAAAGACCGGCAACCACACGAATCTCCCCATCATGGCCTTTTCGACCTCTCAGGAAGGCCGCGGGGTGATTCCTGATCCCGTTCACGTGCATGAGCACGACCATGGTCACGGCGGCAAGCCCGAGGGAGAAGAGCCCGGCGAGAGCGAGTTGTTCGCGAAGCCCGGCGCCTTCCGCGACAAGTCGATGTACCCGGCCCACGAGCACAAGGCGTACCAGTGGGCGATGGTCGTGGACCTCGACAAGTGCACCGGCTGCGGTGCCTGTGCGGCGGCATGTCATCTTGAGAACAACATCCCGGTTGTCGGTCTCGAGGACCATCTCAAGGGCCGTGAGATGTCCTGGATCCGCGTCGAGCCGCGGTACGAGGAGAAGGACGGCATCGCCGTGGTCAGCTTCGCCCCGATGATGTGCCAACACTGCCACGACGCGCCGTGCGAAGCGGTGTGTCCGGTCTATGCAACGATCCACAACGAGGAAGGGCTGAACGCCCAGATCTACAACCGCTGCGTCGGCACCCGCTACTGCGCCAACAACTGCCCCTACAAGGTGCGCCGGTTCAACTGGTTCGACCATCCCCGCGAAGAGCCGCTGGACAAAATGGTCAACCCGGACATGCTGGTCCGCAGCCGAGGCGTCATGGAGAAGTGCACCTTCTGCGTCCAGCGCATCCGCGCAGCCCGGGACCACGCCAAGGACGAAGGGCGCAAGATCCGCGACGGCGAGGTCATCCCCGCCTGCGCGCAGACCTGTCCCAGCGGCGCGATTGCGTTCGGCAGCCTGAAGGACCCGAACTCGGAAGTCGGGCGGCTGCGCAAGTCGGATCGCGCGTTCCGGGTGTTCGAGCACTTGAACACTGACCCTTCGGTGTACTACTTGAAGAAGAAGGTGCGATCCGTCTGAAAGCATAGGACCTGTGGGAGTCATAGGACGGATGGTCTCCATGGGTCCCATTTGTCCCATCGCTCCCATCCAGCCTCCTCCCACCATGGCAGCCCAACCCACACCCCAACCAGTCGTCTTCGCCGAGCAAGTCGAGCGCGACGTCCTTGCCCCGATAAAGAAGCCCGGTCTCTTCTATCTCGGGGCAGTGGCGTTCTGCGCACTGGTGTTCGCCTGCGGCATGGCCGCCTGGGCGAACCAGATCATGAAGGGCATGGGCATGGCGGGGATCAACAACCCCGTCGGGTGGGGTGTCTACATCACCAACTTCGTGTTCTGGGTCGGTATCGCGCACTCGGGCACGCTGATCTCCGCCGTGTTGTTTCTGTTTCGGGCGAAGTTCCGCAGTCGCTTCAATCGCGCCGCCGAAGCGATGACGGTGTTCGCGGTGATGACCGCCGGGCTGTACCCGCTGATCCACCTCGGGCGCGTGTGGTTCGCCTACTGGCTGTTCCCCTATCCCAACGGCCGGCAGCTCTGGGTCAACTTCAAGTCGCCGCTGGTCTGGGACGTGTTCGCGGTGAGTACCTACTTCACCGTCAGCGCCGTGTTCTTCTACGTCGGTTTGATCCCCGACCTCGCCATCACCCGGAACCGCGCCACCGGCATCCGACGCTGGATCTGCGGCATCGCGTCCCTTGGCTGGAACGGCACGCCGCGACAGTGGAAGCACTACCACCAGCTCTACATCGTCCTGGCTGCCTTCGCCACGCCGTTGGTCGTGTCGGTCCACTCAGTCGTCTCGTGGGACTTCGCCATGAGCATCGTCCCCGGCTGGCACACCACCATCTTTGCCCCGTACTTCGTCGCTGGCGCGATCCTCTCGGGCTGCGCAATGGTCCTGACGCTGGTCATCCCCATGCGCAAGATCCTGAAGCTCGAGGAGTACATCACCGTCAAGCACCTGGCGAGCCTCGCCCAACTCCTGCTGCTGACCTCGTTGATCGTCGGGTATGCCTACGGGGTCGAGTTCTTCATGGCGTGGTATAGCGGCAGCGTCTACGAGAAAGGGCACTTCCTGTTCCGCGCCTTCGGCGAGTACCGCGTGGGCTTCTACTGGATGGTGCTGTGCAATGTGCTCCTGCCGCTGGGGATCTTCTTCCGGCGGCTCCGCGAGAACGTTGCCTTTCTGTTTGTGCTCTCGCTCTTCGTCAATGTCGGCATGTGGTGCGAGCGCTTCGTGATCATCGTCTCTTCGCTGGCCCGCGATTTCAACCCGTATGTCTGGGGCAACTACAAGCCGTCCCTCACCGAGATCGGCATCACCGTCGGCAGCTTCGGCATGTTCTTCATGCTGTTCCTGCTGTTCTGCAAGGTGCTACCGGTGCTGTCGATCACCGAGATCGAGGAAGAGCATGCGCAGGCGGAGGCGCGGCAAGCCAAGTGACCGCCGCTCCTCCAGTAGTGCTCGGCGCCCACGCCCACGCATTGCCGGCCAGGTGGCGTCCATTACGCAGCGGGGACCCATTGGGAGTTCCGAGTATGACTCGTCAACTCGAATTCGACGACGAACACGAATTCGTCCAAGCCCTCGAAGACCTCGTCAGGAAAGGCGTGCCGAAAGACACCCTCGAGGTGCGCACGCCGTTCCCGGTGCCTGAGGCGGAGCATCTGCTGTCGTCCAAGCCTAGCTGGCTGAAGGTCTTCAGCTACATTGGCGCGATCAGTGGCGGGGGCTTCGGGTTCGCCTTCACGATCTACACCGCGCTGCGCTACGGGCTGATCACCGGCGGCAAGCCAAATGTGTCGATCCTGCCCTACACCATCATCGCCTTCGAGTTGACCATCCTCCTCGGCGCGCTGCTGTCCTTCGGTGGATTCCTGTTGTTGAGCCGGCTGCCGGACGTGAAAGCCATCGCCGCTGAAGCACCGCAAGGCAAGCGCTTCAAGATCCTCGTCCGTGAGTAGCGGCCACGAGCCAGCAGAGGAGAGGCTACGGCAGGATGATGACGAAGACCTCGCGCGGCCCGTGTGCCGGCACGACCAGCACCTTCTCGATGTCGCTGGTGCGACTGGACCCGGTGATGAAGGTGTAGGCGGCGGGGAGGTCGTCGGGGAAGCCCGGCATCGAGGCGATCAGGCCAATTGCGTCGGGAATGTCGGGGACAAGCTGACCGACTCGCGCCAGCACAAGGTGCACGGGCGGGAGCAGGGACACGGCACGGCTGACCATCTCTGCCGTAGACGCCAGGATCGATCCCGTTCGGGCGCAGAGACAGAGGCAATCGGTGAGGCCCAAGTCGAAGGTGCTCAGGTTTGCGCCGGCCGTCTCTGGGGTCGTCGCGAGGGTGAAGTCCACCTGTTGGCGGAGGGCGTCGCTCAGGACTTCGTCCAGCAGGGGCGAAGGCGAGGCGCACACCTGGCGAACATCCTCCCGCGCGAACAGGGCGCAGACGCGCGCACGCGCCTCGTCAACGGACGCCACGCGCCAAGCCGCCCCGAACCGCTGATCCTCGTACTGAGCCAGCTTGTCAAATTCCTGCACGAACTCTCGGCACAGGGCGTCGGGGTCTGTGGTCACGGCGGACCGCGGCGCCGGCTCGACGGGGTAGGCTGGGGGCGCCGCGCCGTGACTTGTGGTCAGAGCTCCGCGCACCGCGTTCAAGACGCTTTCCTTACTCAACCTCTTGCCCTCCTTGGGTGTCCTTCCACCACTGATCAAAGGAGCGCTTGGCGAAGGGCGGGAAGGCCCGCGTGCGCGACCAGCCCGCCAGGGGACCGGGCAGGGCCTCCAAGCCGCCAGTGCGGTCGAGCGCCGCCCTGCCCAACTTGGCCAACGCAGCGCCGGCCCGATAGAGCGGCGCATACTGCGTCGCGGTGCTCCACGCGCTGAAGCCCGCGTTCCACAGGAAGTCGCCGTGTCCGCTCTTCACGGCTTCCTGCCGGAGGTAGAGCAACAGGTGCGCGATGTCGATCTTCACCGGACAGACTTCGGTGCAGGCGCCACACAGCGAGGACCCGAAAGGAAGGTCCGTGCCGTGATCCGTACCGATGCTGTGCGGGCCGAGCAGTTTCCCGATGGGACCAGGATACACCGAGTCGTAGGCATGGCCGCCAACCGTTCGATAGACCGGGCATGCATTGAGGCAGGCCCCGCAGCGGATGCACGTGAGGATCTGCCGTTTGTGCGGATCGGCGAGCAGCGCGCTCCGGCCATTGTCGAGCAGGATGACGTGCACCTCTTCCGGACCTTCCACTTCGCCCGCACGACGGGGACCGGTGAGCAGGGAGACATAGCCGGTCATCTTCTGACCGGTGCCGCACCGCGGCAGGAGGCGAAGAAACCCGCCCAAGTCCGCGAGCCGGGGGAGGAGCTTCTCGAGACCGGCGAGGGCGATGTGAACGCGGGGCAGCGTGGTGCAGAGCCGGATGTTGCCTTCGTTCTCGGCCAGGACGATGCTCCCGGTGTCCGCGATGAGGAAGTTGGCGCCAGTGACGCCGACGGCGGCGGCGAGGAAAGCCTCGCGGAGCCGCTCCCGCGCCACCGCAGTCAGGGCTTGGGGGTCGTCGGTGTAGTCGAGGCCCAGCTTGTCGGCGAAGAGTCGGCCGATCTGCTGCCGGTCCATGTGCATCACGGGCGTGATGATGTGCGAAGGCCGGTCGCCGGCAAGCTGCACGATGTACTCGCCCAGGTCGGTCTCAAGGGGGAGCAACCCCGCCGCCTCGAGGTGGCCATTGAGGTGAAGCTCCTCGCTGACCATCGACTTGCCCTTGGTGATCGGCCCCTCCCGGTGCTGCTTCGCGATCTCGGCAACCTGCTGGACCGCTTCCGCCGCGGTTGAAGCGTAGTGAACCTGCGTTCCGACACGCTCCGCGTTGCGGGTGAACTCCTCGAGGTAGTCCGCCAAGTGCTCGACGGTGTGCCGCTTGACGTCTCGTGCCCACGCGCAAAGCTGCTGCCACTCAGGCATCTGCGCGGCAGCATGTGCCCGTTTCGTGTGGCCGAGCCAAGCGTTCGTCTGGCACCGCTGCTTGAGTCCGTCCTTGGTCAGGCTGTCGGCGGTCCTGGTGCGAAAGTCGTCCGCTTCCGGTCTCAACTTCGAAACTCTCCTGGACAGGATGAGGACACCCCTGCTGTCAGTGTGACCCAGTGGCAACTGGTTGGTACCCCTACGCCGTTTCCGCACTCGGTTGGACCAACGCCTTGGACACGATTTCGCTGAGGTTCTTCAGTTTGTAGGTCAACCCGTAGACCTTCTTGATGTCTTCGAGCTGGTCGTGGCAGTTGTGGCAGGCGGTGATCACAATCTCCGCCCCCGACTGGCGAATCTGCTCGGCTTTCATCTCCGCCGTCAGGCGTCGCTTTGGCGTCAACTCGGTCATCGCCAGGGCACCACCGCCGCCGCCGCAGCACCAACTACTCTCTCGGTTGTCGGCCAGCTCGACGAAGTTGGGGACGCAGGCTTGGATGATCTGCCGCGGCTCGTCGAAGATGCCGCCCTTTCTGCCGAGATGGCACGGGTCATGGTACGTGTGGAGCGCACCAGCGTGGACGGAAGGGTCCACCTGAATCCGGCCCGACGTGATGTAGTCGGCCATCACCTCAACCACGCTCCGAACCGGGAGGACGTTTTCCTTGCCTAGCCACTTCTCGGCGCCCCACCGCATGGCGTAGTAGCCATGCCCGCATTCGGACGCAACCACCGCCTCGACGCCCAACTCTCGCGCGCGATCGAAGAGGCGTCGCGCAATCTCGGTGGCGCGTTCGTCGTTGCCATCATAGAGCGCGTAGTTGGTGACGTCCCAGGCTTCGCTGCTGACCGTCCAGCTTTCGCCGGCGGCGCGGTAGATGTTGGCCGCATACTGGATGAGCAGGGGGTAGAACCGGGGTTCCTTGGGGTTGAACGTGTGCAGGTAGCGCGCGCCTTTGACGTCGAGGGGGATGCGGAAGGTGGGGTCGTCCAGCTCTGCCTGGAGTTCTTCCTCCATCCACTCAAGCGTGTCCAGGTAGTCTTCTTTGGTGACCGACATGTTATTCCCGGTGTCCAGATGGGCGGCCACCGTGGCGCGGAGTCCCTCGGGAAGTCGATCGCCATAGATGTTCCGCACCTTGCGGACCAAGTCGGCCATCTTGAGACCGATGGGACAAGCCAACTCACACCGGTTGCACAGAGTGCACAGCCAGAAATGCTCGAACCCTTGGTTGCCGAGGTCGACGCGGCCTTCGCTGGCGGCGCGAATGAGATGCACGCGGCCTCGTGGGCTGGAGGCTTCCGACCCAAGTGCCCGAAACGACTGGCAGAACGCCTGGCACAGGCCGCAGTGAATGCAGCCCAGTACGTCTTCCTCAATTTCCTCAAAGAGCTGCTTCTGTTCTGATTCCAGGCACGTCTGCACGGGCATGTCGAGGTCGGCTCCTACGAGAATTCAGATTCCAGATCTCCGAGTGGAGATTTCAGAGCGAGGGGCGAGCCGGGCAGGAGTCCTTGGCGTTTCTGTCCGCTAAGTGCGCTCTTTGGGTGTGCTGTCACGCGGCACCGCGAACAGCAGTTGCGTGTCGGTACGCATTCAGCGTCTCGTTGGGGTCGTACGTCCGCCGGACAGCTTGCAGGACAGCCAGGTCCCCGGCCGGCGCGCCCCAGACGTTCAGCAGGGGTTTGAGCTTTGGCGGGGCCTTCGCGACGATGAGGCTGCCGCCCCGCTCGACGACCACCTCGCGGGCGGCGTGGGTGACTTCGGTGAGCGCTTGCTCCTCGCCGCGAAGAAACAGCCGCGCAAGTCCTTTGCCCGCGTGGCTGGCGGCGCCCATCGCGACACCGCGCGGCTCGCTCAGGGCTGCGGCGCGGGTGAGGAGTTCCGCCACCTGACTGCTGAGAACTGAGGCGACGAGCACCACGTCAGCACTGTCGCCGCCGTGAACCTCGGCAAGCGCCTCACGCGCAGTTTGTGCTTCGTTGCCAGAGCGGGAAGCGAGGAGCTGCAAGCTCTGGCTGGCGACGAGTGCTGCGAATGCCTCCGCCTGCCACGCAACCCGCTGCCCGTTTCCGGCGAAGCCCGCCGCAACCACAGCGCCATCGGGAAGCAGCCCGGCGGTTGCGGCGCCGCAGGCTGTTCCGGAGACCAGTTCGAGGAGCACCGGCTCGAGGGAGCTGTCCAGGACTGCGGCGATCAAGGGCTCCGCGTCGGCCACGCTGCTGAGTTTCGCCAGGACGATCGCGTTCGCCTGCGGGCGCGCCGCCAGCTTGAGTGAGACCTCCACGAGGAGGCCCAGCGTCCCCAGGGCGCCAATGTGCAGCTTGCACATGTCGTAGCCGGCGACGTTGCGCACGACCCGGCCGCCAGCGGCGACGAGCTTGCCTTCGGCGGAGATGACCTTCATGCCGATGACGTGGTCGCGCAGGGTCCCCAAGCCGTGCCGAAGAGGACCCGACTGGTCGGCCGCGACGAGACCGCCAATAGTTGCGCGCTCTGGGTCCGGCGGGTCGAGCGGCAGCCAGAGGTTGTCCTCCGCGAGCCGGGCGTTCAGTGCAGACAGCGTCATGCCGGCGCCGACGCTGAGGGTCATGTCGCGCCGGTCGTCGTGGGGAGTGTCGGTCAGCCGCTTGGTGCTGAGGACCAGGTCAACGCGCTCCGGCGTCATGCCCAGGCCCATGGCGGTGCCGCCGCCATAGGGCACTACCTTCAGTCCGTTGGCGTTGGCCACCTTCACCAGTTCCGCGACTTGGGCGGCTGATTCAGGGAAGGCGACCAAGCCTGGCACGACACCGTCGACGCTATACTCGGAGCCGCCTCCCTGCTGCAATCCACCTTCGCCGACGATCCCGGCAAGTTGCGCTTCCAGTTCCCTCATCATGCTGCCTCACCCCTCAGCGATTCCACCAACGGCACGTCTGAGCCCAGGATCTTGTGCGGGTTACACCGGCCGGTTGGGTTGAACACGCCCCGGATCTGCCGCATCGAGTCGAGGTCGTCAACGCTGTACTGCACCGGCAGGTACTTGGCCTTCTCCCAGCCGATGCCGTGCTCACCCGAAGAGGTGCCGCCAAGCTCGAGGCACTTCCGCATGATCGCCTCGCTGCAGCACTTCATGGTCTCGACCTGTGCTCGGTCGCGCTCGTCGTAGAGGAGGATGGGATGCAGGCTGCCATCGCCAGCGTGCGAGATGATGGCGACCCGCATCTTGTGCTGCGACGCGAGCTTGCCGATCTCCCGGATCGCCTGAGACAGCTTCGGTCGCGGGACAACGCCGTCCTCGCACACGAATGACCGACTGAGCTTGCCGATGCAGCCGAAGCTGCGCTTGCGTCCCTTCCACAGCGCGGCGCGCTCTGCCTCGGTGTTTGCGCGCTGGACCTCGCGGACGCCGTGGCGCTCGCAGACTCCGGTGACCGCCTCCAGCTCTTCGTCGAGCCCCGGCTCCAGCCCGTCCAACTCGATAATGAGAACCGCCTCGGCATCGGTCGGGAAGCCGACCTTCAGACCGGACTCGACCGCGCCCAACATCGTCTGGTCCATCAATTCCAGGGCCGCCGGCACGATGCCGGTGCCGATGATGTCGGTGACCGTGTCCGTTGCGTCCTCCAGCCGGTCGAAGATCGCCAGCATCGTTCGGACGGCGTCTGCCAGCCGGACCAGGCGAACCGTGACGCCGGTTACCAACCCCAACGTGCCCTCGGAGCCGACGAGCACACCCGTCAGGTCATAGCCGGACAGGTTCGGGGTGGGACCGCCCACGTTGAGGACAGTACCCTCGGGCAGAACGACCTCCAGACCGAGTACGTGGTTGGTCGTAACCCCCCACTTGAGCGTATGGGGGCCGCCGGCGTTGGTCGCCACCGTGCCGCCGATTGTGCAGGACTGCTCGCTCGACGGGTCGGGCGCATAGTGGTAGCCGTGCGGGTTGACAGCGCGGTGCAGATCGGCGTTGATGACGCCCGCGTCGAGCACGGCGTAGCGGTTGCGGAGGTCGATCTCCCGAATGCGCTTCAGGCGAGTGGTCGTTACCACCACGCCGCCGCTGGCGGCCAGGCAACCGCCGGCCAAGCTGGTGCCTGTGCCACGCGGCGTCACTGGCACTCCCTCGCGATGCAGCAGCGCCATGACCTGTGCCGCTTCGTCGGTCGTCGCCGGCATCACCACCAAGTCGGGGGTGACCCGTTCGACGATGTAGGCATCGCACTCGTACGTCAGCAGGTCGGTTGGGTCGGCGATAACGCCCGCGGGGCCGCAGATTGCCCTGAGACTCTGTGCAAGCTTGCCGATGTCGTAGTCCGGCAATTCCGTTCTCCTTGGGGCCACGTGCCCGTCAGTTCGCCGCAGGGAGCCCTTGGTGCAGCAGTTCGGCGATGTGCAGCGTCTGGATTTCGAGACCGCGCTTCTGCATCCGGCCTTGCAGGTGCATGAGGCAGCTCGTGTCGGCCGAGACGACATATCGCGCGCCGGTCTGCTGAAGGTCCGCGATCTTGTCATCGGCCATGGAGGTGGAGACTTCGGGGAACTTCACGCTGAAGGTGCCACCGAAGCCGCAGCACACTTCGGAGTAGTCGAGTTCCACCAATTCCAGCTCGCGGACGGACCGCAGCAGCGTGCGAAGTTCTTGCTTGATCCCCAGCTCCCGCAGCCCATGGCAGGAGTCGTGGATGCTGACCTTGCCGGGGAACGTCGCGCCCACGTCGGTGACGCCCAGTTGGTTGACGAGCAGTTGGCTGAACTCGAAGACGCGGTCGCCGAGTGCGCAGGCTTCGGCTTCGTCCTTGTCGCCCCGGAACAGGTCCTTGTAGAACACCTTCACCATGACCGCGCAGCTTGCAGAGGGAGCGACAATGGTCTCGCAGTCGCGGAAGGCGCGCAGGAAGGTGCGGGCGACGGCGCGTGCCTCGTCCCAGTAGCCGCTGTTGAAGGCAGGCTGCCCACAGCAGGTCTGCCCTTCGGGGTACTCAACCGTGTGACCCAGATGCTCCAAGACGCGCAGCGTGGCGATGGCGGCTTTGGGAAAGCAGTGATCGACGTAACAGGGGACAAAGAGAGACAGCTTCATCGGCTCGCCAGGATCCGGACAGATTCACGCTCCCCGGACCGTCAGCAGGCGGGCCGAGACTCCACTTCCAAGAGGGGAGACATGCAACTATCTGTCCAGCGGAAGGGCGAGCACGCCTTGCGCGAATCAGCTTTCCGCGACCCGAACGGGGATGACATGGGCGGTCGCCCAGCCGAATTGCTTCTCGTAGCGCTCCACCAACGTGTCGGCTTCCTGCTGCGCCCGGTGGCGGTCGGTGAATACGTACGTCGAGTGCACCGCGCCCTGGTAGTCGTCGCTGCGGTAATAGATCGCCACCTGGTAGTAGACGGTGACGTCCTCCCCGGCGGCTGCGTGTCCCGAGGCTGCGGACAGCATCTCGCGCACGTGCTCGTCCCGGACGGTCCGCACTCTGCCACACTGCCCGCATTGAATGATGAACTTGCCCGAATCGTTGAAGCCGGCGCTTGGGTGGATCATCCGCGTGTTCGTGCTGGTGCACCCATAGCACGCCGGCCGCAAGTCCTGAATGTCCTGGATGGTGATGTCGTCTGCTGCCACGAGCGGTTTCCCTCCTTGGGAGTATTGCAGGCCCGAGACTGTTTCGTCCGCAGAGGATAGCATGAAACGGTCGCTTGTGCCAGGGCACCCGGCCCGTGGACGCGTGGCGCCGGACTCTGTACAATCACGGTCGCCGCTGCCGGTGGAGGTTTTTGACTGTTGAGGGACTCGGAACGAGGAGCTGGGGAGACGGGGACACGCGCCCGGCCAAGGGGCGAGCGGCTCCTGCTCGCAGCCTCGTGGCTCTCCCTGGTAGTAGTAGTCGCTGCTTGGGGTGCCAAGCGGTATGTGGGCGAGAGACATTGGCTGGGCGTCCTGCTCGCGTTCATGCCGCAGCAGCCTTTCCTTGTGCTGCCGGCGTTGCTGGGGAGCGTCAGTGTTCTCCGCCGCTGCGGGACGGCGCTGGCCGTCAATGCTGCCGCCCTTGCCTGGACATGCTGGGTGCTCATGGGCGTACGGGTTCCTCTACTGAATGGACGGTCGGCCGGGGCGCCGGCCCTTCGCGTGCTGACGTACAACATCCACTGTGCTACCGGTGGCGTGGACAATGTGGCCCGGATCATCCGAGACACCGGTCCAGACGTGGTGTGCCTGCAGGAGGTCGCCGGGATCGGGAACAGCCCAGACCCGGCTCCCGCACTCGCGGCTGCGTTGAGCGGCTACGAGGTCAAGCGCACGAGCCGCGGCGGAATGACCCTGTCGCGCTGCCCCATCGTCAAGAACCGGGTCGTTCCGCTGGGCTCACCAACGGTCGCTCGTCAGGCTCTGATGACCGCGATCGACGTGCGAGGGCAGCGGGTCACGGTGGTCAACGTCCACCTCATGACCTCTGACATCGGGGCGCTGCATGCCGAGTCTGTGGGTTCGCTGGCACACGGCCTTCGGCGGGCCTCTGCGGTGCGGACGCAGCAGTCTGTCGCCCTGCTGCGGCTGTGCGAAAAGGTGACCGGGCCGTTGGTGGCGGCAGGCGACTTCAACACGCCACCCGGCACCAAAGTGCACCGGCTCATGTCTGCCCAACTGCGAGATGCATTCGTGCAGGCCGGTCTTGGGTTCGGGCTGACC
>PEVN01000005.1 GCA_002779825.1 Armatimonadetes bacterium CG06_land_8_20_14_3_00_66_21 | reverse complement strand
TCACGCTCGACTTCCTCAGCCTCATGATCGACAAGAAGCGCGCTTCGCTCATCCTGTCGGCCATCGGGGAGTTCGACAAACTGCTCGACGAGGCGCGCGGCATTCAGCGCGCGGAGGTGCGCAGCGCCGTGCCGCTGCCGGACGACCTCGCCGACGCCTTGACACAGAAGCTGAATGCCCTGACCGGCAAGCGGGTGATCCTCCGCCGCGTAATCGAGGAAGCCCTCATTGGCGGTCTCGTCGTCCACGTCGGCGGCCACCTCATCGACGGCAGCCTCGCCTCGCACTTGGAGACAATCCGAGACCGGTTCCAGCAGGCGCGCGTCGTGGAGGTGACGTAGTCTCCCAGCCGCCCCCCTGCCCCTCGCCGGGCGGGTCCCACAGGAGAGGTGACCATGGCCGTACGACCTGAAGAGATCACCACCATACTCAAAGATGAACTCGCCGCCTACCGCAAGGAACTGCGGATGGTGGACGAGGGTGTTGTGCTGGAAGTCGGCGACGGTATCATTCGGGCCTTTGGTCTCGAAGGTGCCATGGCCGGAGAGCTGCTCCGGCTGCCGCCCACGCGCCTTCACCCCGAAGAGCTCTTCGCCATGGTCCTCAACCTCGAGGCCGACAACGTCGGCGCAGTGCTCTTGGGGGCCGACCAGATGGTGGCGGAAGGCGACCGCATCGAGACTACCGGCCGCATCGTCGAGATCCCCGTCGGCGAAGCCATGGTCGGCCGCGTCGTGAACGCGTTGGGTCAACCCATCGACGGCAAGGGGCCGATCCTCAGTGAGCGTTCCCGCCGCCTCGATGTCCGCGCTCCCGGCGTGGTGGAGCGTCAGCCGGTGAAAGAGCCGCTGCAGACCGGGCTGAAAGCCATCGACGCGCTGATCCCGATCGGCCGAGGGCAGCGCGAGTTGATCATTGGCGACCGGCAAACGGGCAAAACGGCGCTCGCCGTCGACACGATCATCAACCAGAAGGACACCGACGTCTTCTGTATCTACGTCGCCATCGGGCAGAAGCAGTCCACGGTCAAGAACGTCGTCCGGCAGTTGGACCGGTTTGGCGGCATGGAGTACACCATGGTCGTGAGCGCTCCTGCCAGCGACCCTGCGCCCCTGCAGTATGCGGCGCCGTATGCCGGCTGCGCCATTGGCGAGGAGTTCCGCGACAGCGGCAAGCACGCCCTCATCATCTACGATGACCTCTCCAAGCACGCGGTTGCCTACCGACAAGTCTCGCTGTTGCTCCGGCGCCCTCCCGGTCGGGAAGCGTACCCGGGCGATGTGTTCAATCTGCACTCCCGGCTGCTGGAGCGCGCTGCCAAGATGGCGAGCGACTGGAAAGACCCCGATAACCCGCACAGCACCGGCGGCGGCAGCCTGACGGCTCTGCCCATCATCGAGACGCAAGCCAACGACATCTCGGCCTACATCCCCACCAACGTGATCTCCATCACGGATGGGCAGATCTTCCTGGAGAGCGATCTCTTCTACGCCGGCATTCGCCCCGCCATCAACGTGGGGCTGTCCGTTTCTCGAGTGGGAAGCGCGGCCCAAGTGAAAGCCATGAAGAAGGTGGCAGGGACGCTGAAACTGGACTTGGCCCGCTACCGGGAGTTGGCGGCTTTCGCCCAGTTTGCCTCCGAACTGGACAAGGCTTCTCGCCACCAGCTCTCGCGCGGGCAGCGCATCACCGAGCTTCTCAAGCAACCCCAGTACTCGCCGCTGAGCGTGGTCGACCAAGTGCTGGCTCTTTTCGCTGCCACCCGGGGCTACGTGGATCACCTGGAGCTGGATGAGATCAAAGAGTACGAAGAGCAGCTCCGCGACTTCATCGCCCAGCGCTACCCCGAAGTCCGCGCCGAGTTGGAGAAGTCTCTGGCGATAGACGATGAACTGGAAGCCAAGCTGAAGGACGCCTTGGACGACTTCAAGGAGACCTTCAAACCCGTCGACAGCGAGGCGACGAAAGCTGAGACCGCCTCCGAGACCCCCGAGAAGTAGAGACTCCCACGGTTTCGCACTCCGCAAGGAAGCCAACTGAGCAGTGCAATCACTACGTGCCGTTCGCCGGAAGATCCGGTCCGTCCAGAACATCCAGCAGATCACCCTGGCCATGAAAATGGTCGCGGCTGCCAAGCTGCGTCGGGCCCAGGGACAGGTGACGGCGGGGAAGCCCTACTTCGAGAAGATGCAGCAGCTCATGGAGCGCCTGGGACCCGAGGCGCGGCGGGTGGAGCATCCGCTGTTGGCTGAACGCCCCGAGGTGCGCGCGAGCGCGCTGGTGGTGATCACCGGCAACCGGGGGCTGTGCGGCTCGTACAACGCGAATCTCCTCCGGACCGCCGAGCGGTTCATGGCAGCGGCGCCGAACAAGGTCTGGAAGCTATTGACCGTCGGCCGCAAGGGGAATGAGTTCCTCACTCGTCGCACCCACGACATCGAGTCCTACCACGAGCAGCTCGACGTGGGCTCCTCGTTTGCCCAGGCGAAGGTCATCATCGACGCCATCACCGGCCTGTTCGAGAGCGGAACCGTAGATGAGGTGTATGTGGCGTATACAGAGTTCGTCACCACGATGAGTCAGCGGCCGAAGGTCATCCGGTTCCTGCCCTTAGAGCCTGCCGCCGCGGAGGAGTCTGAGGAGACTCCCGCGCAAAGCGCCAGAGCGGAGTTCTTGTTCGAGCCCGAGGCGGCCGAGTTGATGGGCTCACTGCTACCGCGGTACGTCGACACGCAGTTCTACCACATGCTCCTCGAAGCGCTCACCAGCGAGTTTGGCGCCCGGATGACCGCGATGACGGCCGCCACTGAGAACGCTGGTGAGATGATCAAAGACCTGACGCTGCAGTACAACCGCTCGCGGCAGTCGGCCATCACCACGGAGATCTCGGAGGTGGTTGGCGGGGCAGAAGCGTTAGCCACAGAGGACGGATGAAGATCGTTTTTCGGGAGGTCAGCCGTCAGCCGGTGCGTTCGCGGACCGGTTGACGCCTAAGCTCCGGAACCGCTGCACAAGGAGCCTCCGGAAAGGAGTGACAGAATGGGAGTAGGTCGCGTCGTCGAGGTAATCGGACCGGTGGTGGACTGCGAGTTCCCCCGGGACGACCTTCCCGACATCTACAACGCCATTCGCGTCCAAGACGAAGCCCGCAACCTGGACTTGGTTCTCGAAGTGGCTCAGCACTTGGGCGACAGTGTCGTGCGGTGCATCTCCATGACCGCCACAGATGGATTGATTCGCGGCGCAGAAGCTGTCGACACCGGTGAACCGATCACCGTGCCCGTCGGTGAGGAAACGCTCGGGCGGCTGTTTGATATGCTGGGCAGACCCGTTGACAATCTGGGCGAGGTCAGGGCAGCGCAACGCTTCCCCATCCACCGGCCCGTCCCCAACTTTGAGGAACAGGGCGCGGTGACAGAGATGTTCGAGACGGGCATCAAGGTCATCGACCTGCTCGAACCGTACGCCCGGGGCGGCAAGGTCGGGCTGTTCGGCGGCGCCGGCGTCGGCAAGACCGTGCTCATCACCGAGCTGATCCACAACGTGGCGACGCAGCATGGTGGCGTCTCCGTGTTTGGCGGCGTTGGGGAGCGTACCCGCGAGGGGAACGACCTCTGGCTGGAGATGAGGGAGTCGGGAGTCATCGACCGAACCTGCCTGGTGTTCGGGCAGATGAATGAGACCTCTGGTGCCCGCTTGCGCGTCGCCCTCTCCGCGCTGACGATGGCGGAGTACTTTCGCGACGAGAAGGGACAGGACGTACTCCTCTTCATCGACAACATCTTCCGGTTCACGCAGGCCGGTTCGGAAGTGTCGGCGCTGTTGGGGCGCATGCCCTCCGCCGTGGGATATCAGCCGACATTGGCGACGGAGATGGCTGCTCTCCAGGAGCGCATCACCACGACCACCCGGGGTTCCATCACTTCGGTCCAAGCGGTCTACGTGCCTGCGGACGACCTCACCGACCCTGCTCCGGCGACTACGTTCAGCCATCTCGACGCCACTACCGTCCTCTCTCGCTCACTGTTCGAGTTGGGCATCTACCCCGCGGTGGACCCGCTGGACAGCACTTCGCGGATTCTGGATCCGCTGGTTGTGGGGCAAGAGCACTACGAGACGGCGCGCGGCGTTCAGCAGGTGCTTCAGCGCTACAAAGACCTCCAGGACATCATCGCCATCCTGGGGATCGACGAACTCTCAGACGAAGACAAGCTCATGGTGGCGCGCGCTCGGAAGATGCAGTCGTTCCTGTCGCAGCCGTTTCACGTTGCTGAGGTGTTCACCTCGCTTCCGGGCAAGTACGTGTCCCGCGACGATACGGTGAGAGGCTTCAAAGAGATCCTCGACGGCAAGCACGACGACCTGCCGGAGCAGGCGTTCTACTTGGTTGGGACAATCGAGGAAGCCGTCGAGAAAGGCAAGGAACGGCAGCGGCAGGCCGAGTAGGGACGCTCGCCTGCCAAACGTCCGAGCCCGGATCACGCGAAGAGTGCGGGTACATCTGCGACCATGCCAGCCAAAGCCTACCGCATCGAAATTGTCACGCCGGATCAGATGGTGTATAGTGGCGACGTAACTGCTGCACGTCTGCCGGGCGCCGAAGGCTCCTTTGGCGTGCTCGCGAACCATGCCCCGCTGGTCGCTGCCCTCAAGGACGGCACGTTGCGGTTGGCAGATCCGGCCGGCCGGACGATGGAGATCCCCCTCTCCGGTGGCTTCTTCGAGATCTCGGAGAACCACGCCATCGTCCTGGCGGATAGCGCCGAGGTGCCGGAGCGCCTGGCGGAAGAGCAGCAGATTCCCACGCTCGATTGACGGCGGACAGCCAAGCAGGCACCCCTCTTGCTCCGCCCCCGAGCGCGGAGCCTCCCCCACGACGCCGTCCGAAGCGCTCAGTCTGAAGACGGCAGGGGCGCTCTGGGCCCACTCGCCGCTTGTGCCCATAGCCCGGGGGCGATTCCTGTGCCAGCCATCGCAGCACTGCATTGCGGCTCAACTACGAGGAGGGTTTGCCTGTGGAACGCATCTACGTTCAAGGCGGCCGAAAACTCAGGGGCGAGGTCCGACTCAGCGGGAGCAAGAATGCTTCCCTGCCCATTCTTGCAGCCACCCTCTTAGCCGAGGATACCTGCGTCATCCATAACGTTCCTCGCATCGAGGACACACGCACTATGATCGAGGTCCTTCGCGCGCTGGGCGCGAAGGTGAAGTTCACTGATAGCGGCACGGTCACCGTCAACGCCTCGCGACTGATCACGCACGTCGCCCCGTACGAACTCGTTAAGCGGATGCGGGCTTCCTTCTATGTGGCAGGGCCGCTGCTGGCGAGGCTTCACAAGGCCGAAGTGCCCCTTCCGGGCGGGTGCATTCTCGGCACCCGGCCCGTCAATTTTCACACCGATGCCTTTCAGAAGCTGGGTGCTCGGGTGCTGCTGGCGCATGGTTTCATGCGGGCGGAGTGCCGCCAGTTGACGGGTGCTTTGATCTACCTGGACCCTCGCTGGTGCAGCGTCGGCACCACCATGAACATCGTCATGGCGGCAGCGGCGGCGCAGGGGCGGACAGTGGTCGAGAACGCCGCCCGCGACCCCGAAGTGCAAGACTTCATCAAGTTTCTCCGCAAGATGGGTGCCTGCATCCAGGGCGCTGGCTCCAGTTCCCTCACCATCGACGGAGTGAGGAAGCTCTCCGGCTGCGAGCACACGGTGATCTCGGACCGCATCGAGGCTGGCACGCTGCTGATGAGCGCGGCGGCAACCGGCGGAGACGTAACTGTGTACCCCCTGGAACCGGTGTGGCTGGACCAGGTGCTGGAGGCACTCTCCGGTGCGGGCGCGAACGTCACCCGAGCGGACAATGCGGTCCGGGTTCAGCGCAGCGGTCGGATGCGAGCCGTAGACATTGCCACCGCGCCCTTCCCCGGGTTCCCCACCGATCTCCACCCCCCGTTCGTGGCGATGATCTCCTTGGCGGAGGGCCGCAGCGTCATCGATGAGCGGATCTACGAGTCGCGCTTTGCGTACGTTGACGAGCTGCGGCGCATGGGCACCGACATCAACGTGCTCGGTCAGACGGCCGTGGTTCGTGGCGTGCAGAAGCTGACCGGCGCCCCCGTAGAAGCCCCCGACATTCGCGCCGGTGCGGCACTGATCACGGCTGCCCTCGCGGCGGAAGGGGAGTCCGAGATCAGCAACATCGTGGTGATCGACCGGGGATACGAGTCCATCGAACAGAAGCTCGCGGCGCTGGGCGCGAGCATCGTGCGCCACGATAGCTCTGGAAGACAGGCGCAGCTATGTTTGGCTTAGCGCGGGACATTGGCGTCGATCTTGGCACGGCCAACGTCCTGGTCTACGAGCGCCGGAAGGGCATCGTCTTGCGGGAGCCTTCGGTGGTGGCCATCTCCCGCACCAGTCAGAAACTGCTGGCGGTTGGGGAGGAGGCCCGGCAGATGCTGGGTCGCACCCCCGGGAACATTGTGGCAATTCAGCCTATCCGCAACGGGGTCATTGCCGACTACAGCGTCACCCAGAAGATGCTGCGGCACTTCATCCAGAAGGTCTGCGGTCGCCGGCCCCTCTTCAAGCCGTACGCCGTGGTGTGTGTTCCCTCTGGGGTCACCAGTGTTGAGCGCAGAGCCGTCCTCGATGCCGCCGTCGAAGCGGGTGCTCGGCGGGCCTATCACATCGAGGAGCCGATGGCGGCAGCGATCGGCGCAGGGCTGCCCATCACCGGCCCGGAAGGGAACCTGGTGATCGACATCGGCGGCGGCACCACGGACATCGCCGTCATCTCGCTGGGTGGGATCGTCCGCAGCGAGTCCCTCCGCCTTGCCGGCAGCAAGATGGATGAAGCCATCGCCCGACATATCAAGCGCGAGTACAACTTGATGGTCGGCGAACGGACCGCCGAAGACATCAAGATCCGCGTCGGCTCCGCCGTCGCGCTGGAGACCGAGTTGGAGATGGAGGTCAAAGGGCGCGACATGGTGGCCGGGCTGCCGAAGACGGTGACCGTCACCTCACAGGAGATCCGCGAGGCCCTCGCCGAGCCGGTTAGCGCCATCTTGGAGCGGGTGAAGTCGGTCCTTGAGCAGACACCGCCCGAGTTGGCCGCCGACATCGTTGGCCGCGGGATCACCCTTACCGGGGGTGGCGCACTGCTACGGGAGTTCGACGCGCTGCTCAGTCGCGCTACCGGCATCCCGGTTCGGATCGCCGAAGACCCTCTCTCCTGTGTTGCGCTTGGGGTAGGAAAGGCTTTGGAGCAGCTCGAGGTGCTGGTCGAGGCGAAGGACCTCCGATATTGAGTGCGCGGTGCGGCGGCGACGGCGATTGGTTGGGCTCTCCGCGGAGACACTGTGGTCCGCCCGGAACTTGCTCGGGGCCTATGCGGTCAAACCGCGATGTTGCGGGGTGCCGGAGTGCCGGTAGATTCCGCCCCCTCCAAGTCCCGTCCCGCAACCGAGAGGAAGTGGTTGAGCTTGATTATCACCAACAACGGGTATGCGCGCGTCGGGCTGTTGGGCAACCCTTCGGACGGGTACCACGGGAAGACGATCTCGTGCACCATCCGCAATTTCCGCGCGCAGGTGATGCTGTGGGAGAGCCCGGCGCTGCAGATCCAGGCCCACCCGCGCTACGACCCGGTTGAGTTCAAGAACCTGGCTGACCTGGAGACCGTGGCAAACCGCGATGGCTACTACGGCGGGCTTCGTCTCCTCTTCGCCACGTGCAAGAAGTTCAAGGAGTTCTGTTCCTCCCTGGGCATCCGGTTGCCGGCGCGCAACTTCACGATCAAGTACGAAACCGATATCCCCAGACAGGTGGGGTTGGGTGGGTCCAGCGCCATCATCTCGGCGGCGTTCAAGTGCCTGATGCAGTTCTACGGCCTCTCCGAACGAGACATTCCGCTACCTCTTCAGCCCAACGTCGTGCTCTCCGTGGAGACCGAGGAACTGGGCATTGCCGCGGGGCTTCAGGATCGGGTCGTCCAGATCTACGGTGGCTGTGTCTACATGGACTTTGACGAGGAGTACATGAAGCAGCACCGGCATGGGCTGTACGAGAAGATCGACCCCCGAGTGCTGCCGCCTCTCTTTCTCGCGTATGTCGACGACCCCTCGTTCTCCGGTAAGGTCCACGGCGACTTGCGCTTCCGCTACAACCGCGGTGAGAAGCAGGTGGTCGAGGCCATCGGACGGTGGGCCGGATACGCCAAGCGCGGGAAGGCGGCACTGCTGAAGGGCGACCTGGACCTGTTCGCTCGGCTGATGGACCGCAACTTCGACCTCCGCTGCCGGGTGTTGGGTGCCGAAGTGATCGGTGAGCAGTGCCTGAAGATGGTCGAGATCGGCAGAGGGTTGGGGCACCCCTGCAAGTTCCCTGGGTCGGGCGGGGCCGTGCTGGGGGTCTATCGAACGGCAGCCGAGCTGCGGCGGTTGCAGCAGGCGTACCGCCAAGCGGGCTACGCCTGCACCGAGGTCACTCCGGAGTAGGCCCGGGTCCGGGCGTCTGCCGCTGGGCGCGCGGAGGGAGTGGGCGTTTGTGTCGTGCCGGCCTTGCGGGCACGCCTGAGCCGTGATAGGCTATTGAAGGTGCCCATGAGACTGGAACTCTCCTTACCGAGTGAATCCATTCCTATCGGGACGGCGGCCGGCGATAGCCCCCTGAAGCCGGCAAGGCCGGTGCGGGCCGCTATCGGGATCGCGGGGCTGGCGTCCATCATGCCATGTGACCATTGCGACTCTCGGGGACGGGTCTGGGATGCCTACTTCCGTCTCTGGCGTAAGTGCTCTTGGTGCGAGGGCAAGGGCCGCCTGGTTGTCGCCGAGCGAGACGCCTCGTAACTTCCGCCCAAGCCGCTGCCGCCCATCCTCCTCAACTCCCCACGCCGTTTCCTCCGGGGTCACCCTTCCAGCAACTGCCCCATCCTGAGGGCCGCCACCGCAGACTGCTCGACGAACTGCGTCACCGAGACCTCTTCGCGCAGCACCTGCACTTGCTGTCGGAGCGCTGCAACGTCGCGCTCAAGGCTGCGGCGTTCGGCAGTTCCTGCGGGCAGCGCCTCCAGGTCCAGCGACAGGACCCCGAGGCGGTGAGCGAGGAGGTCCCGCATTCCTTCCAGTTCCGCTGCAGAGTGCCCGCCCTCTCGGGCTTCGGTCAGCAAAGCGTTGAGGTCTTCCATAGGGTGTGGAGGCACAGCCTTGAGCCGCTGGGCGTGAGGGTGCGGCTACTTCTTGTCGGCCAGTTTCTGCAGCGCCTCGGCGACTGCCTTGAAGTCGTCCGCGGACAGGTCCTGCCGCGCGTACACGAGCTGGTTCTGGGACGTAACGAGCACCGTGTTGCGGGCTTTCTCGTTCAGCTTGCACTGCTTGCAGACGGGGTCGTCCGCCCCGCCGCGAGTCACCGTGAGGGGCAGGCTCCACGTGTCCTTCTCGGAAAGGGAACGAAGCGTGGGCGCCACCGACTGGCCGGCGAGACAGACGGCGAACGCTTTGACTCCGGCGGACTCGAATCGGCGCCACGTCTCGTTTACCTTTCTCAGCAGGGCAACATCGCTGGGCTCGACTGCAGCCACGAACACGATCAGCGTCGGGGCGCCCTGGAGCGCTGACACGTATGACAGCGTCTTGCCCGCGAAGGGACCGGTCACGGCTGACACCGGGAACAGCGGTGTTCGGTCACCCGGTTTGAGGCCGGTCTCCGAATCTGCGAACGCTACTGCGGGCACCGAGAGAAGCGCCGCGACTACTCGCACGAGGAGGCGTGAGTTCTTGTTCTTCATTCCATTCCCTCCCGCTCGAAGTGAACGGCGGGCCGTTCCCAGTGGTCAGTATAGGTGAAAAGGGCGGGCGCGGCAAACTCTGGACGGTGAGGCTTCCTGAGGTTGAGGGCACCGAGGTACAGGCATGGACTCCCGGCCGCTTTACTGGTTCCAGGTTCTCGCGGGACGTTCTGGCGTAATCAGAAGAGCCGGGAAGGGCGGCTGTTTGTTGGCTGTACCGCCTCGTGCTATAATGCCCCGGTTCCTGTGCACTGCGGGACTCAGCCGTAGATTTCCTCGCCGCCCGGACGGAAGCGCTTGGAGCGTGGGTGCCCGAGCCGAGGGCCACTCCTCGGGTCGGCCGCCGGCCGCCGTTCGTGCGACGGTCTGGAACCGGACATATGACACGTTGCCTGCTCGCCCTATCGATTGCCAACGTTCTCCTGGTGACCGGAGTGCCTGCCGCGGTGGGCGGGCAGTCGGCGGTCTCAGGAACCTCCTTCTCCGCCGACTTAGTCACAGTGCCCGCCGAACCGATCGCCCGGCAGTGGACGACGATCGAGGTGACCGTCACCGGCACCGTCAACGGAGAACGGGTGCTGGTGTCGGAAGCACAGGCTGTGGCCACGATCTCCGAGGGCGGTGAGGCGACGCAGGTCTACCCGCTGACTGCCGAGGAGCAGGACCCGCTCTTCCGCGCCGAGGTCGTCTTCCCGCGTCCCGGCACGTACTTGCTGAGGGCCGAAGTCACCCCCGCCGGCCGTTCGGCCGCGATCCAGACGACATTCCGCGTGCGAGTGGTCGAGCAGTCGTTGCCCCCGCGAGACCAGCCGCTGCTCGTGGTGGTCTGCGCCGGCGCTCGTCAGGTCTCGCTGCTGGACCCGGTGGTGGGCCAGACCGTGGCGAGCGTCGCCGTGCCTGAGCCCCCGGCGTGCACGTTCTACGACGAGCAGGCGCAGGTGCTCTGGCTGGCGTTTGCCGGGTCTGGGGCCGACGAGGGAGCAGCACCGTTTGCGGAGGCGCTGGATCTCGGCGACCTGAGCGTGCGCGAGCGGGTCTCGCTGCCTTTCCTGCCGGTGTCCTTAGTCGCCGACGCCACTCGGCTTTTCCTGACCGACGAGCAGCGCAACCGCGTCACCTGGGTCGACCGCAGCCGCCCGGAGAAGACGGTGACGGTAGAAGTCGGCCCCGGCCCGCGCGCGTTGGCGCTGCTTTCCGGCGGGAACCTGCTGTGCGTCGGCAACGCCGATCTGCGGAACGAAGATCCCTACGATAGCCTGTCGGTCATCGACCTGACGAAGCGGGAAGAGATCATCCGGCTACCGGTCGGGACGCATCCGCTCGCGCTTCTGGAGCTCCCTGGAGCCGATCGCCTGTGCGTCTGCGCCGCTGGCGACAACCGAGTCGCGGTCGTGGACACGCAGTCCTGGCGGTGCGTATCGAGTGTTGATACTGGCGGTTGGCCGATGGCCCTGGCGTGGGCGGGCGGCGACCGGGCGAAGCTCCTCTGCCGCAATGACCGAGCCGTGGCCACCTTGGAGCTGTCCACGAACACGGCCGGCGCCCTGTTGCCGCTGCCGGCGACCCCCGACCACCTCGCCGTGGATCGCCGACCGGACGGCAGTGCCTACGTCGCTTGCGCTGACGCGAGTCTGATTGTCTCTCTGCCGAACTCCGGCAAAGGCGAGATGAAGACCTATTTCGCCGGCAAGCACCCGGTGGCTGTGTACTACCGGCAAGCGGCTGCCGGCCCCGCAGGACCTCTACCTCTGCACGACGGGAAGGAACGCCCATGAACCCAACACGGCATTCTCCCACTGGGATCGGCAGCCGCGTCACACGTTGCCAGCGCTCTCTGCTGGTGCTCTTGGTGGCTGCGCCTGCTATGGGTAGCGCGGCCCAGTGGAGGTTTGACGCCCAGTCGGAGGCCGACGGCAAGTGCTGGGTGAGGCACGGCGGTCTGGCTGTTTGGGTGCTGCCCCCTCGCAGCGACGGTACTCCGGACGCGGCGCGGGCCCGCGAGGTCGTCCGGCGCCTCAACAGCCTGCGCCAGAAAGGCATGCTCGGGCCCGATTCCGTCGACGTTGCCACCGTCGATTCCGTGCCGGCGGTTGTGGTTCGGACAGCCGGAGGGGCGCTTTCCCTGATCCTCACGGCAGACGGCCGAAGCGCCGACTACTACCGGTTGTCGCCTGTCTCGCTTGCCGCCTGGTGGCGGGACTTGCTCTGCGACCACCTGCTGATCGCCGCCGGCCAGACGCCGGTCTACGTGGCGAAGCACTACCCCTCGAATGTGCTGGTCGAGTTCGCCAAGGAACTCCGGGCCGCCGCTGGCTCTGGTGGTGCCTCCGGTGATCCGGACCCAGCGGTCGTCCGGAAGTACGCCGGCGAGCTATCGGCCCTGCCCTTAGTGGGACCCGCGGGCGCTGATCGGTCCACAACCCCAGTGCCCGCGGTCAGCTCTGAGGAGCCGGCGGCGCCGCGGGAGGAGTCGCCGGCCGGCCCGCGAGCATTGGCACCGGAGCCCGCGGTCGGGGTCTCTGAGGGGCTCTCGCTGTCGCACGTCGTGGCAGGGCAGCTAATCGAGCTGTCTCTCGACGGGCAAGGGCCCACGGTTAGCCGGCTGACGGAACTCCGGTTCTCAGCGCGCACGGTTCAGGGCGAGGAGCTGCCGATCGCGAAGTGCGAGTCGCGCGTCTACCTCTCTCGGGTCGGTGGCGGCGACGTGGCGGAGTTGACTCCCTCGGTGACACCCACCGGCAATGGCTGCCGCGTTACCTGTATGTTCACGGAGGTCGGCGAACACATCGTGAGTCTGTGGCTGCGATACGGCGAGCGCCGACTCAATGTGAACTTCCCCGTGACCGTCGGGTCGGCGCCCGCAGCTCCTCCTCGACAGGCGACCGTCCCGCAAGCCCCGGCAACGGCATCCGTTTCAGTGGCAGAGACCACCGGAGCGACACTCCAGCAACCCACCACCTCGAGCCGAGATGCCGGCGGGGGGCTAGCCGCTGCATTGCCGCAGCAGGCAACGTCGCCGTTGCTTGTCTCCACCCCGGACGAGGGCGCGGCGTCGCCTCGCGTCTCCCCGCCGGTGCCCGAGTTGGCATCGCCGAACACGGGCCCGCGGAACGGATCGCTGTTAGGTGGGCCGCAGCAGGATACGCCGGGGACGGAAGGCACCGAGAGGAGCCCCGCGTCTGCCCGGCCGCGCCCGGCTCGGCCTGCAGTCACCCCGGGGGTGCCGCAGAAGGTAGTCGTTCGGCCGGTGCTTGGCGACCAACGACTCCTTCCGGCTGAAGTGGAAGCTCAGGGAGCTGCGGGAGCCGGCCCGAAACCGGTCTCGGTCCCGCGGCCCGCGTCGCCCCCGCTTGGGGTTCGCCAGGTTCCTGGTACGCCCGTACCGTCCGCCCGCCAAGGAACGCCGGCCGCACACAGCGAGGCGCAGCCAAGTAGGCGGTCCCCGGTTGCCGCTGACAGCTTGGGGACAGCCCCGGTTGCGCCTCGTCGTGACGCCGGTTCCGCCCAGTTGCGAACTCTGGTCCCGAAGGGGAGCATTGGCTCTCTCGTCCCGGCACCGGAAGTGGAGTTGCCCAGCCCGGTGGCGCCCCCTGTGAGTCTGCGCGTGGTTGCCTCTCACCTCAGGCCGGCCGTTGCCCAGACGGTGGCCGCGCGGCCGGTTCCAGTGCCTCTTCCGGCGGTCGCTGCCGAGCCTCAAGAGCAGGAGGAAGTGGCGCCCGTTCGGCCTGTCGTTGGGCCCACCGCCGAGCCCCCGACGGTCGCCACGCGGAAGCAGCAGGCTCCGCCACGATCGGTGCCTGGTGTCGCCACTGCGGAACTGGCGCAGACGAGTCCGGAGAGGCTGGAGACCTCGACGCCCGATCCCACCCAGCGTTCTGCTCCAGACTTGCTGGCGCCGGTAGTCGGCCGTCGCCCGGTCAAGAGCTTTCCCGCCCGGGAGCCAACCTCCGTGATCGGCCCGGTCGCCATCGTTGAGGTTGCGGCAACTGGCGAGACGTTGCCCCTGCCGCCGGCGGGACAGAGCCCGGCGCTTGCCTCGCCGCCCCGCCGACAGCGCCCCCTCGGCTCTCCCTCTTCCACGACGGTCGCGCGGCTGGCGACGGCGAGCCAGGCCGGCCCTCCCGAGGCAGAGATTTCCCCGGCGGCACCGGCGGCGGGGACGTCCCTGCAGGCCCCCGCAACGTACCGAGTCGTGTGGTCGCCTCGCGCAACACGCGCGCCCACCTTGGCGAACGTCTCGGGCGAGGAAGCCGTTGCGCTGCCGCAAGGCGAGAGGGGGGAGATGAGCCCGGCCGGCGAGACCTCCGGAGGAGCTGTCCGGGCGGCGGTCCGTACAGAGCCCACGCGCCTCTTGGTCGGCCGGCGGGCGCTCTTGGAGGTGACGCTGACCGAGGCTGTACAGAGCACCCAGGGAGTGATGGTGAGCGCCCCGGTCGAGGCAAGCCGACTGCTGGCCTCCGTTGTGCATTCCGGCAGCAGCGGACACGGCGCCGCCGCCCGGCCCATGGCACCGCGCGAGCGGATCGGGGTCTACCTGCTGTACCAGTTCTTCCGCGCTCCCGGCAGGTATGAACTCCATCTCCTGGGTGCCCGCAGCAGTGGCGAGGAGATCTCCCTCACGGTTCCTCTGGAGGTTGCGGTCGAGTAGGCGTCGGAGGATCTTTTCTTGAAAAAACCGTAATTTTACGGACAGACCGATTCGCTGCTGTGTGTCATACTCTTTCCGGTTGTAGCGATCCGCCTGCAGGGAGTCGGCACTGGCGAGGTTGTTTGTGGTGGCCCGCGCACGGCCGCTACGTTGCCACAGCCCTGGTGTGAGATCTGGGTAGCTGCAGCACCGCGTTGGCAGTCAGGTTTCCACCCGCGTCTCTTCGCGGCAGCGGACGGGGCGTGCGCATTCGTTGAGTGCGTCTGTTGCCGCGAAGGGGCGGGGTTCTTTTGAGGCAAGCCGCTGCCCCTCAGGTCGGGTGGACACAGGGACGCTTCGCCAGGTCGCCTCGCTCTCGGCAGACCATCACGGATAGAACGGTGCTCGCGCTAGTCCCAGTGTCTCGTCGAGGCCGCAGATGAGGTTCATGTTCTGCAGCGCGCTCCCCGATTGACCCTTCATGAGGTTGTCCAGGCACGCGCAGACAATCAGGCGACCGTTCCGCTCGTCCACGTTCACGGTGAGGTCGCACAGGTTGGAGCCGCGCACGGCGATGGTTCCGGGGCAGTCGCCGGTGGGCATCACCCGCACGAACGGCTCACCTGCATAGTGCTCCTGGTAGGCGGCGCGGGCGGTGTCGGCGCTCACCGGGTCGCGGAGCGTGGCATAGGCCGTCGCCAGGATGCCCCGGGTCTGGGGGACGACGTGCGGTGTGAAGCCCACCTGCACCGGTTCGCCGGCCACGCGCGACAACTGGTCCTCAATCTCGGGCACGTGCTGGTGCGACACAACCCGGTATGCATTCATGTTCTCATTGCGGTGTGGGAAGTGAAAGCTGGGGTTGGGGTTCTTGCCGGCGCCTGACACGCCGGTCTTGGCGTCGATGATGAGCGTGCGGTGGTCGATCAGCCCGGCCTTCAGGGCGGGAGTCACCGCCAGGATAGCGCTGGTCGCCAGGCAGCCCGGGTTGCCCACCAGCGTCGCGCTCCGCAACTGCTCCCGGTAGAGTTCCGGCAACCCGTAGACCGCTTGCTTGGCCAGTTCAGGCGAGGCGTGGCAGAGCCCGTAGTACTCCTCGAAGAGCCCCACCTCAAGGAAGCGGAAGTCGCCGCTGTAGTCGATCACCTTGACGCCCCGGTCCAGGTAGCTCTTGGCAAGATGCATCCCCACTCCGTTGGGCGTGGCGAAGAACACGACATCCGGTTTCGCGGATTCTGTCTCTTTGCCTGCCTCTTGCACCTCGAGGTCGCAGATGCCCCGCAGGTGCGGGTAGAACGCGCTGAGAGGCTTGCCGAAATCGACCTTGTCGGTCAGGGAGACAATCTCCGCTTCCGGGTGGAAAGTGAGCAGTTCGACCAGGCCGATGCCGCCGTATCCAGCGGCGCCGACGAGTTTGGCTTTCACAGACATTGTAGGGGGGTCTCCTTCGACAGCCCGCCATCACTCCGAGCCGCGACCGTGAGGGAGTGGCCGCCGGAGAGCCATCAGCACGCGCAAAGTCAACGGCGGCCGCTCTTTCACGGTCGCGGCTCGGATGGGCTTGCGTCTTCACTTGCCGGGGTGCTCAGGCGAAGTGCGAACAACAGTGATTCCTGTAAGGACGGGTGCGCTGTGCCAGGCGTCACGTGGCACGTCAAGCGCGTCGGGTGTGCCTAAGGTGACGCCCAAACCGCAAGCGCGGCCGTTGGGTGGCTCGGAAACGCCCTTGCATCCACAGCGCTCTTGCGCGAGTCAGGCATTCTGACACACGCGGAAAGGCGCGTCAATACGCAGGGCATTCCCCGCTGGACTCGGGGCGTTCCCAGGCATTGTGCCCCTCGGATATAATAACTGCGTGGCTGCGGCCGCAGCCCGAACGCACCCCCTCCGAATGACGCTATGGCGAGCCAATACGACTCCGTAGACATCGACCAGGTGCTCAATACGTTGGGCGAGTCGCGGGATGAGGCGGACACGGAGTTCATCATCCGGGCCTACGAGTTCGCGCGGGAAGCCCACGAGGGCCAAAGTCGGCTGACCGGCGCCCCCTACATCAGCCATCCACTGGCTGTCGCCAACATCTTGGCCGGGCTTGGGATGGACGACGCGACGATCTGCGCCGGTCTACTCCATGATGTGGTCGAGGACTGCGAAGTGGCGTTGGGGGAGGTCGAGGGCGCGTTCGGGGCCACGGTCGCCCGTATCGTCGACGGCGTCACCAAGATCACCCGCATCGACTTCCGGTCGAAGAAGCGGGCGCAAGCCGGCAACCTGCGCAAGATGATCCTGGCCATGGCGGAGGACATCCGGGTCATCGTCGTCAAGCTGGCGGACCGGCTCCACAACATGGAGACGCTGCAGCCGTTCCGGCCGGAGCAGCAGCGGAGCATTGCCGACGAAACGCTCTACATCTTCGCGCCTCTGGCGCACCGGTTGGGGATGCAGCGGATCAAGTGGGAGTTGGAGGACACCGCCTTCCGATTCTTGCAGCCCGAGGAATACCGCGACCTGATCCGCAAGGTCAACAAGACGCGCAAGCAGCGCGTGCACGAGGTGGAAGAGGTCATCGGTGTCTTGCGGCAGCGGCTGCGTCAAGAAGGCATCGAGGCCGAGATCCAGGGCCGGCCGAAGCACCTCTACAGCATCTACACGAAGATGCTCAAGCAGCAGATCGACTTCGACCGGATCCACGATCTCAACGCCCTCCGGGTCATCGTGAACAACGTCCGCGACTGCTACTCGGCGCTCGGGGTCGTGCAGAATCTGTGGATGCCCCTTGCCGGAATGTTCACCGATTACATCGCGAAGCCAAAACCCAATCGCTATCAGTCGCTCCATACCAAGGTCCTGGGACCCCGCGGAGAGCCCATCGAGGTGCAAATCCGCACTTGGGACATGCATCGCGAAGCAGAGTACGGAATTGCTGCGCATTGGCAGTACAAGGAAGGCAAGCCGGGAGATTCGGACTTTGAGCGCAAGGTGAGTTGGCTCCGGCAACTGCACGACATGGAAGCCGACATCGAGGATGACGGTGAGTTCCTGGAGTCGCTCAGGCTGGACCTGTTCAAGGATGAGGTCTTCGTCTTCACCCCGGCGAGCGATGTCATCGATTTGCCCTTGGGGGGCACGCCGGTGGACTTCGCCTATCGTGTCCACTCCCAGGTCGGCGACCGCTGCGCCGGCGCCAGGGTCAACGGCCGATTGGTCCCGTTGAGCTACGAGCTGCAAAACGGAGACATCTGTGAGGTCCTGACCTCCAAGAACGCCAAGCCCCGGGCTGGTTGGCTCGAGTTCGTGCGCACCTCCCATGCGAAGGGGCGTATCAAGAGCGCGCTCCGCAAGGCGGGCTTCGAGGAGAACCTGTCGACAGGCAGAGCCCGGCTGGAGCGGGCGGCCAAGAGCGCGCGGCTCGAGATGGCGGAAGTCAACAGGAGCGGGGTGCTGGAACGGCTGTCGGCGGCGGCGAACTACAAGACTGTGGAGGAGTACATTGCGGCGGTCGGCTACGGAGACTTCAGCCCGGAGAGCGTCGTTGAGCGGGTCAGGGATGAGCTCGACCGAGATGCCCAGAGGACCCCACCCGCCACCGCTCCGCTGATCGTGCCCAAGCGCTGGGAGCGGACGCCTGCTGAGGGAGTGACGGCGCTGGGGCGCGGCGACGTGTTGTTCCGGTTGAGTCGCTGCTGTTCACCGCTTCCCGGTGACCCCATCGTCGGCTACATCACCCGCGGCCGCGGCATCACGGTACACCGGCAGTCCTGCCCCAACATGAGCTACTACCGCGAGCACGAGCCGACACGGGTTGTGGAGGTTCAGTGGGATCCCCAGGACGGAGCCACGTACCGGGCGCGAATCGAGGTCGACGCTTTTGACCGCGTAGGTTTGCTGAACGACGTCACCGGGATTATCAGCAGCCACAAGACCAACATCACCCGCGCCGAGGTGTCCACCGCCAGCGACCGAAACGCCAAGCTGCGGATCGAGTTGGATGTGCAAGACGCCAAGCGGCTTCAGGCGCTGATGCGTGAAGTCCGTCAACTGAGCGACGTGCGGAACGTGCGCCGCGTGAAGGCGTGAGGCAAGGGAGTCGCGGTGAGAGCAGTTCTGCAGCGAGTGAGCAAGGCGGAGGTTCGCAGCGAAGGCCGAGAGACGGCTGCCGTGGGCCGGGGGCTGGTGGTGCTGTTGGGCGTCGCCCGTGGCGACACCGCGGCCGACGCTGACCTCCTGGCCGGCAAGGCGGCGGGGCTGCGCGTCTTCACCGACGCCGACGGGCGGCTGAACTTGTCGGTGCGGGAAGTACAAGGCGAGGTTCTGGCTGTCTCGAACTTCACCGTGCTCGGCGACGCCCGCAAGGGCCGGCGACCCAGCTTCGCCGAGGCGGCCCCGGGGCCGGCAGCCGAGCCGCTCTTCGACCGGTTCGTGGAGACCCTCCGGGCCGCGGGGGTGCCTGTGGCAACCGGCTTCTTCGGCGCGCACATGGAGGTCGACCTCTGCAACGACGGCCCGGTTACCGTGGTGCTGGATACCGCCTTGTCCGGAACTGCTGCGGGGAACTGACGTGGATCCGGCGCGTCGACGGAGCGCTTTGGGTTTGGCGACGCGCTACGCCGCCAACCGCCACTCCCCTCGATACGCTCGCTCCAGCCACCGATTCGCCTCGGCATCCCCGACGAACTCCTCTTTCTCCGGGTCCCACCTGAGCGGCCGGTTGAGCCAGTAGGCCAGGTTGCCCATGTGGCAGACGCTGACAGACCGGCAGCCGATCTCTACATCGCAGAGGGGCTTCCGGCGGGTGCGGATGCACTCGAGGAAGTTGCCGCGGTGGTTGCGGCTGTCGTAGAGGTGCACTTCGCCCGCGCCGGTCGGCTGCTCCTGCAGCTCCTTCGGCCACGTTTGCAGGTAGCCGCGGTTCACCTCCACCTTCCCCTCGGCGCCGGTGAACAGGACGCCGTTGGCACCGCCGCCGTGGTACATGGTTACTCCGCTGGCGTACTTGTAGGTGAGCATCTTGACGTCGGCACCGTCTGGCGGGATCACTTCCACGGGGCCGCTGTGGTCCATGCCGAGCCCCCACTGGGCGATGTCGAAGTGGTGCGCTCCCCAGTCCGTCATGCCGCCGCCGGAGTAGTCGCGATAGCGGCGCCAGTTGAAAGGGTGCAGCCCGCTATTGAACCGTCGGTAGGGCGCCGGCCCCAACCAGCGGTCCCAGTCCATGCCTTCCGGCACTGGCTCTGCGGGCAAGTAGCAATCGCCCGAGGGACCGCCCACACTGACGTTCACCGTCTGGACCTTGCCGATTCGGCCGCTCTGCACCATCTCGCAGGCGAACCGGAAGTTGGACTCGGAGCGTTGCTGGCTGCCGGTCTGAAAGACGCGCCCATAGCGGCGAACCGCATGCACCATGGCCCGCGCCTCGTGGATGGTGAGCGAAAGCGGCTTCTCGCAATAGACGTCCTTCCCCTTGCGCAACGCCTCAACCGCCGCCAGCGCGTGCCAGTGGTCGGGCGTCGCCACGCAGATTGCGTCGAGGTCGTCGCGAGCAGCCAGCTCGCGGAAGTCGTCGTGCGTGTCGCAGCCCTTGTAGGTTCCGCCGGCCTTCGCGTCGGCGTAGCGCTCGTTGACCCACCTCTGCTTCTCTTCGCGAAACTTCGGGTCCACATCGCAGACCGCCAGAACCTGGACCTCGCCGAAGCCGAGGAATGCACTCAGATTCGCGCCGCCCATGCCGCCGACGCCGATGAACCCCATGGTGATGCGCTCACTCGCCGGGGGCCGCCCCTCGGCCCCAAGGGCGGAGGAGGTGAGAAAGTAGGGCGCGCTGAGCGCGGCTGCGGAAGCGCCCTTGAGGAAGCTGCGGCGCGAGACTTCCGTGCTGGACTGTCGAGGGTTCATTCGGATTCCCTTTCCCGGCGTGTTGCGGGCAGCGCCTCTACGAGTGCCCGGAGGACTGAGAGCACAGCGCATTTTACTCGCTTTGAGGACACCGGCACAACCTCCGCGTACTGCGCGGTTGACGGCAGGAACCTGGCAGAGCCAGCTCACTTGGTGGGCGCATTGGCGAAAGGGGAACAACCCCGTGCGAACTGACCTCGAGAACTTCCACGCAACCGTTGAGCACCGCCAACCCGGCCGGATTCTCTGCCACGCCGGGTTCGTTGAAGACCTGCACAAGCGGGTAGTCGAGCACATTGGCACGACGGACATCGGCGGACACTACGGGTTCCCCAAGAGCACCGGCGTCGGGCCGAAGCGACCTGCTGAGCTGCCGCCGCTGGACTTTGCCCGGTACTGGGAGGGCGAAGAGCTGCCGTCGGGCACGAAGATCGATGGTTCCGGGGTGGCCATGGTGCCCAGCGGGTTCTATCATTTCTGGGGGTACATTTCGCCGTTGCGGAACGCGCAGAGCCTGAAGGAACTCGAGGAGTACCCGATCGAGGACTACAGCGCGTGGGACTGTTCGCACATGCGCGCCCAAACGGAGGCAGCGCATGCCGAGGGCCGCTATGTCCAGGCGAGCGTCGGTCACATGTACGAGACCGCATGGCAGATCCGCGGCTACGAGCAGTTCCTGATGGACACCATCGACCGACCGGCGTGGGCGGAGTGCCTGTTGGAGCGGCTGTTCCAGCAGAATCTGCTCAAGGCGCGGGCTGCCGCTGAAGCGGGCGTCGACGTGCTCCACTGCGGCGACGACGTCGCCAGCCAGACGGCACCGATGTTTGCCATGGACACCTGGCGACGTCTCATGCTCTCTCGGTGGGCCGAGGTGTGGAGTGAGGCGAAGCGGATCCACCCGGACATTCGCACCTTCTATCACAGCGACGGCAACGTGACCGCCCTTGTCCCTGAGCTCATCGACGCCGGCCTCGATATCCTCAACCCCGTCCAACCCGAGTGCCTGGACGTCGACGAACTCCATCGCCAGTACGGCCACCTGCTCTCCTTCGACGGCACCATTGGCACCCAGAGCACCATGCCGTGGGGCAGTGCCGACGACGTGCGCCGACGCGTGAAGGAAGTCATCGACAAGTACGGCCGGAGCGGGGGGCTCTTCGTCTCGCCGACCCACGTCCTGGAACCTGAGGTGCCGCTGGCGAACATCGACGCGCTGTTCGAGGCGTGCCGGGAGTATGGGACGTTCGACGCGTAAGCGCGTCGAGTTGTCTGCCGAACTCAAGCCTACCCCTGGAAACAGCACCGTGCGCACACTCGCAACTGCCCTGATTCCGCCCCTGCTTCTCTGTCTCGGGCTGACGCTCGGGGCCGCCGCCCGGGAAGGCTTCCTCACCAACGGCTCCATGACCGAAGGCGGCGCGCTTCCTTCCGGCTGGGACGAGCCGAAGACCGAAGAGGGACCCGGGCGGCTGGTCGCCGCGCGCGACACGCAGGTGTTCAAAGAGGGACCGGCGTCTCTCCGGCTGGCGACGGAAGGTGGCGCGGCTAAGGGGAACGTGAGCCGCGCCCTGCCCGAGGTCGCCGGCCAGCAGTTGGCTGTGACGGGTTGGATCAGAGCAGAGGGCGCCTTGGGCTACAACGCTCTCGCCTTTCTCTGCCCAGGTGCCGAGCCGAGCTACGTGCCGGTGAAGGAGTTTCGCCCGTCGCCCTCGTGGCAGCGCGTCAATGCCAAGGTCAAGCTCCCCGACGGCGGCCAGCCGCCGTTACTCGTGTTGCTGATTCAGGGCGAAGGGCGCGCGTGGCTGGATGAGTTGGCGGTGCTGCCGGGCGACCGGTTCCAGCCAAGCCCGGTAGTGCTCGACTTCGCCGGCGAGCCGCTGTTCTCGTTCTTGTCGTGGGAGAAGAAGGCGAGCCCGGTCGAGGGCGGCCTCCACCTCAGAGTCGAAGACAGCAAAGGCGGCATGGGGTTCGGGCTGAGTGAGGACCTGTCCACCTTTGCCGAGTGGACGCCGCGACTCACGTTGACCGTCAACGAGGGCAGCCGGGCGAAGGCGGTGCGAATCACGCTCCGGGACGCTGACGAGACGGCACACGAGTACGCGTTCAAGCTGGACGGCGTTACCGCCGGCGCGACCGTTGCCGTTCTTGCCGAGAAAGGCGCTTCTGTGACGGAGCCGGGAAGCCTTGGCGACGCCGGCAAGCAGGCCGGGTTCGACATCGCCCACGTTGCCACAGCCCTCGTGCAGGGCGACTGGTCGTCGGATCCCCTCGACGTAACCTTCAAGCAGCTCGAACTGGTGCCGCCGCCGCCCGAGATCCTGGCTCCGCGTGAGAAGCTACGCCTGCGGCTGGCAGCGGAGGCGGAGCAGAAGCGCAAGGTCGAGGCCGAGCGTGGGGCCCGCATCGCCGCCTTGCTGGAAAGCGCACCCCACCCCGCCGACGGCCCCGACATCCGGCACGTCGCTCCCGGGGCGCCCGACATTCTCGCGTTGTGGATTCAGGAGAAGGAGTTCGTGCCTGTCGCACAGATCCCGTACGAGCCCAAGGAAGGGGACGAGATCAGGCACACGGGCAAGGAGAGCGTTCTGGTCGTCGAGGGCGGCCAGGTCAAGGAAGCGCTGAAGCAAGTCGTCGTAGTGCACAAAGAGGGCAACCGGGAGGTCAAGCTCGGCGACCTGGCGATCAACGCGGAGAGGCTCAAGCCCGACGACAAGGTGATCGGGCAAGACCTGACCGCGGAAACCGTGGACCTGCCCGCGGCATACCGAATCGTCGGCGTCGATGATCCCACTTGGACCGAAGCCGCTGCGCCGACCCAGGTCTGGTGGAAGCGCAAGCCCGATGCGCCTCGGTCGGTGGCGGACCAGGTGGAGGTGTTCCTGAAGCTGCCCAAGCCGCTCACGGAAGGCAGGACGTACCGCCTCGAGTTCCCGGGCGTCAACTACCGGCAGGCGTCGGTGGACTACCGCCACGAGCCGGCGCAGACCCGCAGCGCGGCGGTCCACGTGAGCGCTATCGGCTACCGGCCGGACGACCCGTTCAAGCGCGCCTTCCTGTCGGTGTGGCTGGGCACGGGCGGCGCCCACCACTACCCCGACGGACTGCGTTTTCAGTTGCTGGACGACGCCAGCGGCAAGCCCGCGTTCACCGGCGAGCAGCCATTTCACGACGAGTTCCGCGCCACGACCATCCTCACCGACCCGAACACCCACGCTTACGAGCAGCTCAAAGCCGTGCGAGCCTACGCGCGCCTGCCCGAAGGGAAGGGAGACCCGGTCCTGCGCAAGGCTGCACGTGAGAAGGTGCTGGCCGCCGCCGACAACTGCCTCACCTTTGCTGAGGGCAACGGCTTCGGCGTTACGGTCGGAGTGTCCGGCTTGCCGCCCATGGGCTTCGTGGGTTACCTCTCGACCCCTGAGACCTGCCTCGGTGCGGTGCTGCCCGACGCCTGGTTGCTGACGGGCGAGGCGAAGTACCTCGCGGGTGCCGTCCGCGCCTGCCAGTTCTCCGCCGGCGCAAACCCGATGAATCTGGCGCTCACCACCGGACTTGGCCCCAACGCTGCGCGTTTCCCGTTGCACATCGACAGCTACATAACCGCCCAACCCGCCCCCGCCGGGATCACGGTCTACGGGATCAGCGACCCGGCGGAGAACTACGCCTTCGATTCGTGGGCGTACGCCTGGTTCCTGCAGAAGATGGTGCCCGCCCCCCGCATCTGGCCCACCCACGAGAGCTACTGGGACATCTACGTCGTCCCGTCCACCAACGAGTTCACCATCCACCAGACGATCATCCCGACGGCGTTCTACTGGGGATTCCTGACGGCGCGACCGACGCGGTAGGGCTGGCTGGCCCGGGCCGCGTCGTGCCCCCGTGCAGCGAACTCAGTTGGCGAGGTCCGCCAGCGTCCCCAGGAAATGCGGCGCGACGCGGATGTACTGGCTGAACGACTTGCCCATGCCGCTCATGCTGGCGATGGCGGAGTCGGTGCCCGCGGCGAGGATCTTGGCGATCTCCTTGTCGCCGGTGAGCTGATAGGCATAGGCCAGGCCGTCGAACAACAGGAAGTTGGACCAGGCGCCCTTGCTGGACTTGGGGCAGGAGGTGTAGCGGAAGCCCTTCACGTTGTCCTCCCACATGTCGTCGACGAGGAAACGCGCCGCCTTGTGAATGCTGTCGGCGACGCGCGGGTCGTCCGTCTCCAGGTGGTACCACTTCAGTCCGGTCAGCAGCACGCCGACCATGAACCCGGCGTTGCCGTAGTGCGCCGGCTCGCAGAGACAGTGCCCCGGGACCATCCGCCGCCGCCACCCGCCACCGGCCGTGCCGAGGGCAGGCTCGAGCGTCTGCCGCTCCAGCACGCGCTCAACGATGATCCGGCAGGCGTTCAGGTGGAATGGGTCGCCGGTGGCCCGGTAGGCGGCCATGCTCAGAATCAGGTGCCAGCCCGGCTCGCGGCAGTTGTGGAAGTCGAAGTTGACCGTGCCCCAGCGGTCGTAGTTGTCGGCAATCAGCAGTCCTGTCTCCAGTGAGCGCCGGTCACCGGTCAGGAAGTAGTGGTCGAAGTGCCCCTCGGTCCAGGTGTGGGACACCGTGAAGCTGCCCCCGGGCGTGCCGCGATTGGGTCCTTCCAGCGGGCTCTTGGCGTAGTAGTTGCCCACATGACCAATGCAGTGGGCATAGGCGCAACCCACCCGGTGCGGGTCGCTGTGGTAATGGACCGTGTCGACATCGCGGTTGTGGACTTCGGCTTCATTCGCTCTCCCCAAGAACCGCAGGTCGCCTGACCGAACGAACTGCAGGAAGAACGCGTGTTGCGTGTCGTACTCGATGTTGCCCCAGTTGATGACCCGCTCGCCCCACCAGTCGCCAAAGTTGAACAGGCCGAACTCGCGGTTGGTCTCGCGATTCTTCAGGTAGGAGTCCAGAGTGGCGGCCACTTTGGCGTCGTAGTCCTTCACAACCGCGCGGTTTGGGTCAG
>PEVN01000028.1 GCA_002779825.1 Armatimonadetes bacterium CG06_land_8_20_14_3_00_66_21 | reverse complement strand
GACCTTCCGGTCAAGCGTTTCGGGGCGGTCGGAGACCTGCCCCGAGCTAAGTACGGTTGTAGTATTAGGGGCGAGCGCGCTTCTGGTGGCAAGCTTTGTCGTCGCCTGAGGGTATTCTGTGGGGGGATCCATGATGGACCACGACCACGATCTGCGTGTCGAAGGACCTGGGGTTCCCGGAGTGCCCTTGGAGACCCCTGCAGGCGGAGGTCCGCCGAACAAACCGCCTCCTGTGAGCGGCCTCGCCAGGAGGTCCGTCTTGTGCGGCGTGGCTGGCATCTGTTGCTTCGTCACCGCGCCACTGGGGGTGCTCTTCGGGCTGGCGGCGTTCCCCACGGTCTCGGCGAGCCGGGGAGGGCTCCGCGGCCACGGTCTGGCTGCGACGGGCGTCATTCTCTCCTCGCTGATCACGGCGTTCCAGTTCTCCTCGCTGGGTCTCTTCAGACCCAGCGAGAAGGCACGGATGGCTGCATGCCAGGGCAACTTGAGGCAGATTGGCCAAGCGCTGGAGTCCTACACGATCCAACACGGGAGGTTCCCGCAGGCGTCGAGCTGGTGCGACGCTGTTCTTCTGTGCCTGCCCGATCAGGGGCGAGACGTGCTCAAGTGCCCATCCACCCCCAGGCGGACGAAGGGCGAGAGCCACTACGCCTACAACCGGAAGCTGTCAACACTCCGCTGCTCCACTCCCGAACTGGCTGCTCGCGGCGTTGCTGCTGAACTGGTAGTAGTAGTCGACAGTCTGCCGGGCTGGAACCGGTCGGCGTACAAGTCTGCGGATGCCCGTCACACCGGCGGCGCCAACGTACTTTTCCTGGACGGACACGTCAAGTGGGTGCGCGGAGAGGAGGTCCCCAAGGTGCGGTGGGACGTGCCGCCGGCAGTGCCGGCCAAGTAACGGGCCGGTCCTCGACCCCTCGCTTGTGTCACCCTAAGACCCGTGCTAACATGGGCTTCGTCCGCCCCGGTTCCGGTTCTCTGCTCTCCTCTGGAGTGATGACGCTGTGCGCTTGATTCGCCGTTGGAAATGGTGGCAGTTTGCGGTGGCAGGTGTGGTTGCCGTGGGGCTGATAGTTGGGACGATTGCGTACCGCACGCGTCAAGCTGCGGCCCAGGAAGGCGTGTTCTCCTTTGGCTCCGACGCGGGCGCAGCCAAGGATGGGCTGGCTCCCGCGCCGGCGGAGTCAGCGGCCGATCCGGCGGAGAAGCCGACGGGCGAGCTGGCGATCACCTACCACCGACCGACCGACGAGTCTCACTACCACGTTCAAATCCAGGTCGGTTTCGACCAGCCGCTCGTGCCGCTGACCGACGTGAGCGATCCGCAGCGGCAGGAGGTGCTCTCGCACTTCGCAATCGACCCGAAGCCGGCGGGCGCCTTTCGGCTGGTCGGAGTCCAGGCGGTGGTGTTCTCGCCGGAGTCGCCCTTCCCCCCGGCGACCGAGTACACGGTGACGGTGAAGGCCGGCCTGAAGGACGGTACGGGCCGAGCGCTGAAGAACGACTTCGCGTGGAAGTTCCACACCGAGCCGCTGGGGTTGTCCTTTGGGTATGGGAGCCACACGGGGTTGCCGCTGGACGCCACGTTCGCCCTTACCAGCAATGGGGCTCTGGATCTCGCCTCACTGCGGCAGCACGTGCAGTGCGCGGAGACGGGCGACGGCAAGGCCCGCGATGTCGGGGCTGAGTGGCAAGTGACCTCCTCGAAGGACAACCCGCCGGCCGTTCAGGAAGTCACCGACTACCACGGCAACTACCGCTACACACTGACGCCAGGCAGGGAACTCCGCAAACACACGAGGTACCGCCTGACGATCGCGGCCGGCGTGACGCCCGAGGTCGGCAACAGACCGACCGCGGAGCCCACGGCACTGGACTTCTCGACGTACGGCCCGCTGACCTTCACGCTCGAGACAGGCGGCTGCGGGCAGCGCCTGCAGAACGAATACTGGGTCTGGCCCAGCAACCGACTCGACGAGGAGACGCTCAAGGGCGCGCTCTCTCTTTCACCTTCGGTCAAGGGCGACACGGCGTGGTCAAGCCCATACTCCACGCCGCTGCATCTGCCCGATCTGCTGCTCAAACCCGATACGGACTACACGGTCACCATCGGCCAACAGGTGCGGGATGTCTTTGGGCAGGGACTGGCTAAGCCCTGCGTGCTCAAGTTCCGCACCTCGCACCTGCGGCCGCGTATAGACGTGCTCGGCGACATCCGCCTGCTCACCCCGCGGACGGATCCCGTGCTCCCGTACCGCGCTGTCAACCCGCGGGTGCTACACACGCGACTGTTGCCGCTGACGCCGAATCAGTTCCTCGACTGGGCGTTCACCGCCAAGGCGAGCGACTGCTCTGGGGTCTTTGATCTGCATGACGCGCTTGCGCGCAAATCGGCTGAGCCGTACAGGCGGAACGGCGAGGCGCTGCGCGACCTGAACCTCGGCAAGCTGATGCAGTCCGGCAGGGGGCTCGTGCTGTACGACTTGGCGACAACCGAGAAGGACACCCGCTACGACCCGCCGCGGGTGGTCACGCGCGAGGGCGCCATCTTACGGACCAACCTGGGTCTCCAAGGGCAGTTCCTTCCCGCTGAGCTGCAGGTCTGGGCGACGCACCTGACCGATGGCTCTCCGGCGGCCGGGTGCGCGGTAGTGGCGTACCGCTACGCCCGGGAAACCGGTTCCTACTACAAGGACCGCAAGGAACCCCGCAAAGACAGCGGCAAGAACCGCGAGCTTGCCTTCCCCAAGCCCAAGCAGCTCTTCTCCGGGAAGACTGACAAGGCCGGCCGGCTGCGGATTCCGGCTGCGAAGCTGCTGGAGTCGGCAAAGCTGGAGGACCGCTACCTGCGCGGGGCGAGCGGGCTTGTGGTCGTCGTCCGCGAGGGAAACGACTTCGCTTACCTTACGGATCGCTGGTGGCTGGGCACGCAACTGGGCCTGTGGTCGTACACTGCTAACCGCGGGTGGGATGGGCCACAGGTCGTGTCGCTGGGCAGCCTCTTCTCCGACCGTGACCTCTACCAGCCGGGCGAGGAGGTCAGGCTGAAGGGCGTCCTCCGCTACCGAACGGAAGACCGAATGGTCATCCCCCGCGGGACCAAGCTCAAGGTGACCTTGAGCGACCCGCGCGGCGCGACTACTCCGCTGGGGGCGGCGACCACCGACGACTACGGGACGTTTTCCCTCGCCGTCAAGCCCAAACCCGGCGATCCCTTGGGCTACTACTCAGTAACCGCGTCCGCGGTGACGTCGTCGCTCAGCGTCTCCGGCAGCTTCCGCCGCGCCGACTTCCGGCCGCCGCGCTACAAGGCCCAACTGACCACCGACAAGAAGCTGTACGTGGTCGGCGAGAAGATCCGGGCGCAGGCCCAGGGCGACTACCTGTTCGGCGCGCCCTTGGCCGGCGGCGAGGGGACGTTTTGCGTCAACACGGAGCCCCAGGAGTACCAGCCTCACGGGTGGGCCGAGTTCCGCTTTGCCCTCCCCGAGTGGATCCGGTACTACACTGAGGACCGCGAGTCTGCCGAGAAGAGCCTGGTCGAGAAGGACATGACGCTGGACGACCGCGGCCGGGCGGGCCTTGAAGTCCCAGTCGTGGCGGCGGACGTGCCGGAGCCAATGGCGTACTCCCTGGAAGCCGAGGTCAAGGATGTTTCCGGCCAGTCCGTCGGCGCCGACACCACGGTGACCGCGCTGCCGTACGGGCAGTTGACCGGTGTGCGGATGAAGCAGTCCTTCGTCGCGGCGAAGAAGCCCTGCGTCGGCGAAGTGGTTGTGACCGACCCCCAGGGCAAGGCGCTGCGGGGCGTGAAGCTAACCCTCGAGCTGACCTCCCTGAAGTGGGTGTTCAAGAAGATAGACCACGACGGGTACGAGGAAGAGGACTATGTCCTCGAAACGAAGGTTGTCCACACGCAGCCGGTGACGAGCGGCAAGAAGCCGGTCGCCGTGGAGGTGACTCCGCCGGAGGCGGGCGAATACCTGTGGGTAGCGCGGTTTGCCGCCCACAAACCGACCGGCACGGAGGGTGCCGGTTGGCTGTACGTCTCGGGAGCGGGCGCCGTCAACTACCGCGAGGACGCGGACGAGAAGACGAAGATCGAGTTGCGTACGAATCGCGAGAAGTACGAAGTGGGCGACGAGGTACTCGTGGCGGTGCCGTCGCCGTTCAAGCGGGCGCGGGCTGTGTTCAGTGTGGAGCGGGAGAGGGTCTTCTCCCAGCAGTTCCAGGAGGTCGGCGAGGGCGCTGCGACCTTCCGGTTCCGTGTCACCAAGGAGATGATTCCCAACGTCTTCGCGCAAGTGAGCCTGACGGAGTTGGGACCAAAGGACGGGAACCTGTTCGCTGACAAGGACCACGTGCCATACCGGTTGGGGTTCGTGGAGATCAAAGTCGACCGAGCGCCGCATCGCCTCGAAGTGAAGGTGACTCCGCGCGACCCGAAGCGTCGCCCCGGCGAGACCGCCGTGCTGAACCTGCACGTGGACGACGCCACCGGCAAGTCGGCAGCCGCGCAGTTGACCGTGATGGTGGTCGACGAAGCCATCCTGAACCTGACGGGGTACCGCCCGCCCGATCTCGTCGAGCAGGTATTCCAGGACCGGGCGCTGTCGCTGTCGCTGCTGGACAACCGCCCGCTCGTCGTCCACGCCAGGAAGAAACTGCCCGCGCCACCCAAGGGCTGGGGCTACGGCGACGGCGGCGAAGGAGGAGCCATCGCCGGCGCCCGGCTGCGGAAGGATTTCGTGCACCTGGCGTACTTCAACCCGGACCTGCGTACCGACGACAACGGCAACGCCCGCTGTGAGTTCAAAGTGCCCGACAACCTGACGACGTGGCGCGCCTTGGTGGTGGCTGTATCGCAGGAGAACGACTTCGGCTCCGGCGACGCCACGTTCGTGGTCAACCAACCGCTGATGCTCCAGGGCTTGCTGCCGCGCTTCGCCCGCGTCGATGACCAGATCACCACCGGTGTCGCCATCAACAACCGGACCGGCGCGGCCGGCAAGGTGAAGGTGACGTGTCGCGTGACGAAGGGCGACGCCTTGTTGAAGGCGATGGGCGTCGCCGGCGAACAGACCGTCGACCTCGCCGACAACCGCACCGGCGCCATCCGCTTCCCCAAGGCAGCCATCGGCGTGGGCGACTGCGTGCTTCAGTTCGGCTGCGAGTTGGCGGGCAAGGACGAGGCCGGAAAGGCCCTCTCGGCCGCCGACCGACTGGAGCTGCCGTTGGTCGTCCAGCAGCCGGGTCACTGGGAGACGGTCACGGTGAACCGGGAAGTTCGCGATCGGTTCGAACTGCCGGTGAAGCTCACCGATGCCATTCGCACCGACCTGGGCGAAGTGAACGTCTCGCTTTCCTCCACCGCCTTCGGCAACCTGGCGCCCGACGCCGAATGGCTGGTGCAGTACCCGTATGGGTGCGCGGAGCAACTCTCGTCGCGGCTGATTGGCCTGCTGGCCATCGAGGAGCCGGCGAAGCGGTTCGGGTTGAGCATCCGGTCGGAGAAGCCGCTGAAGCAGCTCATTGCGGAGGACCTCGCCGACGTGCTGGAGTGCCAGCGAAGCGATGGCGGGTTCGGCTACTGGCCTGACACGGACTACTACGACGAGCGCATGGGCGACCCGGGGCTCAGCACCCACGTGGCGCTGGCACTAGGTTCGGCGCGGGCGCATGGCTACGAAGTGCCCAAGCGAGTTGCGGACCGGCTCGCGGCGTTCCTGAAGAAGGCGACGTGGGCGGGTGCGCCCGACGGAGCGTGGCTCCTCCACTACCGGGTGCTTCAGGCGGCCGCGCTGAAGGCGCTGGGAACCGACTTCACTCAGCACTACGGGGAGTTGCTGACCAAACGCAAGTCGCTGCCCCTCATCGACTGGGTGCGGCTGGATGGCCTGTTCCAGCGGCAGCCGCAATGGACGCGGCAAGCGCAGGACCTGTACACCGACATCAAGAAGCGCGAATGGATCACCGAACGGGGCGTCCACTTGGAGGACTGGCAGGAGTCCGGCCGGTGGTGGTGGTCGTACATGGATACGCCGCTGTCGCTCGCTGCCGCCGGGTTGAAGCTGGACCTGCAAGCTCAGCCCAAGGACGAGCGCGTCGCGAAGACGGCCAACTACCTGGTGAACAGCCGCAAGCACCTGGAGTGGCGGAACACGTACGACACCGCCCAGATGCTGGAGGCGCTGTGCCAGTACGTCAACGTACGCGAGTCCACCAAGCCCGACTTCACTGCGCGCGTGGGCATGGATGGCGGCAAGCCTGCGGAGTTGCAGTTCAAGGGGTACCAACTCGGTCAACAGGAACACCGGTTCGCCCTGTCCAGCCTGAAGGAGGGCACCCACCAGTTGCGCGTCGAGAAGGACGGGCGCGGAACGCTCTACGCGACCCTGGAACTGCGATACGTGCCCAAAGGCGAGCGACCGCCGCAGAGCCAGGGCTTCTTCGTCCAGCGGGAGATGACCAACCTGCGCACGAAGAAGCCGGTCGCCTCGGAAAGCGACGAAGTGCGCGTCGGCGATGTCGTCCGGGTGAAGCTCACCCTCAATTCCCCGCAGGGCGCGTTCAACGTTGCTGTGGAAGCGCCGGTGCCCGCCGGGATGGAGCCGGTGGACACGAGCTTCAAGACCACTCCTGCCTCCGCCCGCGAAGCCGAGAGCAGTCGGAGCAAGCAAGACTGGTGGCGCCCCAACCCCTTCGACCACCGCGAGTTCCATCGCGACCACATCGCCCTGTTCGCTCAGGACTTCCCTGCTGGCGTGTACGAGTACGAGTATCTGCTGCAGGCGACGAACCCCGGCTCATTCACGTACCCGCCCGCCCGCGTCTACCGGATGTATGAGCCGGAGGAGTTTGGCGCGACGAAGTCGGAGAGGGTGAAGGTCGGAGCCTCGTAGCGCTACGGCGCCGAGAACACCACCCGCTCCTTTTGGTCCCATGGGCCGGATTCGACGAACAACCTGTGTCGTGCTCGGCCTCGCCTGCCTCCCGCCGCTTGCCTTCCGGTTGTCGGCGCGGTGCGTCCCGATTCGTGCGGCCGACTTGGCGCACACCCCGGGGCGACTTGTGCGATTCACCGACCGCCATGGCGAAGCGCTTGGTTCCGTCCTGACCGACGGTGACGGCGCTTGCCAGCCGGTGAAGCTGAGCGAGGTGTCACCGAACGTCGTGCGCGCATTCGTGGCGGCGGAGGATCGTCGCTTCTACCGGCACGGCGGGGTGGACTGGCTGGCCATGGGGCGGGCGGCGGTGCAGAACGTGCTGGCGCGGCGGGTGGCGTCGGGCGGGTCCACGCTCACCATGCAGTTGGCGCGGTCGCTGCAACCCAACGCGAGAACGCTCCGCAGCAAGCTCCGGGAGATGCACACTGCGTGGCGACTGGAAGCTGGGATGAGCAAGGGCGAGATCCTCGAAGCCTACCTGAACCGTGTGCCGATGGGCGGGAACCTGGTGGGGGTGGGAGTAGCGTCGCGGGTGTTCTTCGGCCAGTCGCCGGGCGCCCTGAATCTGGCGCAGGCGGCGCTGTTGGCGGCGATCCCGCAAGACCCGGTGCGCAATGACCCTCGCGTCGGCCGGCAGCGGGCCGAAGCGCGCCGCGCGTACGTGCTCCGACGCGTGGTGCAAGCGGGATACGCCACGCCCAAGGCTGCCGACCTCGCCCGCAAGAGCCGTGTCGAGGTGTCGTCGGGCGGCGACGAACTGGCAGCGTACCAGTTCTTCTTTCATGTCCTCAAGGCGCTACCTGCAGAAGCCACCGAAATCCGGCTGACGCTGGATCGGGACACGCAGCAGATGGTCGCCGAGCAGATGCGGGTCGTTCTGGGTGGGTTGACCGACCGGAACGTGACGAATGGGGCCGCGGTCGTGCTGGACAACCACACCGGTGAGGTGCTGGCGTACGTCGGGTCGGCTTCGTTCTTCGACGTGAAGCACGCCGGCCAGGTCGATGGTGTGCAGGCGGCGCGCCAACCTGGCTCCAGCCTGAAGCCCTTCGTCTACGCGCTGGCGTTGGAGCACGGCTTCACGCCAGCGACGGTGTTGCCCGACGTCCCGACGGCGTACCCGATGGCCCCTGGGCAAGAGTATGCACCGGAGAACTACTCGAACACGTTCCACGGGCCGGTGCTGCTCCGAATGGCGTTGGCGAACTCGTTCAACGTTCCGGCGTGTCACGTGGCTTCGCGGCTGGGCGTGCAGGAGGTCTTAGGGCAACTCCACCGGTTCGGCTACCGCTCGCTGGACCGCAGTGCAGACTACTACGGGCTTGGCGTCGTGCTGGGTGGGGGCGAGGTCAAGCTCTACGAACAGGCGCGCGCCTACATGGCGCTGGCCAATGGCGGCGAACTGCGGGAGCCGGTCGAGACGCTGGAGGTGAATGGGAAGTCGGCTGGCGCCGCTCGCCCCCGGACGCGTGTCTGCGAGCCGGTCACGAGCTATCTGCTCACCGACGTCCTGTCTGACCACAACGCCCGCATTCTATCCTTCGGACCGCGCTCAGCCCTCAACCTGCCTTTCCCCTGCGCCGCGAAGACGGGCACCTCCTCCGGGCACCGCGACAACTGGACCCTCGGGTATGCGCGCGACTACACTGTGGCGGTGTGGGTCGGCAACTTCGATGGCTCGGAGATGGAGGGCGTCTCCGGCATCACCGGCGCCGGGCCGCTGTTTGCCCGAATCATGTACCACCTCTACCGCAATCGCCCGGAGCCCGAACCGTGGCGTCGGCCGCCCGGCGTCGCCCGTCGCCCCGTCTGCAGCCTCTCCGGCTACCGCCCCGGTCCCTACTGCCCGCACACCAGGGACGAACTGCTTCCGGAGTCAGCGCTGCCCGAGTACGACGCCCCTCAGTGCACGTGGCACAGCGAAGCCGGGGTGGAGGTGCCGAAGGAGTTCCGGCCGGGCGCTCAGCCCTGACCCGCTATCAGATCGTGGGGAGACCTGCGGCGCGGATCTGCAAGTCGCGGGTGATGAGTGGCACGCCGAGGTAGAGAGCAGCAGCGGCGATGATCCGGTCCGGGAGTTCGAAGATGGCGGCGCGGGGAATCAACGTCATTGCTTGGGCGACACACCTATCGAAGGAGATGATCGTCAGCACGTTGTCCGACGCTTCGGTGGCGTCGAGTACTCGCTGGAGCGCCTGCTGCGGGACCCGTCCCTTCTCGACGAGGTATACGAGCTCGGCCAGTGTCATCGCCGATACCCCGACGGGGTCGCCGCGGGCTGCCGCGTCTTCCACCTGTTGCCGCGCAGGGGCCGACAGGCGCTTGTCGTCGAACACGTACCAGACGACCCCGTGCGGATCAGCGATGGCGGCCAGCATCAGATATCCTCGCGAGGGAAGTTCGCCCATGCCTCGCGACGCGCCTCGTCGATCGCCTCGGCTGAAGGCGCGGGACCCAGGTCTGCGCACAGCCCACGGAGGGATCTGAGCGGCGTACGCCCGGACGGCGTCGGCCGCGCCACCTCGGGGGCTGCCCGGGCAACAACTCGAAGCTGGTCTCGCGGCGGAAGCTGCCGGAGCAGTTCCAACACGCTATCGACGGTGACGGTGGCTGTGCTCATCTCGGTGACCTCTTCGTTCCTTCGGTACGGCCAGCATAGCAGGGTTGCGCCCAGCGCGAGACGTTTGCCGTTGCCCTGCTACGCCACCTCGATCATCACCTTCACCCGATCCGGTCGCGCCATCATCGCGTACGCCTCGTCGAGCTGCTCCAGCGGGAACCGATGGGTGATGATCTTCTCCGTGTCGATCAGCCCTTTCTCTTGCAGCTCCAGCGAGCGCTGCATGGCTTCGGTGCTGACGGAGAAGGACGCGGTAGTCTCGATCTCGAGGAAGTGGTACTCGCCCGGGCGCAGGTGGATGTCGCCGGGCGTGGTGACGCCGAAGACGTTCAGCTTCGTGCCGCGGCGGCAGAGGTCGTAGGCGAGTTGGGCAGCCTCCAGCGGCCCGGCAGCCTCGAAAACGACGTCGGGCCCTTTCGGCAGAATGTCGTAAACGGCTTCCTTTCCGTCGCACTCCCGCAGGTTGAGGAGGTGGGTGGCGCCGCACTCCCTGGCGCGCTGGAGCGGCAGGTCGGCAACGTCGAGGGCGAGGATCTTCCCCGCGCCCGCGGCCTTGGCCAGCAGAATAAGCAGCATGCCCATCCCGCCGGCGCCCACAACGACGAAGTCCTCCCCGAGCCGCAGGTTGACGTACTTGATGAGCCCCTTCCAGCAGCCGCCCAGCGGCTCTGTCAGTGCCGCCGCCGCGAACGAGACGTTCTTTGGCTTGCGGAACACGGCGCGGACGGGCACGCGCACGTATTCTGCGAACGCGCCGGGCAGCACGGTGTCGAACCCGTCACCGCCGATCACGGCGCCATCTGCGCAGTAGTGCGTCCGGCCGAGCCGGCATGGTTCGCACAGCCCGCAGGAAACAGCCGGCGACATCACCACTTCGTCACCTTCGGCGAACTCGGCCACGCCGGCGCCGATGGCCGCGACGATCCCTGAGGCTTCGTGCCCGCAGATCATCGGCGGCTCCCAGTTCATCCGGTCGCCGGTGTACGCCTTGTAGTCGGTCTGGCAGATGCCGCAGGCTTTCACCTGCATGACCACATCCGTCGGGCCGGGTTGGGGAAGAGGGACCTGCTTGAGGATTTGCTGTCGGACGCCCTCGAGAACTGCTGCGAGCATGGCGGCTCCTCCAGGAATGTGATTGCTCGTGTCGGGCTACGGCGCGGCGAACACACCCCGCCGCAAGTCTGGCAGTACTTCCGTCGCCAGGCGTTCATCCAGGCTGAACAGAAGGAAACCATCGGCGCCTTCCTGCCGGTCCTGGTAGACCTGCTCCGCGATGGTGACGGCGTCGGGGTGCAGCCAGGCGCCAAGTCCGACGAACAGCGGCTTGTTGGCGGCGGCTTCGCGCTGGCGTTTCACGTGGTCGACGTGCCGGTCGTAGTAACTGGGGGCATCGTACGTCATCGGGCAGACGAAGTCGAGCCAGCCTTCGCGCAACCAGCGCGCCCAGTCTTGCCCGACCAGCTTCCGGTGCGCCGGCCACGACGCGTACACGGCGGCAGACAACTGGCACCTGGGGTTGGCGGCGCGGACCGCTGCCGACGCGGCACGGACGACGTTGCTCACCTGCTCGCAGCGCCAATCGCAGAACTGCTCGTGGAAGTCGCCCTTGGGCAGCACGTCCTTGGGCCATTCCGGCACTTGCCGGCCGAGGGATTGCGCGAACAGGGATCGGTCCAACTCGCCGTACGAGCCGGTGTAGTTCTCGTAGCGAATGTAGTCGAAGTGGACGCCGTCGACGGCGTAGTTCCGCGCGACCTCCGCCATCATGTCGGCCTGTAGCTTGACATTGTCGGGGTGAGCGGGATTGAGCCAGTACGCCAACTGCCCACCTTCGTTGACGCGGTCTTTCCCGTCGGGGCCGAACTGCCAGCGCTTCTCTGCCGATAGCTTGTCGATGATTGCTTTCGGAGGGGTCCGCCAGTTGTGGTTGATGAACCAAGCGTGAATCTGCAACCCGTGCCGGTGGCAGGCGGCGACGGCGTCGCGGAGCGGGTCTTCATCCGCCCCGGGGGCCATTGGCAGCACCTCGCTGTGGTAGTGCGCCTGGCCGGCCCACTCGATGCGCACGAACAGCGCGTCCAGCCCCAGACCCTTGGCACGCCGCGCAGTCTGCTCCCAGCCCCAGTCACCGATGCCGTTCGGGCTGACGACCCAGACGCCGCGGAGCCGGTCCGGTCGAGAGGGGAAGCCGCGGAGATAGACGTTCTTCGTGCGCTGGCGCAGCCGGGTGAGCCGGGCGAATGCGCGCCATGGTTCCGCGCCATCCACCGCTCGGCTCTGTAGTCCGAGGATCTCATCGGCGACCAGCCGGGCGGCCAGCGACGGCCGCTGGCGCTCCGCGAACGCGACCAGCTCTGCCGGCGTTGCGGCAAACCGGAACCGGCACAGTTGCGCCAGCACTCTCGGCAACGCTCGGCTCCAGATCGTTGGGTCGTATGCACCGATGACAGAGAGGAGGAACTGCGCCTTCGCTTCGGTGTCGCCGCGGGTGAAGACGTGCCCGAACCACGCGGCTTCGTCCGTCATGACCAGCGCCGGGTCGGTGGTAGTCTTCCCGTCTGCGGCCACCCAGTCGGCCGCTACCCGCGCTTTGGCGCCGACGGCGGCAAGCACGTAGGCATTCCAACTGCTCTGGTCTACACTCGCGGGAATCCCCTTGGGAGCAGCAGCCGTGGGATGCACGAACGCAAACCGTTTCTCCGTCCCGGCAGCAGTGTAGACTGCCTCACCGACGCCCAGTCGCGCTCGGACCGGGTCGGGCAGGTAGTAGCAGAAAAGGGCGTGCCCGCCAGCGTCGAGGAACTCGCCGATCTTCGCCAGGATGTCGCCCTGCAGGTCCGGGCTGTAGGCGCAGAAGAGGAACTCATCCCGCGGGAGGCCCGCCTTCAGCACGTCCTCGTCGTCCAGCGTGTGGTGTTTCAGCCCTGCCGCTCCGGCAACGCCGCGCGCGATCCCCAGGTAGGTGTGCGCATCGTCGGCCCGCGAAGCCTTCGCGGCGAGGAAGCTGCGGGGCCGTAGGAGCACTACGTCGTACTTCTCCGGCGGCGCGTCCTCGGCCGCCGATGCACGCGGCGTCGTCACGATCGCCAGCGGCGCCAAACAGACCGTCAGTGCCGTGACGAGTCTGGTTGGCACAGAACGGTTCATCCGGGGGGCCATGGCGGTCGCCTCAGCTCCATTCCGCCACGTCGGCCGGGTAGCCGCAGACCACGTTGTCGCCGGCGAAGGTTCCGAGGAAATGCGCGCACACACGAGTGGGTTTCTGCACCGGGCTCACACACTGCTTCCTGCCCAGTAGCGGACACTCGGGCGGGGTCCAGTCCACCGAGTTGAAATCGTTCACTTCGACGGCGAGGGTGGTCGAAGTGACTTCGGAAACCGCCGGGGGGTTCTCGCCAAAGGCCGGGTTGTCCGGTCGCTCCATGCGGAGGGGGAGAGGCACGGCTTCGGGGAAGGAGCAGAGGACCGTGCCAGCGCGTGCCACCCGGTAGAAGTGCGGACAGTGCTTCCCGTCGTTGGTGGCGCACTTGCCGCCGATGGCGCCGGGACAAACGCTCTTGGGAACCTCGATCTGCAGACGCTGCGAGGGTACGAGGCGTAGTTGGCGCTCACCTGCCCGGTTCCACAGTGTCTGTTCGGCGCGCGTGAGGTGGCGAGGGGGTTGCATTCGGTGTCACCGGCCTCGAGCGGGGCGTGCGGCCAACCGGGCTGCGAGGATCGGTTGCCGCTCGTGCAAGGCGCTTGCCGCGTGCTTGCCGACCGGACGAACTCGGGGAAGAATAGCGAGGTTGGGGCGAGTCCGGTAGGCGGGCCTGACCGGACGAATGGAGACCCGTTGAGAACGAAGACGCTCAGTTCACCTTCCTGCCTGCCAGTCCTTGCCGGCGCACTCGTCGTTGCACTGTGTGCCCGGCCCGTCGCCGCGCAAGTCGGCAACTTCACCTTCGTGCATCTGACCGATGAGCACTTCCCCCACGATGCGACCTCTGCAGAGGTCATCCGCCAAGTGACCCAGCTCGGAGCCGTCCGGCTGGCTCCGTTCGGTATCGAGTCCGACCGGCCGAGCTTCGCGATCTCGACGGGAGACATGACGGAGTTCGGTATGGACGGCTGGCAACAGTACCTCTCTGCCTGGCAGGGCGCCCCGTTCCCCGTCTACCACCAGACCGGCAACCACGACAACACCTGGACCGCCCTACGCCAGCACATCCGCGAGCTGCACGGTTCGGACCCGTACTCGTTCGACTACGGCGGCTGCCACTTCGTCGGCATCGACACGGCGACCCCGCAGGACCCGCGCTCCTCTATCGGCAGAGAGGTGCTGCTGTGGCTGGACCGGGACCTCGCCACGGTGCGCGCGGCGACGCCGCTCTTTGTGTTCATGCACCACCCGATTCCGGGAAGCGAGTTCGCCTGTGAGTTTGACTACGACCGACTGCTCGACCGGTTTGCCGGCCACAATGTCGTGCTCTTCCTGGCGGGGCACTCGCACGGCGCGGCGAGGTTCAAGCCGGGCCCGTTCGACGGCCTCATGGGTGGGTCCACCTTCGGCAAGATCCCCGGGTACGCCATCGTCATCCTCCGCGACGGCAAGCTCTACGTGGCCTACCGCGTGGCGGCAGAGCCCGAAGCGACTACTGAACTGCTGACCAAAGAGATCCCCCCCCGGCCGCTGGTGCCGGTGGTGACGATCACTTTGCCGGCCGAGGGCACGGACGTCGTCCCCACCAACTGCCGAGTCGAAGCCGCCCTTGCCGACTCGCCGCACCGGTTGGTGGCGGCGCAGGTGGCCGTCGATGGCAAGACGTTCCTCGACCTTACGTTGACTGGCCGCAGGGCAGTCGGGACGATCCCCGCTGAGAAACTCACGCCTGGAGCGCACCGCCTTCGCATTGGCTTCAAGACCGAGACCGGCGAGATCTTCGGCCGCAGCACGTTCGTATACGTTCCCGCCTCGCAGCCGCGCGTGCGCTGGCGGACGTTCCTTGACGGCTCTTCGAAGAGCACGCCGCTGGTGACGGGCGACCGGCTGTACGTCGGCGCAGACGACGGCAAGCTGTACTGCCTCGAGACCACCACCGGCAAGATTCAGTGGGCGTTCGCGGCGGGCGGGGAGATCCTCACCGACCCGTGCCAGACCGAGTCCGGGGTCTGCTTCGGCTCCGGCGACGGTGTCGTCTACACGGTTAGCGCGGAAGGCAAGGAAGTGTGGCGCCAGCAGATCGGCAGTCCCGTTTACAGCTCGCCGGTCGGCGAGCGCGGGCTGGTCTTCTTCGGCAGCAACAGCGGCAAGTTCTACTGCCTGTCTGCGCGCACCGGCGCGGTGAAGTGGGTCTGCCGGGAACCGACCTATGGGATCGAGAGCAAGCCGTTCCTTGCCGAGGGTGTGGTCTACTTCGGCGCCTGGGATCAGTACGTGTACGCGGTCCGCGCCGAAACTGGCGCGCTGCTGTGGAAATGCAAAGGCGAGGCCAGCGCCACAAAGCCTGCAGCCCGGTACTACAGCCCGGCCGACTGTGGCCCCGTGGCGGCCGGCGGCAAGGTGTTCATTCCCGACCGCGGGTACCTGCTCTCCGTGATCGACGCGAAGACCGGCCAGCGGCTGGCCCCGGGCGCGTCCGTCGGTGGCGTGTCGCTGCTGCCGGACGGAAGCGGCGTACTCCTCCGGAAGACGAAGGGCGTCGCCAAGTGGACGCTGACGGGCGAGCAGGTGTGGGAGACTGAAGTGGAGACGGGGTTCCGCCCGACGACCATCGCCTCGGGGGGCGACCGCCTATTCGGGGTGTCGGACCGCGGTCTGCTGTCGTGCCTTGACACCTCCTCCGGCGGCGTCCTCTACCAGTACCAAGTCACGCCCCGGCTCTGGGTGATGTCCACTCCAGTGGTTCACGACGGAACGGTGTACGTCAGCGCCATGGACGGATCGGTGACAGCGGTCCGATGACCACTCACACACAGGTGGACGATCTCCTGATGAGCGACTGCTGCCATTGCGGCGCGAGGCTGGACCCGGAGACTGGCGCCTGCTCGCGATGCGGAGGGGCGCCGCCGGCGTCGGTGGACGCGGACGTAGAGTCGTCCACGCCCGCTACACCAGAGCCTGCCCTTGGAGAGCAGAGCGACGACGACCGCGAGAGGGAGCTTGCTCTCGCCGCGGCGAACCTGCTCCGGATGCGGCGCCGGTTCCGCGAGGCGGCCAGCCGGGCGATGGAGACTCTGCGAAGCCACCCCGCAGACCCGGACACGCACGCGTTGCTGGGTGACATCCACGCCGACACGGGCGAACTGGGTGAAGCCCAGTACTGGTACCGGGAGGCCATCGGGCTGGCCCCGGAGAACACGAGCTACCAGCAGAAGCTGTCCCGCGTGTTGGCGCGCCGTGACCTCGGTGAGGGAGCCCCAGCCGACCCCGCCAGCGAACCGGCTGTCTGGGAGGCGAGGGCCACCGATCCGCCGCTACCGGGGCGACTACTGCCGCTGGGCCTGACGGCTGTCGCCGGGCTGGCCCTGATCGTTGGCACGTATCTGCTCGGGCAGATGACCCGACCATCGCCGCCGCCACGCCCTCGCGCCGGGACGGTCAAGCAAGCGCAGGCCCGCGGCGCCGAGCCTCCGCGGGCGATTACGGCCGATGCCCTGGCGGATGCCCAATGGACGCAGACCGAGAGCGATCTCCTGGCAAACCTTCGACTGGAGTTGGCTGCGCGGGAGCAGCACGGCTTCGCCCTCTACAGCGCCACGTTTGATCCGGCGGCCGGCTCCCTTATCGTTACCTTCCAGTCGCCGACCTCTGATCACCAAGGCAAGGCGCGTGACCAGGTACTGACGCGCGCCAAGGCGGTGGCCCGCCTCGCCAGTGGCGCGTTGCCCAGGGCGGAGTTCGTGACCGTTCGCGCGGCCGTGCCGGAGGAAGGCACACTGAGACTCGTGTTCGTCGGCGTCGCGACCAAGTCGAGTCTGGCGGCCGCGAACAAGGGTGTGGTGTTCGTGCCGGAATGGTGGGGGTGAGGGACTCCGGATTGCAGATTGAGGACGGCCCGCGCTTGCCTCAGGACGTTTTCCTCTGCGTTGACTGCCCGCCGGCGGCGGCGCCGCTGGAGAAGATGCCGCGGTAGTTGAGCTTGAACTCGTCGGGGTTGTTGCTGGCCGCCAGCGCGTCGTCGAAGGAGACGTATCCCTGCTTGCAGAGCGCCACGAGCGCCTGATTGAGGGTCTGCATCCGGTAGTGGGTGACCGATTGCTCTATGGTCTTGTGGATGCTGCCCGTCTTGCCCTCTTCGATGAACTTCCGCACGGTGGGCGAGTTGATCATGATCTCCATGGCAGGCAGGCGGCCGGTACCGTCGGCTCGCCGGACAAGGCGCTGGGAGATCACGGCCTGCAGACACATGGAGAGCTGCAGCCGGATCTGCTGCTGTTGCTCTGACGGGAACGAGTCGATGATGCGGTCGACCGACTGCGTCGAATCGATGGTGTGCAGGGTCGAGAAGACGAGATGCCCCGTCTCCGCGGCGGTTATGGCGGTAGAGATGGTGACCAGGTCGCGCATCTCGCCGACCAGAATCACGTCCGGGTCCTGACGCAGGACGTGCTTGAGTGCCTCGCCGAAGGACTCTGTGTCCAACCCCAGCTCTCGCTGGTTGATGACCGAGTTCTCGTCGGTATAGGAGAACTCGATGGGGTCCTCGACGGTCATGACGTGGCACTGGCGATTGAGATTGATGTGCTGGATCATGCCCGCCAGCGTGGTCGACTTGCCGCTCCCCGTCGGCCCTGTCACCAGGATGAGTCCCTGGGGCTTGGAGGCGATGTCTTTGAGCACGGCGGGCAAGCGCAGATCGTCCAGAGAGGGCACGCGCAACGGGACGATTCGCATCACTGCGCCCATCTGCCCTCGCTGCTGGAACACGTTCACGCGGAAGCGCGCCACCCGCTCGAGGGTGTACGACATGTCCAGTTCTCGGTGCAGCTCGAACTGCTGAATCTGGGACTCGTTCATCATCGAGTAGACCGCGGTCTTCAAGTCTTCCTCGCTGAGCGGCTCGAACTCCGTGGGCACCATCTTGCCGCCGATGCGGAACAGCGGCGGCCGGCCGACCTTGAGGTGCAAGTCCGATCCCTTGCGTTGGGCCAGCGTGCGCAGCACTTCATCAATGTTCAGCATGGGGTCACCACCGTGGGGATGCGGGCACAGGGCTACTTCGTAGCTGCCGACGCATTGAGGCGCCGCGCATTGTCGAGCAGTTGCCCGACGAGAATGCCGACCGTGGACACCAGTTCGGTATCGTCCGTGTGGAACTCATCGCCGTCCTGCTTGTTGACCAGTTCCAGTACGCCAACAGCCTCTCCGGCCACTCGGATGGGCGCACAGAGCAGGCACCGGGTCTCAAAGCCGAGTGACTTGCTGATCTGGCGGTAGAACCGGGGGTCGCTGGCTACGTCCGACACGGCTACCGGCTGGTTCTGCCGGAAGCACCACCCCGACACGCCGAGACCCGGGTCAATTCGGAACTCCTTGACTTCTTCTGCTTTGGGGCCGGTGGCGGCGGCGAAGTAGAGCTTGCCATCCGCCGGGTCGAAGAGCAGCATCGAGCCGGCTTCGACACCGATGGCCTTCTCAATGATCGCCAAGGCCTTCGCGAGGATCTCCTCTTCGTCGAATGTGGAGTTGAGGATCGCAAAGAGCTGGCGCACCACGCCGAACCGCAGATCGGCCGACCCGAATGCCGTCTGTAGTCGGCTGAACTCCTTCCGCAGATCATCCAACTGGCCTGCTATGTTAGACATGCGCAATCCGTCCTTCCACTGACCTCTTGCCAGGGCTCCACCTTGTCGCCGTGGCGGAGCCCCCGTTCGGCCAGGACTCCGAGAGGAGAAGCTGCCGAAGTCGGCATCGATTCTGGTAGGGTGATTCTACGGGGTGACGCGCCGGTTGTCAAGCGGCAGACCGGCTGTCCCTTGGCCGATCCGGCCCCGAGCGTGACAGCGGGGTGGCGTCCTTGCGTGGAGGTCAGAGCGCGAATAGTCGCCGGCTAAGGGGGTCTCTGGATGGACGGTGCCCGGTACGGGGCGCCGGGGGAGGCTGCTTGTCCTCGACTTCGACCCGGGTCTCGTGGATCGCGCGCCAGTCGCCGGCCCTTCTGACCCGGATCCGCGCCACCACGAGGTGTACGGCCACGACAGCCGCAAACGTCGCCAGCGCCGCGACCCAAGGCGGCAGGCTCCCGGCTGCAAAGGTGGTGAATCGGTCCTTGATCGTCACGACTGATTGGACGAACGGGTGCATGGTTGGCCTCCGCCGGCTGGCCGCAGTGTGTTTGGGATCGCGGCGTCGTTCCTCTAATGTAACGCGGACGAGTCCTGAAGTCACGCGAAATGCAGCAGTGAGGGCTGCGGAAAGCGGCGGACCAAGCAGGACCGCTCCGGCGAAGGAGGAGTGCGGATCCGACGGAGGGGAGGGAGACCATTGGGCGGGAGACAGCAAACCAGCCGTCTGCGCTCAGTACTTCATTCGCACCCGGTATGTCACGGTGGTGATCGCTTTGGGGGCGCACATGACGGGGAACTCCAGGGCCTTGTCGGCGCGGGTTGTGTAGAAGTGGCTAGCTTCGAGGATCTCCCACTGAGGCCAAGGGTGCTCGACGGCGACAGCTTCCACCCACTCGCCTGTCTTGTTGTTGAACTGGATCTCGATGTCCTGCTCCTGCGTGCGCTCCGCGACCTCCCGAAAGGCGGTCTGCTTGCGCGTGCCCTCGAGGTTGCCGACATCGCCGAGCACGATCTCCAGGTCCTTGTCGGCGCCGACCCCGGGGATGCCGCGGTCGCTCACCACTTTGGTCCCTCGGTCTGTCTCCTGGTAAATCATGCCGCTGCCCGCCGGGAGGCTGACCCCCAGACCCGCCCAGTCCGCGTTGCGCAGGCGCACGACGCTCTTCAGCTTCTGCGGGGGAGTGGGGCCCGCGGGGGTGGCGCCCAACGGGTCGAACAGGTACACCCGCTCCAGCGGGACGACTCGGGGAGACAGCAGCGGGACCCGAAGGGGTTCGTCGGCGGCCAACGTCAGGGGCTGCGTTAGCCCGACCAACGGGTACTCGACCACCTCTGTTTCTGTGACAGGCTGGAGAGACTCAACCTTCCGCGTCTCGACAGACTCCAGCCGGAGCTGTGCGTCGGAGAAGGTGATGCCGGTGCCGTTGGTGAGTGTGACCCAGCCGGTGATCTCTGCTTCTCTGAGATCGGCCGAGAGAGTGAGCACGTAGTTGGCACTCCAGTCGAGCCCGTCCGTGAGGTATGTCAGTTCCGCCCGGGCGGCGCCCTTCCCCGGGGGGCGCAGTCGCCAGACGACGCGTGGGGTGAGCGTCACGGCCTCCGGAAGCGGCGGGAGCAGCACCTCGCCGCCCGGGTTGAGAAGCACCTCCCCGGTGTCCAACTGAAGCGCCGCTGGACGCCCGCCTTCGACGCTGAGCACCGTGCCGGCGAGGCGCTGCGTCTCATTGCCGGTGCCGGCTCGCTGGACAAGCTGGACGCGCTCACCCACGCACTGCCTCATCAGGGCATCCCGGCTGGTCTGCCCGGACTCGAAGCGTTGGTCGAGCACCGTGACCGGCTTGTCGGGAAAGCGAAGCTGGAGCGAGTTGGGGTCAAGCCGCTGGCTGACGCCCTCCCACTGCAACTCAAACTCGCCGTCCAGCAGTCGGACAATCCGTCGCTCGACGACCGACGCTTTGCCCTTCGCGCGAAGGGTCAGCGTAGCGCCGGGAACCGCCAGGGGTTCCGCTGGCGAGGGAGTCGCGCCGCCTAGCGCAAGCAGCGGCAGCAGACGGGCAGTCAGGGACAGGCTTCTGTGAATAGTCATGCGCGGAGGTCCTCTGCGTGTTAGGTCCGGCTCAGCTCTTGGCGGACGTGGCAGTCTACGGCTCGCGTAGGAGCTGGAAAACTCGGGGTGCTTCGACGTTCCCCGGCGCGGGTCGGCCGACGCTTGGCGAGACGCCATGATCATACACGAACTGCCCGCACTTGTCCGTGGCGCGCAAGGAGAGCGTTCGTGCTCGCCCGCCCGCCACGAGCAGCTCTGTGTCGCAGGGCCGCCAGGGACCATGGTCCAAACTTCGCTCGATACCGGCGACGCCGAACCCGCCAGGAGCGTCGCGGGCGGACAGACTCACCTTCCAGCCGCCCTCCGGCAAGTCGTCGCCTGCCGGTAGCCGCTCGACTTTGACCTTCGTCCGCGGCGGCGTAGTGTCGAGCTGCCAGTCGTCGGCGAAGTAGCCGGCGTCCAGGAACGCTTCCGGCAGGTAGACGAACGGGTTCTGCTTGGCCTCAGACGGCTTGAGCCGGCTATCCCACACGACGTAGTCTGGCCAGTAGAAGGGCAGCGCCTCCAAGTCCTTGCCGACGTTCCCCGCGCCGTACCGCGACGGGTCCACTCGGCTGGAGAGGTAGCCGCGCGCGACGACGACGTAGCGTTCCGGGTTGTGTGGGTTGGGGGCGAGGAAGAAGTAGTTGACGTTGTCGCCGGTGTAGAGCCGGCTGCCCACGCGAATCCCGGGTGGGAGGTTCGGCGGTGATAGCTCCAGAGGCAGCGCCGGCGCGAACTGGCGGACGACCCAGTTTGTCGAGGGATCGCCGAACAGAATGAGGTTCCTGTCAGCCGGCAGCGAGCTTAGCCCGAAGGCGGTGTCGGGGAAGGGGCGCAGGATGGGTTGGCTGGCGGGGATGAGCGGGCCGTTGGCGAACGGGTAGGGGGGGACCCACCAGTCGTCACGCCGGTCCGCCGGCGGGGTTGCCCCCCCGCTCCACTGGAGGACCATCCAGGCATTCCATTCGGCGGCAAATTGCTCGGCGGCCACCCAGTCGCGGTTGTCCGGAGTGGCTCCCAGCGTGCCGCCGCGGGTGCCGTAGATCACAGTGAACGGAGTCCGGAACGCCTCCGCGAGAGGACCGCCCAGTGCCGGGCACTTCCTCGGCCCGGCCGGCGAGGGTGCGCGCTCGGGCCCGGTCTGGCGCCAGTTGGTGATCTCGTGGTTGTCGTCGAGCCAGGCGCGGAACGAAATGGGCTTGTCGCCGGTGACGGGGCGGGCTCCGCCGTTGTCGACCTGGACATAGACGGGCCGGCGCAGGTCCACGGGCGCGCGGGACAGGTCAAGGGTGAACCCCAGCACGTTGTCGGTTTTGACCTTGACGCGCTGGAGCTCGCGGCCGGACACCACGGAGGCATCCACAGCCCCCCACGTCCGCGTCAGGCACAGGCGGTCGAGGGTCACCCAGTAGCTTCGGTTGTAGCGCAGGTCGTTGGTTGTGTAGAACACGTCGGGTGGGCGCGTCTCCGACTGCTTGGTTGAGAAGAAGTGGTAGTTCGCGGCGGCGGAGTAGCTCCCGACATGCCCCGATTCGCCCACTCGAGTTGCGAACCGATCGCTGCCGATTGCGCGCAGTTTCTTCAGCACCTCTTCCGCGTTGACCGGCGGGTTTACGCCGTCGTTGGTATCGTAAACGAGGTAGGTCCACATGTGCCGGGCGTTCCCTGTCTGCCAGAAAGAGGAGGCAGTCTCGAGAACGGCCTGGCGAGCGGGGTCTACGTAGTCGGGCATCCTGGGCGAACCTGTGCGGTCATAGAAGTGGTCGTAGAACTCTCGGTACGTTGTCCAGCCCGCAGCCGGAGCCGTCGCAGCGAATCGGTCGGGGTACCGGAACGCCTCACGATAGCCGCCGTGTCCGCCCATGGAGCCACCTTCCAGGTAGAGCCGCCGGGGATCCACCTTCAGTGCGGCGTGGTACGGGGTCGTTCGGTGTAGATCCTCCAAGAGCAAATACAGGTCGTCCTCGCCGATGGAATCCCAGTTCTGGTTGCCGCGACCATCGGCGGTCACGAGGAGCCACCCGCTGCCATCCGCCCAGTTCTGCCGCCAGGCATCCGGCGCGGCCGTCCCCGTCCGGCCGCCGAAACCGTGCAGAAAGACCACCACGGGGTGGGGCTGCTGGGGGTCGAAGTCGCGCGGGATGTAGACGTGGTAGGGCTGGAGGGTGTCGTCGAGCGGGGACCGGTAGTACCAGAGGTAGTTGCCCGGCTGAACCCACTCGAAGGGCCGGCTCTCGGCAGCGTTGTTTGGCGTGGTGGGGCCAAGCACCGCGGCTGCGAGCAGCAGCCAGGGAATCGCTCGCTGCGGGTATGCGGGGCTGCATGTGGGAGGAAGGGGCATGGTCGTGAACGCGACAGACTCGACGCGGCTGCTTGGGCGACCTTATTCTGTGTGCCACTGCTCCACCCCTTCTCCGCCGGGAGACTCAACTCATCCCTGCCCCCGGTAGTGTGATATACTCGCGAAGGTTAGGAATACACCGAAGCTATTGCACAAGTTCGACGCCTCTGCGTGCACAGCAGTGTGTTGGGTGCTCACCACACGCCCGCGGGTGAAGTTCTGCGAACTTCCACTTCGGTGTATTCCTAACCTTCGCGAGTATAGAATAGCCCGCAATCTCGGCGGGTGCTGGGGCGTCCAGCCGAGAACACGCGACACACCTGTGGAAGGAGTGCTAACCATAGAGCCTCAAGCCCATCCGGCGTTGACCGCAAGCGACCCCGCCGGCGCAGCGCGCGAGTTGCGCGCGTTGCTGTCCTCTCTCCCCGCGCTCGGGGCGGCTACGTCCTTCCCCCAGTCGGCCGCGCCGGAGCAGGTCGAGCTGCCCGGCGCAGGCAGGCTTTGGGAGTCGTTCGGAGTCATCCGACAGGTCGTGGACGGCTCGGCCGAGGAGGTTGCGACTGCGTTCAGGGCGAACGCGGCGGAGGCCGTTGACGCTCAGCTCGAAGGGGCTAGTGCCGGGATCCAGTTCCAGGTGACCGGCCGGGGAGCGGTGGCAACGGTGGACATAGACATCCACTTCCCCAACGCTACCTACATTCGGCGCCGACGTCGATGGCTATTCGTGCGCCTCACCGAGGGCTCCTATCGCCTCTGGATGCTCGGAACAGAAGGTTGTCCGTACGTCTCCCCCGCGGACACCTTCGCGTTGCGGGAACAGGCCAAGAGCTTGCGGCGAGAGGAGTGGCTCCGAGTCCTGGTGTCCACCAAGGGCTTCGCGCAGGCCTGCAACCTCATCCCAGAGCGGGCCCGCGACTTCCTTGCGGCTGTACTTCAGGACCCCCCCTGCGAGCCGGGCTTTCGCTTGTCGGCAGTGAGGGCGCTGGAGTTCCTGCCTCGAACACTCGCCATCGGCGTGCTGGAGACCCTGGCGTACCACCCGGACCCGGAGGTGCGGCGCACCAGTCTGGGCGTCTTCTGGTCGATAGATCCCGAGGACGCCATCGGGCCGATGATCGATTTGGTTTCGGAGACCTCCTGGGACGCGGTCGACTTCTTCCTGCATCTGAAGGGCGCCAGTCAGGCACTCCCCCTCATCGCCGAGCGAGGAGACGTCCAGGCGTTCCGCAGTTGCCTCAATCACCTTATCCACGCGAACTGCTACGACCTCGCCGTGCCGGGACTGCTGGCTGCCATTCACTCGGGGCCACCGGAACTCCGGGAGGAAGCCTTCAGCGAGTTGTGTTTCCTGGGCGACTGGCGGGTGCGAGCCCTGCTCATCGGGCAGTTGCAGGACGCGGCCGAGGAGAGCCGGGCACAGCTGCTGGGCCGGCCGTTTCGGTCGAGTGCCCGCGGCTCCCGAGACCATGTTGTGGCGCTGATCCGAGAGGAGGCCTCGCGGCAGTTGCACATGGCGTACCATAGCTCTTGGGCAGCAGGCGGGAGCGCCCCGGCCCTCAACGCATCCGACGGACTGTGGTTATGTGCTCGCCGCAGTCGATTTCCCAACCGGCAAGGTGATGACCCGCGTGATGCTGGCGTGTCGCGTGGGCGAGGACGACTACCTCTTCTGGGCGGTTGAGCCGGGCCACGGCGACGCACTCTATGCGGATACCCGCGGGCGTGATTGACAACCTGCCGGGTTGACAGCCAGGCGCCGACCATGTAGCATTGCGCCCCGAGCCCGTCGGCGACCTCGCCGGCCGCGACCAGGAAGTCCCTTCTTTGGCTGAGAAAACGCTGTTTGAGGAAGTTGAACTCTACGATCTCCCGGAGATTGCCCGGTTGACTGGGGTCTCTGTGGGGACGTTGCGCCGCTACGTCAAGGAGGGGCGGCTGCGGGCGCACAAGTTCGGCGGCAGGTACCGGGCCACGAAAGAACAGGTGCGGGCCTTTGTCGATGGTGACGGCGACGGCGACGTTGTTCCCGCGGTTGCCGGCGAGCGCCTGACGGGCGCGTCTGCCGTGCCGCTCCCGATGGAGGGCGCTCCGCCTGAGACCTTCGCGGGCGAGCGTCGTGAGGGGCCGGAGCCGCGACTTCTGCCGGAGGCTGAGGGCGAGACTGCCAGCGCGGACGAGCACTCGTTGGTCCGTGTTGGGCGGGCGCCGCTCGAGTACAGGCCGGAAGGCGTCCACGGAGGGGGCGAAGACTCCAGCCCGCCGCAACTGCTCTTCATGAAGCCGGGAGACGTGGATGCGCTGGTGTCGTCTCTTGCCGCCCACACGAAGCGTATCGAGGAGAGCGCGGAGGAGCGAGACCGGCAGATTGCCGGGCTGGTAGAAGGGCTGCAAGAGAAGAACCGCCAACTCCGGCATGCCGTCGAAGGGGTGCGCGAGGACACCCGGCGAGCAGTGCGTGAGATGGCGGACGAGATTGTCGGGAAGGTGCTTGACCCTCGCCGGGAGGAGCAGGACCGGATCCGCTTCTCGTGGCTCCGAGGCCGGATGGATGAAGTGGCGGAGCGAATGGACCAGTTGCTCACCAGCGAACCGGCTGGCGGTAAGGGGCGTCCGTGGTGGCGCCCTTGGTGAGCCCAAATCGACAAGATTGCTCCAAGCATTGACAGGGCGCCGTCG
>PEVN01000451.1:3920-9363 GCA_002779825.1 Armatimonadetes bacterium CG06_land_8_20_14_3_00_66_21 | reverse complement strand
GGGTATGCGATCCCGACGGGCTGAAGGCAGCAGTCGAGGCATACGCGACGTTCAAGTTCGCCAGCCAGATCCAGGCGCTTGGCCGTGACTCCATCCCGGAAACCGGAAGATAACTTGCTCTGAACTCTACGAGAAAGGAGGCGAGAACATGGCGACTGACAAGCTTGCCGACAGGCTATCGGCAGAGATAGCAGACGTGATCGCTCGCGTGCTGCCGGAGTTGGCCGACCCCGTCGTGCTGCAGGACGCTGACACGGGCCTCACCCTCGAGTCGATGACTCAGGGCGCTACGGCAGAGGGCTGCAGCCCGTGCCATTACTGCCCTAGTTTCGCGTGCCCTGTCAACTGCCAGGGCTGCGAGTACTTCAGCCCGCCGACCTGATGGTGCAGGAGATGGGCACCAGCGTGCGCACAGTGCAGAACCACGTCTCTCACCTCTTGGCCACGCTGGGCGTCGCCAATCGCACCGAGGCTGTTGCCCTGAGCTACCGGTGCGATCTCCTGCTCGGGGCCCTGGGCGAGCGGGAGACGGAGACGGGTGCAGCGGAAATTCCTGCGAAAAATGAGTAATATTACTCATTCACTGTCTGCCTTGCTGGGCTATACTCACGTGCACGGAGGTTCCGTAGAGTGGCAGACGAGGCGCTGGACAAGCTAATCGACCGCAGCGCCGAAGCCGTCGTGCGGAAGATCGACGTACCTGCTCTGCTACAACATGAGGCTGTGGTTCCCGTGCTGCCTTCGAGTTTGCGTCGCGCGTGACGGGAGTGCCCGCTTCCCGGCGGGAACGGGCAGCAGGGATCTCGAATCCGGGCGCAGAAGAGAGGTGTTGCCGTGTCAGCTCGTTGACTTCTGAGGCTGCGAACGAAGTCGGGGGGCGGTTGATGAATTCAGTAGGTAGGAATGAATAGGGAGGCGGAAGATGCTGGTTCTGCGAAGACATCGATCACTTTGGGCGTGCCTTGCCGCGCTGTTGGCGGTTGTGGTCTGTCCGCTGCCAAGCAACGCGGCATGCGTGGGGTGCAACCAGTCCGTTGGCTGCCCGGCGGGTACGTGTTGTATCTGCTGTGGCTTCTTGCACAGTGAGGTAGTGTGTTGCCCTCCAGGCACCTACTCGAAGTGCGTCGTGGATTTGGGCCGTGCAAAGTGCACTTGCGCGCCCCTTCCATAGGAAGCACGCAGAGCGGCATCCTTCAGGGCTCGCCGCTCTGTCTGCATTCTCTTCTCCACAAGGGGGTAGCGATGAACAAGTTCCGATCTCGTGTTCTCCTGGTCTTTCTGCTGGCGCTGCCGTTTGCCATCCTTCTGCGAATCTGGTTTCAGGGCCAAGGGCTTGCCCGGTCGGCTCTCGTGCGAGTCGCGATGGGAACGAGCATTGTCCAACAGGTTCAGCCCGTGACGCATGACAAAGCAGTGGCACTCTGGCAGGCTCTCCCGTACACGCCCTTATCGGAGTCCCGGTCTTTCCGGCGCAAGTGGTCGCGGCTCAGGGTGACGTTCAGAACACCCATCACTCCCGAGCAACATCGCCAGCTCTTGGAGGACGCTCGCCTCCTCCTGCTGATGAATGGTAGCGACCGGACGGCGGACATGTACAGGGACTACATTGCCGCAAGGCACGCGACGTGCATCATTCCGGTGTCTGAACTGCGCCAGTGGGCCAAGGATGTGGGCATGGATGCCGAGAGTAAGCCACTTGACATTATGGCGGCTGTGATCAGGCGTTTGGTCAAAGAGCCCCAGCTCAAGGCAGTGTGCATCCCTGCGAGTGCGGTGACGTATAGGGCATTCTCCAAGTTGAAGGCACCCTACACTCCCATCCTTGACGCGGCGGTGTTTGGCAACGCAATCCGCATAGGGACTGAGCATCGAACCTGGAGGCTGGCGGACGATTTCTCGGACCACTATGACCGGGGAGAGCCAGTGAAGGTGGCGGAAGTGATGCTCTACCTTAAGGCGCACGATGGCGCTGCGGGTCCATCCATTGTGAGACTGTGGTGGAGCGCGAGGGCGGCCGAATGGCGGCCCCTCGAAATGGCCTGCGGGAGTGACAGTGGGAAGGTAGTCTGCTTCCTGCCTTCTTGACGGAGAGTGAACGGATGATCCGGATCCGACGGAGGGTTGTGTTGGGCGTCCTATCAGTGGTGGCCTCCATGGCGCTGCTTGTCCTTGCTGGTGTGCGGACGGCCGCGCAAAGGCGACTTCCGCCCCCGGTAGTCGCGGCCTCCTCAGGGGACTTGGGGGACGTGTTCACCCCTGATTCTGTCCCGTTCTCTGTGACGATTCGGAACACGAGTGACAGGTCGGTGCAGGTCGTCAAAGCGGAAACGTCGTGTGGCTGCACGACCGTCGCTGGTAGTCAACGCTTCCGCATACCTCCCCTCGGACAGCACGCGGTGAACTTGGTGTATGACAGCTCTGGAAGACGAGGTGAGCAGCAACTCGTCCTGAAAGTGTTCGCGGCCGGATACGGGTCACCCAGTAGCATCTCGACACGGGTCAACGTGGTGTCCCAGTATCCGGATGCGATCGAGATGCCGGCAATGCGCGTCGATCGGGTTGTGGCGACGGAGGCGACTGTTTTGCATCGGCCAGGCCTGCGAGTGGCCATTCGTCGGGTGGTCTACGACAGGAAGCTGCTTCGAGTGAGTTCTCGGTCGACAACAGAGGGCGACGCTGTGCTCTGCGTGCGACCGGTGGCAGAGCGAACGCGCGAGCGATTCTTCACGAAGCTGGTGTTGTGGACGAACGACCCGGTTGAGCCGAAGCGGGAGATACCGGTGAGCGGCCAAGTGCTGCCGGAACTCCTCGCCACGCCGGACGCCATCTCCGTGGACATCCTGCGACCGGGCGAGACAGTTAGCAAAGCGTTGCGCGTTTGGTCGCCCTACCAGCGCAGATTCCGCATTCGAGCGATCCACACAGGTACCGAGACCGTCAGGGCACTATGACGGGGACAGGTTCGCGACCTCCCACCCGATCACCATTAGCGTTAAGTGCGTCGAGGAAAGGGAACGCAGTCTGGACCTGCCCATCGATATCCTCACCGACCTCCCAACCGACCCGAAGGTGACGGTGAGGCTTCTCGGAATGGTGAAGCCAGAGAGAGAGGACCAGTAGGTGGCGCAGGGAATGGTGAGGAGGAGTAACGGCGACACAAGTGCGACGCAACGCAAAGGATGTGATCGGTTCGGGGGTGCGGTGCTGCACTACGGGGCACACCGCCTTGTGGTTGACCTGGCTGGCCTTTGGGGACCTCTGCCTGCGTGGGAGTGGCACCCGTTGTCGCCGCCGGGCGGCGTTCGGGGGAGCCGTGGTCCGGACTTCTGGGGCGAGACAGAACGCGCGTTCAACGAGGGGTGCCCATGTCCGTCGGTTGGGGAGAAGCGCAAACCGCGCAAGCGCCAACTGGTGAAAGTGGTCGCTGCCCAACGGTGACGTAGCTGCCTGTCCACTGACGTGTTGACGTGGGTTTGCGGGCTGCTCGCGAGGCATCGCGGACTCGGGCATCCGTCGTGATCGCGGGATGTGTATGCCCATGACAGCGAAGCTACGATCAGAACTCGCCGGACACCACGCGGTGATCTCAAGACTGCCGGAAGCTGAAGAGGCATCCGGTGACGCCGACAACGAGGGTGTGGGCGGGCCTTCACAGTTGCTCGGGGGGGGCGTGACAGCGGGAATTGACGAGCAGTCAGGAGTGCCGGATTCGACCCAACGAGGCGGCCAGTCGCCGCGGCTGGCGCGTGTCTGTCTGGTTGTGCTGTGCCTGGCGATCCTCACGTACGTACTGCTCTTCACTCGTCAGTGCTTCTACCGGTTCGAGCACTTTGGACTCACGGCCTTTGATCTGGGCATCTTCGACCAGGCGGTGTGGCTGATTAGCCAGGGGCGTGCGCCCTTTGTGACTGTGCGGGGTATGCATATACTCGCCGATCACTTCCAGCCCATCCTTTACCTTCTTGCGCCGCTGTACTGGGTGTGGGACAGCCCCAAAGCCCTTCTCGCCGTGCAGACTCTCGCGCTCGCGATGGGTGCCTTCCCGGTCTACGCGTTCGCACGCGATCGTCTGCGATCAGCCCCCCTCGCTCTCCTACCTGCGCTGTGTTACCTCTGCTATCCCGCGATGCAGTGGACCAACACCTTCGACTTCCATCCTGAGGCGCTGGCCACGCCCCTGCTGCTGGCCTCGTTCTGGCTGCTGCACCGGCGGCGGCGGGCTGCGTACTTCGTGTCGTTGGTGCTGGCTGCGCTTACGAAGGAAACGATGGGGCTGACCATTGCAGTGCTGGGAGTGTTTGCCCTGACGGTGGATAGGCGGGTTGGCTGGTGGACCATCGGTCTTGGGTTGCTGGCCCAGACCCTCGCCCTTGGCGTGGTGCAGACGTTGAACGATGGCTCCCCGTCCGCTTACCTGTCGCTCTACTCACGCTATGGTCACAGCCCCGGCGAGGTGGTGTTGACGCTTGCCCGACACCCTCGCGCCGTTCTCCTTGGTCTCAATACCGAAGCGAACCGCCGTTACTTCTTCGAGTTGCTTCAGCCCGTGTTCTTCCTGCCGTTGCTGGCGCCGGAGATACTGCTGCTGGCGGCTCCGGCGTTGCTCGCGAACCTGCTGAGCAATCGCCCATGCCAGCACATGATCTATTGGCACTACACCGTGCTGATCACGCCCTTCGTGATCCTCGCAACGATCATTGGGTTGGATCGGCTCAAGCGGTGGGGTGACAGGCTCTCGACGTGTCTGCTCGTGGTCTACCTGACGGTGAGTGTGCTAAGCGGGCTTCGCTTCGGCCCGTTGTTGCTGCGTTCCTGGCCACTGACAGAACCTCTTACTTCCGCGCAATCGAGCGAGGCGGCACGGATCCTGCAGCAGGTGCCCCCTGGCGCCTCCGTATCGGCTCAAGCGGCGTTGGTGCCGCACCTCAGTCATCGAGTACACATTTACCTGTTCCCGAATCCGTTCTACCGCGCGGTCTGGGGTGGCAGCGTCCAGGCGTTGCGGCAGCAGAGCCTTCTGGACTATCCGCCATACTCCTCAAAGGGAATAGCACGAGCCATCGACGCCGCTTCTACACCGTACGTGGTGCTCCAACCACCCAGCACAGTCTTCCCGCTGGCGCAGCAGGACTACCTCGCCTTGGCTGCGGCGGCGCTGCGCCATCCGGCTTACGGCATCATCGCCATCGGTGACAGCACGATCCTGCTGCGGCGCGGCGCGGATCACTTGCGCGGACTAGACCGCCTCGCGGAACGTTCTGGCGTGCGGATCGCCGGAGAGGCAGATGTCGAGAGGGCGTTTCAGACGTATGCTTCGCTGGGTGTCAGACGCTCGAGGGAATGGTGACGGCCACCTAACGGTAAAGAATGCAGCGCCCAGATGTCACTACAGAGAGAGCCTGCACGGACTCGGGGGCGGGAATGTGCTGCCAAGCGACAGTAC
>PEVN01000451.1:0-3891 GCA_002779825.1 Armatimonadetes bacterium CG06_land_8_20_14_3_00_66_21 | reverse complement strand
GCCGAGCTGCCCCCGTGTTGCTGGAGGCTTTGGCCGTTCCCCCGGATCGCTCCGGCCGACAGGCGAGGACATCCGGCAGCATGTGGAGCGTGTTGTGCAGAACACCTGCGCCGCGGCCGATGCGGCCGCGCAGGCGAATCGAGTGAGCGCAGAGCCACAACGCGAGCTTGCGGCGCCCTGAAGGCTTGGAGACAATGGCACCAAGCCGGCGGTACACGGCGTCCCGGGCGGCAAGCGGTTCGCGATGTGTGGCGAGGCGCTACCGCGAGTGCAACCTGAGCGAGGGCACTTGTGGTGGTATTCTATGGAGGCGGCTGAACGAGCAGTGGAACAGCGAACAGAACCGGAGTGTTCACAACGCCGGACGGAGCGACCTTCACGTTTCCTGCAACGTGGTTGCGCCGCGCTGCTCTGGGTGGGCATAGCCGCCTATGTGATCCTGTTCACTCGGCAGTCGTTTTATCTGTACCACCACTTCGCGCTCACGGCGTTTGACCTCGGCATCTACGACCAAGCCGTGTGGCTCATCAGCCGCTTCCATAGTCCGTTCGTGACCGTGCGCGGCATGAACGTGTTTGCCGATCATTCTGTCCCCGTTGTGTACCTGCTCGCGCCGCTCTACTGGATATGGGACAGTCCGAAGGCGATCCTTGTGGCGCAGACCGTGGCGCTGGCCCTGGGCGCGGTGCCGATGTATGCCCTGACCTGCCGCCGCATGAGTTCGCCGCCGCTGGCACTGCTCTTCGCCCTCGCGTATCTCTGCTACCCGGCGATGCACTGGACCAACACCTTCGACTTCCATCCCGACGTGTTTGCCACGCCGTCCGTGCTGGCGGCGTTCCACTTCCTGAGCTGTCGCCGATGGCGCCCCTACTTCCTTGCCATAGCGCTCGTCGCCTTGACCAAGGAGACCGCGGGACTCACCATCACGCTTCTGGGACTCTATGCATTGGCCGTGGATCGTCGGACCGGCTGCATCACGGTCGGTCTCGGGGTGCTGACGCAGTTGATCGCTCTCGGGGTGGTAAGGGCGCTGAACGACGGCGTTCCCTCGGCTTACCTGTGGCTCTATTCGCAATACGGCAGCACCGCGGGAGAGGTGGCATGGACGCTGGTTCGACACCCCGTCGCCGTTCTTTCTGGCTTGGTCACGGAACAGAACGGGCGCTACTTCTTCGAGCTCCTCCAACCGGTGCTGTTTCTACCGCTCCTAGCGCCCGAGGTGCTCTTGCTGGCAGCTCCGGCCCTACTCTCGAACCTATTGAGCAATCGCCCGTACATGCACATGATCTACTATCAGTACACGGTGTTGATTACGCCCTTTGTGATCATCGGGGCGTTGACTGGATTCGACCGCCTGAGGCGCTGGGGCAACGCGTTCACCACCTTCCTACTCGTTGTCTACCTGACTGCCAGTGTCGTGACGGGACTTCGGCTCAGTCCTCTCCTGAGTTCCTCCTGGCCACTAACGCCCCCGGTACCCTCCTCGCAGTCGAGGGAAGCTGGTCGCGTGTGGAGGCGGGTGCCGCCCGAGGCATCCGTCTCCGCGCAGGCCGGGGTGGTGCCTCACCTGAGTCATCGGCACCAAGTCTACCTCTTCCCGAATCCGTTCTACCGCGTAGCGTGGGGGAACAGCACCGCAGCGTTGAAGCAGCAGATGGGAACCGACTACCTGCCGTATGAGCCGGAGGAGCTGGCGCGGTCCATCGGCTCTTCCTCGGTGCAGTTCGTGGCGCTCCAACCGCACGCTGCTACCTTCCCATTGACCTACGAGAAGTACTGCGAGGTCGTAGTGGCGTTTCTGGGGCATCGGGCCTACGGCATCGTGGCGCTCGGCGAGAACGCCATCTTGCTTGAGCGCGGCGCGGACCACTCGCGCGGTCTGGACCTCCTGGCGCGCCGTTGTGGTGTGCAGATTGATAGCAATGGAGGTCTTGGGAGGGCCTTCCGGGCCTACGCCGCGTTGGCCTCAAATGTTCCTCAGGACCCTCGTTGAGGTTCATCCAGCACGGGGCGGACTTCTTTCGGCGACAGACAGCGGGCGCAGGACAAGTCTGCCGGCAGATTTGTGAGAGGAGGCGAAGATGCATACTGCTGTTGTAGTGCCTACCTACGACGAGCGAGAGAACATCGAGGTGCTCTGTGATGGGGTGCTCCGAGTCACTCAAGGAGGAGCACACATCCTGATAGTAGACGACAACTCGCCCGACGGGACGGGACAGATAGCTGATGGGCTGGCGAGGAAGCACACGTCCATTCACGTGCTGCATCGTGCCCGCAAAGAGGGATTGGGCAGGGCGTACGTCGCGGGGCTGTCGTGGGCGCTGGAGTCTAGATACGAGTTGATTGCGCACATGGATGCCGACCTCTCGCACGACCCTGTCAACCTTCCCTCTTTGGTGGCGACGGCCCGTTCGCAAGGAAAGGTGGCGATCGGTTCACGGTACGTGGAAGGTGGGGGGGGTGCGAAACTGGGGTGCGCAGCGGGTGTTGCTCAGCAGAGCCGCAAACGGATACGTGCGTTTCGTCCTTCGGATGCCTGTTCGCGATGCCACGAGCGGGTACCGTTGCTACCCGCGAGAGGTGCTCCGTGGCATCGGCATTGAAAATGTGTTTGCGGACGGCTATGCGTTCTTGGTGGAGATGGCCTACCGTGCCCACGCAGCGGGGTTTGGTCTCGTGGAGGTGCCGATCGTTTTCACAGATCGCCGCGTTGGCAAGTCGAAGTTGTGTGCCAGCACCATCTTGGAGGCGGCTTGGGTGCCGTGGCGTCTCCGGGTGAGTCGGCCATGCCAGACCGCCTTGAGCAATGGACCGCGCTCATGGCAGTTCGGAGGTGCGGAATGCACTCGACAGACCGCAGAGTAGCGGGAATGACACTCATCGAGACACTCATCGTGATTACCATTCTCGGGATCCTCGCCGCACTGCTTTTCCCGGTCTTGTCCGCGGCTCGCGAGAAGGCGCGAGCGGCAGGCTGCCAGAGCCACCTACGGCAGCTCGGGGTCGCGTTCTCGATCTACGTGGATGACTACGATGGTGTGTATCCCGGTGCGGCACCGTTCAACCCGGTGGATTTCAACCTCGGCTGGGGGAGGGCAGGTCAATGGGTGTACGTGCCTGACACACCTCCCGACAATCTGCCGATCAACCCGAGTCAAGGGGCGCTGTTTCCGTACGTCAAAGACGAGCGACTGTATCTGTGTCCCTCGGCCTATTACAGCAAGCCGAAGAGGCTGTCCTACTCGATGGGCTCGAACCTGACCTTTCTTCATGAAGCGCAGCTTGGCGACATGTCGGGGCTTGTGCTGCTGGTGGATGAGAACGAGGCCCTCAACGACGGCTGGTTCGCGCCCGGTTGCCCGCACAATGCTCCGGGTGTTGACGTGCCGACGGCCGTTCACAATGCGGGAGCGAACTTCCTGTTCTGCGACGGCCATGTCAAGTGGGCACGTCCCGGCGACGCCCTCGTCGATAGCTGCAAGCGACCTGGCCCGTTCTATCCGTGAGTGACCATGGACTATGATGGACCCCGGAACCCGGACGGCGGGACAGTGGTTGACGGATAGCCCCTCGCAGCAGGCGAGTGCGCAGCGTTCGTCGTGGGTTTGGGCTTCTTGATCTGGCGGAGCAGACGCCGGCCACCACCGCGGCCCGCCTCCGCTGCCTGACGGCCCGTCTGCCTTGAGGCTCTGACCCTCAGCCATGACCCTCAAAGCCTCGACGATGCAGTCCCGAGTGTCAACGCCGCAGTTCCGAGCCGCAACGTCGGAGTCCAGCGCCTCAGCATTGAAGCTCAGAGGTTCACTGGGCAAGCTCGGGACTTCAGCCGTCGAGCCCGGAAGTCCACAGAGGTGGCTCGACGCTCGAATCGTGAGGCTGCCAGGTTCA
>PEVN01000101.1 GCA_002779825.1 Armatimonadetes bacterium CG06_land_8_20_14_3_00_66_21 | reverse complement strand
TGTTGCGCGCGTAATGGTGGGTCGCGGTCAGCTCGCGGTACGCGGCCTCGTACCTGGCGTCGCCGGCAATGTGGTGCGCCACTTTCAGGTACGACAGGATCTCCAGCGAGTTGAGTCCCCGCTCGGCGCGCCACCGGGGATCGTCGTTCAGCCGCTCGGGCGCCCATACGCCCCAGCGGGTGGGTCTGCGGTCGAGGTCCAGCAGGTAGTAGCCGTTGTCGAGAATGTAGTCCGTCACCCGCCGGACCATCGACCGGAGGCGTTCCCGCTCCTCTTCGTCGGCAACGAGGTCGTAGTAGACCGGCCACGCGAAGTAGTGCCCATCCATCTCGTCCGACGAGGTGTCGCCCTTCCATTCCCACTCGCCGTCGAGGGTCGGGTGCCACTCGCCGCCACGGGCTCGGCCGAAGTCGGCCTCGGACTTGTGCGTAAGCGCCCGCGCCGGGAACCCGGGGATACTGGTCTTCTCTTCCAGACTCAGGATCGCCAGCAGCGACGCACACGCCTTGCTCTTCGCGTCGTCTGCTCCCGTGACCGCATACCGGAACGCCTCCGCTGCCACGTACATCGCGGTCCACAACCCGTCGTTGTCGTCGATGTGGTGTTCCGTCCGCGACAGGTCGCCTGGCTGCAGTAGCCGACAGCCGGTGACGAACCCGAAGCGGTTGTGGCGGGCGTCGGTGAGCTGCTCGTAGTGGGCCGCCTTCTCCTCAAGCGTCATCGACGGGAACCGGAGGTGGCTGATTCCGCCCGGTGTCCAGAGGCGGACGGAGCCGTCGGGCAAGCATTCGAGCGACTCCACGCTGTCGTCGGGCAACCAGCGCCTGCCGGCGTAGTATCCAACCCGCCCTCCCGTCCACCGGATCGCTCCCTGAGTGCTGCCGAACCACACGTCGCCGTTGGCCGCGCACGCCACGCAGGTCAGCTTGCTCACCGGCAACACAGTCGCCCCGGGCAACGCATGGCGCTCGCCGGTCGCAAGCGCCACGGTCACGCCGAACGGCCCGACTACGTAGCGGTGACCAGAGGCGTCCACGGCTTCCGTTGCCGGCGCCGGCGCCGGGAAACGGTCCGCGGGAAGCAGCGTCCGCACCGGTTGCGCAAAGCGGTCAGTGAGGTACGTCGCGGGGTGGGCGCACAACTTGGCGGCCGACAGGCTCATAGCGAGGGCAATCTTCAGGCGCGGCATTGAAGGTGGCTTCGGTGGGCTCCGACCAAAGCGTACACCCCTCGACAGGCTTGGTCAAGGAGGGTCTCCCTCCCGCGCCCCACAACCGGCCAAACTGACACCCCCTCCAACCGCAAGCTCGACGAAGCCTTCTTCGCCGCCTTCGCGGCAACCGCTCACGGTCCGCCCGATGACCCACCCGACGACTGCGACAACCCGCCGTCGCGGCAGTTCCGCGTGGTGGCAGTGGACACGCTGGGCGGAGCGGCTGCGAGTGAGGGGGTGGTGGCGTAGGGGGTGCGGAGGGCGGAGCGTAGCTGAAAACAGTAGTTTCACGGACAGACAGATCCCCATTCTGGGATACAAGAGAGACAAGCTACCAGGTGCCGTCGGCTCGGCAGTCGTGCAGAGCCGCTCTTTCGGCCCAGTCGCTCAATGTTCAGGCAGCTCCCGTCGCCTCGCCGGCGAGCCGCCCGAGGGGGGGATCGTCGCGATGTCCTCACCGTCTGCCCCTACTGCACGGAGCGCAAAGGCCTGCGGGGTGCGCGTGCTGCTGGTGGAAGACAACCCCACCGAAGCGTTCGTGCTGCGGGAAACGCTGGAGGCGATGGCGTTTGCACGAACGGAAGTCACGTGCGCAGGGCGACTTGATGCGGCGCTGAGGCATCTGGAGGCGGGCGGGTTCGACCTCGCGCTGCTGGATCTGGGGCTTCCCGATAGTCAAGGGATGGAGACACTGGAGCGACTACGCGCCCGGGCGCCGGGATTGCCGGTGGTGGCGTTGACGGGCACCGGTGACGAAGCGCTGTTCGCCGAGGCGCTCCGGAAGGGCGCTCAGGACTACTTGGTGAAGGGCAGCGTCGACGGGGACGGTCTTGGTCGGGCGGTTCGCTACGCGCTGGAGCGCGGCCAACAACAGCGGGCGTGCAGAGAGAGCGAGGCGCGGTATCGCACACTGTTCGAGCGGGTGCCGGTGGGGCTGTACCGGTTTGGGAAAGACGGAGGCATTCTGGATGCCAACCCGGCCTTGTTGGAGATGCTGGGATACCCCGACTGTGAGTCGCTCCAAGCCACCGGCGCCGTGGGAACGTATGCCGACCCGCAAGACCGGATCCGGCTTCAAGAGGCGCTGGAGCAGGCGGGCGTCGTCAGAGGGTTCCAGACGAGGCTGCGCCGGCGAGACGGCACGGAGATCGACGTCGAGGACGATGCGCGGGTCGTGCGCGGTCCCGACGGCGAGGTGTTGTGCTACGAGGGATCTCTCCAGGAAATCACCGACCGCAAACGGGCGGAGAGCGACGCCCGACGCCAGAGCGCAGTGGTGGCGGCCATCAATCGGCTGTTCCGCGAAGCACTGAACTGCGACACCGAAGCGGAAATCGGCCAGACGTGCCTGGCGGTCGCCTCCAAATTGACGGGCAGCACCTTGGGCTTCCTCGGCAACGTGACGGAGGACAATCGGTTCGATGTTCTCATTTTCACTGCCAGCGGCTGGAACGCATGCGAGGTGCCCAAGTCGAACGCCGGTCTCCTGCTGCAGAACATGGAGATCCGCGGGGTCTGGGGCCGCCCCATTCGCGAGAAGCGGTCCGTGATCGTGAACGCCCCCGCGACCGACCCAGTGCGTGTCGGCGTGCCGGAGGGTCACCCCGAGATCAAGCATTTCCTTGGCGTCCCGCTGAAGCAAGGGGCCGACGTGGTGGGCATGATCGCGTTAGCCCACAAGGAAGGGGGCTACACAGCCACAGACCAGGAGGTGATGGACTCCGTCGCCGCTGCGTTCACGGAAGCCCCAAAACCGCAAACGCGCCGAGCTGGCAGTGCGCGAGAACGAGCGCCGCTTTCGCACGCTCACCGAGCACGGCTCCGACTACATCGTCGTGGTCGATGACAACGGGGTGCTCCGGTACGGCAGTCCGTCCACCGAGCGAGTGCTCGGGTACGCGCCCGGGGAGTTCACCGGCCGGAGCATCACGAGCTTCCTCCATCCCGAGGACGTATTCCACGCTCAGCAGGCGCTCCAGTCGGCCGGCGAGCATCCAGACCGCACTGAGGCGGTAGAGATCCGGGTGCGCGCAAAGGGCGGCGACTGGCGCGTCCTCGACGCCACCGTGCGCAGGCTGCCCCGCGAGTCCCGCGAGAGCGGCTTTGTGGTCAACGCGCGCGACCACACGGAACGCCGCCAATAGAGCGCGAGTTGGGGGCCTCCAGGCGACGCGAGCAGCAGGCTCGCGACTTGCGCTTCGACGCCGTGTTCCGCAGCATGGGCGAGGGAATGCCCGTTGTGAACGCCGGCGGGACCCTTTGGTTCGCCAACGACGCCATGTGCAGGCTTGTGGGTATGCCCCTTACTGAACTGCAAGGACACTCCGTGCTGTGGCTCTTCGAGGACACTACGTGGCGAGCGTTCTTCGAGCCGATGGTCGCCGGCCGCGAACCCTCGCAGCGGGGCACGCTGACCCTTCACACCGAGGGGGGCGACCGACACCTCAGCGCGCATGCCGAATCGGTCATGCTGCCAAGCGGCGAGAGCCTGGGGTTTGTGTGCGTCTTCACCGACGTCACCGACTTCCACGAACTGGACAGGTTGAAGACCGATCTCATCGGGTTCGTCTCCCACGAACTGCGCCGACCGCTGACGGTCATCAAGGGGCTGGCCAAGACGCTCCTGATCCATGGAGCGGACGCAATGGCGAAGTATGGGGACGACTTCCTGCACGAGATCGACGCCGAAGCGGACCGCTTGGCCGAGACGGTCGATTCGTTCCTTGACCTCGCTCGGCTCCAGAACGGCGAGTCTCTGCGACTGGTTAGCGAGACCTTCGACGTTCGCGAATTCGTTGGCGCCACCATCGAGAGCCAACGCCGGCAGGCCGACGAGTGGCGCTTTGAGACGCATTACGACCAAGCTGTCGGCACCCTCCACGCCGACCCGATGAGACTGCGCCAAGTGCTTGGGAATCTGCTGTCCAACGCGGTGAAGTACTCCTCGCCTGAGGCTGCTGTAGGCGTCAGCGTCTCTGTTGAGCACGACTGCGTGCGCTTTGCCATTGCTGACCAAGGAAGGGGGGTCCCGGACGAGCTGCTGGACAAGATCTTCCTACCCTACTACCGCGTTGCTGACCCGGAGGACCCGCAGCAGCGGACGATCCGGGGAGCCGGGTTGGGGCTTTGCCTGTGCAAGATCCTGGTGGAACTGCACGGCGGCCGGATCTGGGCGGAATCGACGCCGGGGGCGGGGTCTACGTTCTTCTTCACGGTGCCGCTCCGGCAGTCCGAAGGCCTTGCCCGCGAGCCGACGTAGCTGGCCAAGTGCCAGGACTCCGCCGCACCCAAAGGTCGTTGTCTCCGTGCCGCTTCGGCTCAGTGCCAACCCCATGCCGGAAGGGAAACGCCCGCGGCGTGGCGAACACCACGCGCCTGCTTGGAGAGTGTGGAAATGGCCAACGACAGACTGCCACAGGAGCATGACGGCCCTGAGCGCTCGAACGCGGCGCTGGCTGCTGACGCGAGCTTGCTCCGGGCGGTCGTCGACAACCTGCCCGACTACATCTACGTCAAAGACACGCAGAGCCGCTTTGTCCTCAACAACCGCGCCCATCTCCGGGTCCTGGGCGCGCAGAGCCAGGAGGAGGTCGCGGGGAAGACCGACTACGACATCTTCCCCGCGGAGTTGGCACACCTGTACGCCGCCGACGAGCGGGAAGTCCTGCGCACGGGCGAGGCGCTGAGTGAGCGCGAGGAGAGGGCGGTGGACCCGGAGGGCGAGGAGCAGTGGCTCCTGACGACGAAGACGCCCCTGCGCGGTGCCGACGGTCGCGTGGTGGGGCTGGTAGGCATCAGCCGCAACATCACTGCGCGGAAGCGCGTTGAGGAGGCGCTGAAGCTGCGCGACGCGGCGCTGCAGGAAGCGCACCAGGAGTTGGAGCGCGTGCTCGACACTATGGGGGATGGGGTGATGGTGCTGGACGCAAACCATCGGCTGGTCCGTGCCAACCGCAGAATGTGCGAGCTGCTTCAGTACGCGGAGGCCGAGCTGCTGGGGAAGGGGCCGGAGTTCTGGACCCACCCGGATCACCTCACCATTAGCGGCGACGAACTGGCAAAGCGGCGGCACGGCGAGCGGACCACCTACGAGACCAAGTGCCTGCGGAGAGACGGATCGTCGTTTCCCGCCCTCGCCACCGGAGTCGCCATCTTCGATGAGGGCGGCGCCTACCAGGGCGCCGTTGGTTGCGTGGCGGACATCACCTCGCTCAAGCACGCGGAAGGGCAACTGCGCGAGACAATGGCCGAACTGGCTCGCTCCAACGCCGAACTGGAGCAGTTCGCGTGTGTGGCGTCGCACGACCTGCAGGAACCGTTGCGGAAGATGGCGAGCTTCGCGGAGCTGTTGGCCAAACGCTATCAGGGGCAACTGGACGAGAAAGCCGACCGGTTTATCGACTACATCACCGACGGCGCCGCCAGGATGCGGGAGTTGATCCAGGGGTTGCTGGCGTACTCGCGCGTGGGGACGAAGGGACAGGAGCTTGCGCCGGTGGCGCTTGGCGAGTGCTTTGAGCAGGCGCTGGCCAACCTGGAGACTGCCCTCGAGGACTGCCAGGCTGTGGTCACCTGCGACCCGCTGCCGACGGTGAATGCCGACCCACTGCAGATGACCCAGTTGTTCCAGAACCTCCTGGGCAACGCCCTCAAGTTCCGCGGCGAAGAGACGCCGCGCATCCATACCTCCGCCGAACGCCGGGGCGCGAGCCACCGCCTTTGCGTGGCCGATAACGGCATCGGCATCGAGCCGGAATTCGCGGAACGCATCTTCATCCTCTACCAACGACTGCACACGCGACAGGAATACCCCGGGACCGGCCTCGGACTGGCGCTGTGCCGGAAGATTGTCGAGCGCCACGGGGGCAGGATCTGGGTGGAATCGGGGTCGGGAACAGGGGCGACGTTCGTCCTCACGATCCCGGTCCTCGAGAGCGCTGAGCCGGCCGGAGATGCCGGCGGACCCGCAGCGGACTCCGAGAAGCGCCCCGACCCGACCTGCTTCCGCCAGAAAGGAGAGGTGTCATGACGCCCAAACAGATCGAGGTGCTGCTCGTGGAGGATGATCTCGGCGATGCGGAACTCACCCAGGAGATGCTCACCGAGGCCAAGGTCTCCGTCAACCTGAGGGTCGTCCAGGACGGCGTCGAGGCCCTGGCCTACCTGCGGCGGGAAGGTAGCTACGCCGAGGCCGCGCGACCCGACTTGGTGCTGCTGGACCTCAACATGCCCAGGAAGGACGGCCGGGAGGTGCTCCGCGACATCCGGGCCGAGGAGACGCTCCGCAGTTTGCCGATCGTCGTGCTGACCACCTCGGAGTCCGACGAGGACATCCTGAAGAGCTACGACCTGGGCGCCAACTGCTACGTGACCAAACCGGTGGGGCTCGACCAGTTCGCCCGGATCATTCAGTGCATCGAGGAGTTCTGGTTCACGGTGGTGAAGCTGCCACCCAAGTGATCCTGGAAGGGCGAGGATTCACTTCGCGGGCGTCTTTCCGTTCCCCGGGTGCTTGGGGACCGGCGGCATGTACATCCCGCCGGAGATGATGCACTTCATGCCTTCCTCGATGGACATGGGCATCGGGATGACGTCGTCCGCCGGCACGAAGAGTAGAAAGCCGGAGGTGGGGTTGGGGGTTGTCGGGAGGAAGACGCTCAGCGTCTCCTGGTCTGTCGCGGCGCGAATCTGCCCCTGTGCAGACCCCGTCACAAATCCCAGGGCGTAGATGCCTTTGCGCGGGTACTCGAGCATCACCACGCGCTCCAGGTTCTCTCGCTGCTGCAAGGAAAGGGCGTCGACCACCGCCTTCAGCGTGAGGTAGACGTTCCGCACAACCGGCACGTGAGTCAGCAGGTAGTCCCACAGCGCAAGCAGCCGTCGCCCGATGGCGTAACTCGCCAGCATTCCCGCAAGGATGAGTAGCAGGATCAGCGCGACAAACCCCAGTCCGGGCACATAGCGACCGGGCAGGCTCTGCTCGATCATGGGGCCCAGGACGTTCTCCAGGGACGTGTAGAGCGTCTTCAGGATCAACCAGGTCGCCCAAGTCGGGATGACGACCAGCAGCCCGGTCATCAAACGTCTCTTTAGTAGACTCAAGCGATCAGCCTCCTTCTATGGGCACGGTCTGACGGTCGCGAGCACCGACGGCCCTGGGGTCACTGGAGCCAGTCTCAGCCTTTGGTCCCGCGGCGGGAGCCCGCGTTTGCGGAGCGGCTACCGACTGCCGATTGTAGCAAGTCACGCAGCGAAACTGCCCGCTCCGGCCGCAAAGTCAGCGGTTTTCCGGCGCCGAGCGCCGCCTATTCACGCTGCGCTTACATTCTCCTAACGCTCCGCTTGACTTTTCCAGTACAGACCTCTAAAATAAGCGCAGCCAAGTTAGGACTGCCCATGGAGGGCACGCCTCCCCGCTGGCCGGGCGCCGACCGACGGGAACCGCAGCCGGCGTTTCCCGCAAACGGCACCCCCGAGTTCGGCTCGTTTGAGGACACGCTGAAGCAGCGTGCGCAGTCAGGGCACAGCCGCACCGTTTGCACGTTGTGAGCAGGCAGGGCGGTCGCCGGACAGACGCTGCGCGATGTCCCGTTCTTCTTTGGCAGCTTGTTGGCATCGTGCGTGGTCGTGTGGCCCCGCAGCAGAGGTGGTCGAGTGTGAAGATCCACGAGTACCAGGCGAAACAGCTTTTCGCGCAGTACGCCGTTCCTATCCCCAAAGGCGAGGTGGCTTCCACCCCCGCGGAAGCCCGCGCCGTCGCCGAAAAGCTGGACTGCAAGGTAGTGGTCAAGGCGCAGGTCCATGTAGGGGGCCGCGGGAAGGCCGGCGGCATCAAGCTGGCGGAGAACGCCGCCCAGGCTGAAGAGGCCGCCTCCCAGATCCTCGGCATGAACCTCAAAGGGCTCACCGTCGAGAAGGTGCTGGTCGAGGAAGCGGCGGACATCCAGGCCGAGTATTACCTCGGGATCACCGTCGACCGCGCCCGCCGGCGCGACGTAGTGATGGTCAGCTCTGTGGGCGGAGTCGACATCGAGGAAGTCGCTGTCACTGCGCCCGACAAGATCGCCAAGCTGCACCTGGATCCCGCCGTCGGGCTGCTGGACTTCCACGTGCGAAGGCTGGCGTATGAGGCGGGTCTTCCGCCGGAGACCCACCGCGCCTGCGGTAAGTTCCTGCACGCGCTGTACCGGTGCTACCAAGAGATCGATGCCTCCCTGGCCGAGATCAATCCGCTGGTTTTCACCGGCTCCGGCGACCTCCTCGCGACCGACGCAAAGATCAACATTGACGACAGCGCCCTCTTCCGGCAGCGCAAGCTCGCCGAACTCCGCGAGGACCAAGAGGACGACCCCATCGAGGCGGAAGCGCACAAGCGCGGCGTCACCTACGTCCGGCTGGACGGCGACATCGGCATCATCGGCAACGGCGCCGGTCTGGTCATGACTACGCTCGACGTGGTGCAACGGGAGGGCGGCAGACCGGCTAACTTCCTCGACGTCGGCGGCGGCGCCACCGCCGCCCAAGTGGAGCTTTCCATCGACACGGTGCTGCTGGACAAAAACGTCAAAGGCATCGTGATCAACATCTTCGGCGGCATCACCCGCTGCGACGAGGTGGCTAAGGGCATCATCGGCGCAGTCGACAGCCTGGACTTGGCCGTTCCCCTGGTCGTTCGGTTGACCGGCACGCGAGAAGAGGAAGGGAAAGCCCTGCTGGCCGAGACCGCGCTCGTCCCGGCCGATAGCATGCAGGACGCCGCCCAGAAGATCGTCGCGCTCGTAGGTTCGTGAGGCTTGTAGTTCCGCCTTCAGGCGGTCGCCGTGCCGCGGGGCCTCGCGCTAACGGCCCGCATGGATGCGGAACTGCGAACTGACTCCCACGGAGGAGAACAGAGGTAGGCAATGAGCATTCTGGTGAACAGAGAAACGCGGCTGCTCGTTCAGGGCATTACCGGCCGCGAGGGCACCTTCCACACCGAGCAGATGGTCGCGTACGGCACCAACGTCGTCGCTGGCGTGACCCCCGGCAAAGGCGGTCAGCACGCCGCCGGCGTTCCCGTGTTCGACACCGTCCGCCAAGCGGTCGACGCCACCCAGCCCAACGTGTCCGCCATCTTCGTTCCGCCGCCGTTCGGCTACGACGCCATCATGGAAGCCTTGGGCGCCGGCGTGACCGGGGTCGTCTGTATCACTGAGGGCATCCCCACGCAGGACATGGTCAAGGCCTACCGCTTTCTCCAGGAGCTGGACGGCTGGATGATCGGCCCCAACTGCCCCGGTATCATCACGCCGGGCGAGTGCAAGGTGGGCATCCTGCCCGGGCACATCTTCACGCCCGGCAACGTGGGTGTTGTTTCGCGGAGTGGCACTCTGACCTACGAGATCGTCAACGAACTGACGAACGCCGGCTTGGGGCAGTCCACCTGTGTAGGGATCGGCGGCGACCCCATCATCGGGTCGTCATTTGTCGACATCCTGAAACGGTTCGAGAGCGATCCACAGACCGAGCTTGTCGTTCTCACCGGCGAAATCGGCGGCTCGGACGAGGAGGTGGCGTGCAAGACCATCCAGACCATGACCAAACCGGTGGTGGCCTTCGTGGCCGGGAAGACCGCTCCCCCCGGCAAGCGCATGGGCCATGCCGGCGCAATCATCTCAGGCACTTCCGGTACGGCTGCCGCAAAGATCGAAGCCTTCCAGGCCATCGGTGTCCCCGTGGCGGACATCCCTGCCGACATCCCCGGGCTGGTGACCCAAGTGCTGTCGGCGTGAATTCCGGAAACGCAGTCGGAGCAAGCGCGAACGCAAACGGGCCGCACGCTGTCACGCCAACGGTGATTCCTGCAGGAGACCGGGCGCAGACGGCGAAGGACAGGGCAAGTGTACGGCAACACCACGCAGGAGGCCTGTTGCCGCGATCCCAGACTACGACTCTATAAGGAGGTCGGACATGGCTACGCTCAAAGCGAAGCTGCAAGAGCAGATCCCGGGACTCCGGGAGAAGTACGGTCAGTTGCTGAAGGAATCAGGCGACGTCGTCCTTTCCAAGGTGACCATCGCCCAAGCCTGTGGGGGAATGCGCGGGGTCAAGGGGCTTGTCTGCGACACGTCCTCTGTAGACCCTGATGCAGGGCTCTCCGTTCGCGGCAGGGGCATCCAGGAACTGGACGACCAGATCCCCGAGGCGATCTTCTACCTTCTGTGCACTGGAGACTTGCCGGACGCCGAGGCGTTGGCGTCGCTGCAGGCGGAGATCAAGGCCCGCCAGGAGCTGCCGGGCTATGTTGTCGACGTACTGCGCGCCATGCCGGCCAACTCTCACCCGATGACCATGCTGGACACCGGCATCCTGGCCATGCAGTGCGAGTCCAAGTTCGCCCAAGGCTACGCTGAGGGGATGCAGAAGAGCGCGTACTGGGAAGCGTCGCTTGAGGACTCCCTGGACTTGATTGCGCGCGTCACCGGCGTGGCGGCGGCCGCGTACCGCATTCGCTTCGGCAAAGGCGACCCCCTCGCCGCCGATCCGAGCCTCGACTGGGGCGGCAACTACGTCAACATGTTGGGCATCCCAGATTCCACCGGCGAATTCGCCAACCTGATGCGGCTGTACCTCACGCTGCACTGCGACCACGAGAGCGGCAACGTCAGCGCGAACACCTGCGTGACTATCGCCTCGGCCCTGTCAGACCTCTACTACGCCGTCTCCGGCGGTCTCAACGGCCTTGCCGGTCCGCTGCACGGGCTCGCCAACCAGGAGTGCCTGGCGTTCGTCCTCGAGATCATCAAACGCTACGGAGGCCGGCCCACCGACGAGCAGCTCATCGAGTACGCCTGGGAGACGCTCAACGCCGGCAAGGTGATTCCCGGCTACGGACACGCCGTGCTGCGCGCCACCGACCCGCGGTTCGCCAGTTTCCGCGCCTTCGGCGAGCGCGTCTGCCCCGACTCGCTGCAGTTCGGCACCGTCAACTCGCTGTACAAGGTCATCCCCGGCGTGCTGCAGGAGCACGGCAAGGCGAAGAACCCGTGGCCCAACGTGGACGCCATCTCGGGCAGCCTGCTCTACCACTTCGGGCTGACCGAAACCAGCTATTACACAGTGCTGTTCGGCGTGTCCCGCGTGCTCGGCATGTGCGCCCAGAACATCATCGCGCGTGCCCTCGGCGCCCCCATCACGCGGCCGAAGTCGGTCACGTATGAGATGCTCGTCGAGGCTGCGGAGGCAGCGTAATTTGGCTCCGCGCCCGGGGGTGCCGCTCCCGGGCGCGCATTTTCTGTGGCGCGCAGGCGCAAGCCGCTCCCGACCCGAACCGCGACCGTCACGTTAGGGAGTGCATGAGGCGTACCTGCTTCACTGGCCCCGGCGCCCCACGTGCTCCCTGATGGTCGCGGATCGGATCGGGGAGACACTACCCAAGGAGTGAACTGAGATGAAGATCGGTGTTGTCGGTGCAGGACAAGTCGGCGCAACCGCTGCGCTGATGATGGCACAGAAGGAACTGGGCGATATCGTCCTGGTAGATATTGTCGAAGGCATGCCGCAAGGCAAGTCGCTTGACATGGCAGAGGCCGCCCCCGTGGAGTTGTACGACTCCAAGCTCTGCGGCTCCAACGAGATGTGCGCCCTCGAGGGTGCCGACGTAGTGGTCGTCACCTCGGGCGTTCCCCGCAAGCCGGGCATGACTCGCGAGGACCTGTTGGGGATCAACGCGAAGATCGCGGACTCTGTGGGCAAAGACATTGCAAAGTACGCTCCGGATTCCATGATCCTGATGGTGGCTAACCCCCTGGACGTGCTCTGCCAGATCGCCTTCGAGGCCAGCGGCTTTCCCAAGAACCGCGTATTCGGCCAGGCGGGCATTCTCGACTCCGCCCGCTTCCGCTGCTTCATCGGCGAGGAAGTAGGCGTCTCCATCGCCGACATCCAGGCGATGGTGCTCGGTGGACACGGCGACGCGATGGTGCCGCTCATCAGCTACACGACCGTCGCCGGCATCCCGGTCGAGCAACTCCTCCCCAAAGCCAAGCTCGACAAGATCGTTCAGCGCACGCGGGACGGCGGAGCGGAGATCGTCAAGCTGTTGAAGACCGGCAGCGCCTACTACGCTCCCGGTGCCGCGGTTGCACAGATGGTCGACGCCATCGTCAAAGACAAGAAGCGCATCCTACCTTGCTCGGCGCTTTGCGAGGGCGAGTTCGGCATCAAGGGCACGTACGCAGGCGTGCCGGTGAAACTGGGCGCCGGCGGCGTTGAGCAGATCCTCAAGATCAAGCTCACGCCCGAAGAGAAGAAGGCGCTCAAAGACTCCGCCGCCATCGTGCAGAAGAACGTGGACCTCTGGCATGAGATGCAGGCCAAGTCCTGTTGCTGTTCGTAGGTAGCGACTTAGGCGGAGGCGGCCGTGGCCCGGCCGCCTCCCTGCTCACCTCCCAGCGAGCAGCCCCCAGCCCTCACCTTGCTTCGCGCCTGGTGAGCACTGGGGAGTGATTGCTGATGATGATTGCTCAAAAGCGAGGCGATTGCCTGTGAGAGAGATACAAGCCGCCGACCTCACCAAGGCGGTGCGCGACCTCTGCATCGACGCGAACTACAACCTGCCCGAGGACGTCGTCCAGTGCTTCCGGGACAGCCTGGAGATCGAGGAGTCAGACACGGGCAAGGCGATCTTCAACGAACTGCTCGAGAACGCCGAGATTGCGAGAACCGAGAAAGTGCCCTACTGTCAGGACACCGGGTTCGCGATTCTGTACGTCGACTTGGGGCAAGACGTTCACGTCGTGGGCGGCGACTTCAACCAGGCGCTGGAGGAGGGCGTCCGCCAGGGGTACGCCGACGGCTACCTCCGCAAGTCCATCGTCCGGCATGGTCTCGACCGCAAGAACACGGGCGACAACACACCGTGCCTCTCGCACGTGCACCTCGTCCCCGGTGAGCGAGTGGAGATCACGATCGTCCCCAAAGGCGGGGGCAGCGAAAACATGAGCCGGATCAACATGATGAAGCCTTCGGACGGAAAAGAAGGGGTCAAGGACTTCGTCGTCGAAACCATCCGCGAAGCAGGTCCGAACCCGTGTCCGCCACTCGTCGTCGGGGTCGGCATTGGCGGCACCTTCGACTACTGCGCGTACCTCGCCAAGAAGGCGATCTTCCGCGGCATCGGAACGCGCAGCAGCAAGCCCATCGACCGCGAGCTCGAAGAAGAGTTGTTGGAGCTATGCAACAACCTCGGCATCGGTCCGGCCGGTTATGGCGGCCGCATCACGGTGCTCGACGTCCATGTCGAGTCGTTCCCGTGCCATATCGCCAGCCTGCCCGTCGCCGTGAATACGCAGTGCCACGCTGCCCGGCACAAGACGGTTACTCTGTAGCATCGGTCTCTGACTCGTCGGACCCAGTTGACCGTCCGACGCAGAAGGTGAACTCCATGGCAGAACCCATCCGAATCGAAGCGCCGTTGACCGAGGAAGTCGTCTGCTCGCTGCGGGCCGGTGACCGCGTGCTGATCAACGGCGTCATGCTCACCGGCCGCGACTCGGCGCACCAACGCCTCTTCGATCTGCTTGAAGCGGGCGAACCGCTTCCGTTCGACCCGGAGGGGCAGATCATCTACTACACCGGGCCGACGCCCCCCAAGCCCGGGCAAGTCATCGGGTCCGCCGGGCCGACGACCAGCTACCGCATGGACAAGTTCGCCCCCGCGTTGCTGGCGAAAGGGCTGCGGGGAATGGTTGGCAAGGGCAAGCGCGGGGCGGAGGTCATCGCGGCAATGAAAGAGCACAAAGGCGTCTACTTCGGCGCCACGGGCGGCGCGGCAGCGCTGATCGCCAAGTGCATCAAAGAAGCCGAAGTGATCTGCTACGCAGACCTCGGTCCCGAAGCGATCCGCCGGTTGCGAGTAGAAGACTTCCCGGCCGTTGTCATCAACGACGCCTTTGGCAACGACTTGTACAAAGACGGAGTGAAGCAGTATCGCAAGGAGTAACGGAAGCTCGTAGTCCCGGCTGCAGGCGGCGTTGCGCTGGCCAATGCAGGGAGCTCGGACGGATCCGGCCGAGCCGACGATGAGACGAACGACCCGCATGAACGCGGGACTGCGAACAGGACAGAAAGGTCAGCAACAACATGAGGCAGATTGCTTCGCACGACATCGTGATCCTCGGGTCCGGCTTGGCGGGACTGCGGGCGGCGCTGGAGGCTGCCCAAGTGAGCCAGGGCAAGGTCAACATCGCCCTGGTGAGCAAAGTGCAGCTCATGCGCTCTCACTCCGTCTGCGCGGAAGGCGGCACTGCTGCCGTGTTGCGCACCGAAGAAGGGGACAGCTTCGAACTCCACGCCTGGGACACCGTGAAGGGCAGTGACTTCCTGGCCGATCAGGATGTGGTCGACCGGTTCGTGCGGACGATCCCGGAGGAGATCCTCCGCCTCGACCACTGGGGGCTGCCATGGTCGCGGCGGTCCACCGGGCAGATCGACCAGCGCCCCTTCGGCGGGCACAGCTTTCCCCGCGCGACGTTTGCCGCCGACAAGACCGGCTTCTTCGAGATGCACGCCCTCTATGACGTCCTGCAGCAGTACGACTGCGTGACTCGCTACGACGAGTGGTTCTGCACCTCGCTCCTCACAGAAGGCGACAAGTTCCGCGGGCTCGCCGGAATCGACTTGACCACCGGCGAACACCAAGCCATCGCCGGCAAGGCATTGATTATCTGCACTGGCGGCGCCGGCCGGTTGTTCGGCTATACCACCTACTCGCAGACGGTGACCGGCGACGGGCTCGCGCTCGCCTACCGAGCCGGCATCGCTCTGAAAGACATGGAGTTTCTCCAGTTCCACCCGACGGGCATCGTTCCCTCCGGCATCTTGATGACCGAAGGCTGCCGCGGCGAGGGCGGCTATCTCCGGGACAACACAGGCGCCCGATTCATGCAGAACTACGCACCGGAACGAATGGAGCTGGCGCCGCGGGACATCACCTCCCGTTCCATGATCACGGAGATCTTAGCTGGCCACGGCTTCCCCGGGCCGCGGGGACTGGACTACCTGCACCTCGACCTCACCCACCTGGGCGCCGACAAGATCAACGAGCGACTGCCGCTGATCCGCGAGGTCTGCATTCACTTCATGGGCATCGATCCCATCGACGAACCGATCCCCGTCCGACCGGTGGCGCACTACGCGATGGGCGGCATCAACAACGACATCGAGGGCGTCACTCGGATCGAGAACCTCTGGGCAGCCGGCGAAGCCGGCTGCCAGAGCCTGCACGGCGCCAACCGGCTCGGTTGCAACTCGACGGCGGAGTGCCTGGTGTGGGGCAAGATCACCGGCGCCCACGCCGCGGAGTACGCCGCCAACCACGGCGATGTGGTCAAGCTACCGGAGGCGCAGCTCCAAGATGAAGACCAGCGCATCGAGACGCAGCGGAAGCGCGAAGGCGACGAGAACCTATACTCGATCCGCGCCGACCTGTGGCGAACCATGGATCAGGGCGTCGGCGTCTACCGCACGGCCGAAGGACTCCAGGAAGCCCTCGACCGGATCAAGCAACTCCAGGAACGCGCCCTCCGCGCCCCGGTGAAGGACCAGAGCAGGACCTACAACACCGACCTCACCGCGGCGTTCGAGCTCGGCTACGTCTTGGAGATCGCCGAGGCAATGGTCGCCGGCGCCCTCGTCCGTCAGGAGAGCCGCGGCGCTCATGCCCGGCGGGACTTCCCCGCCCGGGACGACGACAACTGGCTGAAGCACACGCTGGCATTCCGCACCGACGACGGCCCGAGGCTCGACTACTCCCCCGTCACGATCACGACGTGGAAGCCGGTTGAGAGAAAGTACTGATTTTGGATTGGGGACCTTCTCCCGAGGCGCGTTGCGCCAACCCGGAGTTGCACGCTCCAGATCCCAGATCAGAAATCGCAAATCCAAAATCGCTCCATGGCGGTGACCAGAATGCCTGAGACAGACCGGCAGACTCCCGGGATTAGCAACCAGCAAGGCGTGAAAGGTTGGGCCGTCGGCGGCCGTTACGGCTTCAATGTCGTCGAGCGGTACGCCTACACGCTTCACCGTATCACCGGGTTGGCGTTGCTCTGCTACTTGATCCCGCACCTCTTCGTGACCGGGCAGCGTCTCCGCGGCGCAGCCGTTTGGGAGCCGTTGATGGGGTTTCTCGGCCAGCCGCTCTTCCACTTCCTCGAGTTCCTGGTCTTCATGGCCTTCGCGTACCACGTCCTCAACGGCGCGCGGCTCGTAGTCACCGAGTTGGGGTTCTGCCTTGGCAAACCACGGCGCCCCGTCTATCCGCACGTCTCGTGCGTCCAGCGGCAGCGGCCCTTGTTCCTCGGCATGATGGCCCTCGCCTTCCTCGTCTGCGTCGCCGGATTCGTCGAGTTCTTTTTCCTTCACTGAGCAACTCACCTCTGCCGGGCAACGGCAGGGCAGACAGCATCTCCAAGGGAGACGGTAATGCGCGAAACCAAACTCTGGTCCTGGCACATCCTGGCAGGCGTTTTCCTGTTCGTCCTCCTCGGCGCCCACATGTGCACGATGCACCTTGACGAGGTGCTTGGCAAGCTCGTCGGCGCGAGTGAGGGGGAAGTCCTGTCGTTCGGCGCGGTGGCAGACCGCGCCGGCCCGGCCATGGGCGTTTTCTACCTGCTCTTCGCCGGGGCTGCGCTCTACCACGGCCTCTACGGACTGCGCAACATCCTGTGTGAGCTGACGACCAAAGAGTCGGTGAAGAAGGCACTCGGGTCGGTAATCACTGTGGTCGGCGTCGTGCTGTTTGCCTATGGCGCCTACGCCGCCGTTGCCTCAGCGTCCCTGTAGCCACCCGCCTACCCGAGAGGAGCTCGGAATGTCTCATTCGCATGAAGAGAAACGAAGCAGCGGCGATGCCACCGAGGTTGTGAAGACGGTTACCTACCGCGTGCGTCGGTACATCCCGGAGCAGGACACGCAGCCCCGCTGGCAGGACTTCGCCGTGCCCGTTACTCGCGGCATGACGGTGCTCGACGGGTTGGGCTACATCAAGGAGAATCTCGACAGCACCCTCGCATGGCGCTCTTCGTGCCGCATGGCCGTCTGCGGGTCGTGCGCCATGTTCATCAACGGGTTGCCGCGGCTCGCCTGTGAGACACAGATTCTGGACCTCAAGACCGACGTCCTCGAAATCGCGCCGCTGCCGAACACCGAGAATGTGCGCGACCTCGTGCCCGACCTGAGTCGCCTCTTCGAAAAGCACAAGCGCACCAAGCCCTGGCTCATCCGCAGCGACCAAGAGGAGCTGGACCAGCCCACCGCCGAGTACGCCCAGTCGCCCGAGGAGTTGGAGTCCTACATGCAGTTCTCCTACTGCATGAAGTGCGCGTGCTGCATGGCCGCCTGCCCGACACTGGCAACCGATCCCGAGTTCCTGGGTCCTCAGCCGTTGACGCAAGCCTACCGCTTCACCGCCGACCCGCGCGACGGCGGCTTCGCCGAACGCCGCGACGCTGTCGCGAACGCCGACGGGGTGTGGAAGTGCCACTTCGCCGGCGCCTGCTCCGAAGTCTGTCCCAAAGGGGTCGATCCGGCCTTCGGCAACCAACTCCTCAAGCGGGAACTGGTCTTCCGCTATCTCAAGCTCAGGAAAGACCGACCCACCTCCCCGCTCCTCGCCCCGCCCGAAGGCGTCGAACGCAACCCCAAGATCCCCGAAGCACCTGAGCCCACTGTCGAGTAGCGACCTCTTGTCCCTCACCCGGTCCGTGAGGGACAAGAGGGACAGCGCGCGTTCCGCTGAGTGCACCCACTGCACCCCCCGGGGGTTCGTCAGTGCGCTCCCGCTTGCTGGCAGGTGCTTCCCACGCTTCCGCTCCGCGACAACATCGAGTCCCGCACGTACCCCGGCGTCACGATCCTGCTTATCGTCACCAATGTGGTGGTGTTTCTGTGGCAGGTACTCCTTCCTCGCGGGGCGGACCAGGAGTTTATGGCGGCCTTCGCGCTCATCCCGGCACGGCTGTTTGACCTCGGGTCCTACACGCACTTCGGCGTCGTGCCTACGCTCTGCCCGCTGGTCACCCACATGTTCCTCCACGGCGGATGGCTGCACGTCGGGTTCAACATGCTGTTCCTATGGATCTTCGGCGACAACGTGGAGGACCTGCTGGGGCACTTCCGGTTTCTGGTCTTCTACTTCGTCTGCGGACTGTGCGCCGTGCTCACCTTCATCGTCTCCAGTCCGGGGTCGGGTGTCCCCCTGGTCGGCGCCAGCGGCGCCATCGCCGGCGTCTTGGGCGCTTACTTCCTCTCGTTCCCCAAATCGACCATCGAGACGCTGATCCCCCTCTTCGGCTTCATCCCCGTCCGCATTCCCATCCCCTCAGTCATCTTCCTGGGTCTCTGGTTCTTCCTGCAGCTCAAGTACGGGATGCTCCTGGCCGGCGCCAGCGGCGGCGGCGTAGCCTGGTGGGCCCACATCGGCGGCTTCGTCGCCGGGATGCTGCTGCTCAAGCCCTTCAAACCGAAGCAACGCGTTGTGATGCACCGGCCGAAGTCGCCGCGCACGTGACTTCCCACCCGCGTGGCACAGGCCCCCGACCGGCGATCGCAGCATAGGCCTCCGACCTGTCTTCCCGGCGCCCACTCTGGTGCTATGTATCGGGATTGGATAGCGTCGGTCCGCTCGGACCATAGGACGGCGTCGGCTTCCCGAGGATGGCTTCTGCCGTCTGTGTCCAAACGAATGGCTGCGGATTGTGCCAGGTAGTCGTCGATGGCGTCGATCAAGTTGTCCGCGCGCTTCCGGCGGCCGGCGACGATGTCTTCGCGCAGCCGCAGTGGGCAAGGGACAGCTTGTCGCGCACCAGCCCCCGCCTGACGGCCATCGTCCGGGCCCAGGTCGCCCATTCGTGCGTGCAATCCAGTCCCTTGCCCGCGCGCGCCGCGGTCTCCGTTCGCGACACCCTCCACTCCCCGCCGGCGCCCCGGCCGCTGAGTCACAGCCATTCACTTGAGATTCGAAGTGCGAGCCTGATCCCGCCGATCCCGTGCCAGTGCCTCGCAAACGGCCAGTTCGGCCGCTCTGCTATCGGACACACACGTACCAATGACAGTCACCCTCCGGCTCGGGCATTGCCTCCGAAACGGTGAACCGTTGGCCGGAGTCGGATGTCCAGCAGGCGGTTCCGTCGACCTCGAAAGAGGGCCGTGAGCGGGCCATGATGCGGGCCCAGTCAAGCAGCTCCGAGTTGTCTCGGCGGGTGCCACGGTGCTCATACCCCATGCCGCACGTGAAGCCCTCCCGGAAGACGATGACAACGGGCAGGCACTTGCCCCACCTTACCGTCGCGCCCCTGAGACCCGTTCCGCCTATCGCCGATTCAGCAATCGCCGTCAACGGGAGTGCACTGCGGACCTCGTCCAGCACCGACTGCTTCCCGTCGCCCAAGTCCACTCTCGTGTGACGCTCCTCGTGGAAGCTCAGGCTCCATGGTTCAAGCATGGCCCTATGTGCGATGTTCTCATGCACCACATGCTCGTATTCCATTAGTGGGTGTCCAGGCCACAGCAACGACGCGACCATGAGTGCGGCGAACGCCACCAGCGCCGCCACCAGTGCGCCGCAACCCCAGCGGCACAGCCGTTGCCGTTCCTGCCGCCTGCCATCGTCGCCACGGGTGGCTGTCGGGTCCGGCACTGACATGGCTCGAAGTCCCACCGTGTGTTCCCTGAAGAACTGCTCACGTACTCGCTCGCGGCTCACTGGGTCAGGCCCAGCGAGCAAGTGGGTGACCTCGCGACACCGAGGCCGTGTAGTTAGTGTTCACTTTGGCCCGTCCGAGACACCGGCGACGCACCGGGAGCGGCGTCTGCGCGACTCGACAGTGCCAGTCATTCGGCATCAGGCTGCACGAACCTCCCTCGATAGCGGGAAGCGAATGCGCCGCCCGGTGTCCTTCGCCCCGTCAACAGCCGCGCCTGCGGTCCAGCCTCAACTCAGCTCGGCGGTGCAACCGGTACACGCGCGTCTCCGGCTGCGGGTACAGCCAGTCGTGGGGGACGTAGCCTGTCGGCGCTAACCACACGGGGGCGCGCCAGCCGCCCCACTGGCCGGCGACTTCGCAGCGGTCGTTGAGTCGGTTCCAGAAGCGGGCGAAGTCGCGGAACTGGGCCCCTTGGGACGCGACGCGTGGCGCACTCAGTGGTTTGCCGCAGAGCCGCAACTCCTCGCGGAACTCGAACTCGCTCACAGCGAAGCAGGGAGGGCGTTCCTTGCTCAACGAGGCGGCGTCCCAGCCGGTTACCAGCAGCGGGTAGCGGCGCGCGGAGGGGTCCTGCTCGTAGACCTCGCGGGACTTGGCGCCGCCGTTGTACGGCACCAGTGGCGGCGTGTAGAACCAGGGGAGGTTGACCAGCCCGATGGTCTCCGTGCGGGGTACATTGCCCTCAATCCAGGCGGCCGCTGCGTCTCGCGGGTCGGTCTGGGAGAACGCGCGATCGCACAGGTAGGTGTGCATGCACGAAACCAGCAGCAAGCCACCCAAGAGCAGGCGCCGCGGGGAATGCTGGCGCGAGTCGTCGGTCGGCGCCAGGCCGAGCGCGCCCAATGTCAGCAGCGGGGGAAGCAGGGGCAGCACGTAGCGGGAGAACCGGACTTCGGCCGACCCGAGCATGGCGAAGTAGACCCAGACAAACGACAGCAACACCGCCGCCTCGCGCGGTCGCCGTCGCGCCACCATCAGCGCGCCCACCAACACACCCAGAAGTACCGGCCAGCTAAGCGACAGGGGCAGCGACTCACGCAGGTGATACAACCAACCGTTTCCGGTGCCGGCGAACAACAGCCCGCTCCCCGTCCGCATGTGCTCCGCCTCAAACCACACGTCGCGGAGGAACTCCGGCCACGCAAGCACCGAGTACGGACACCCCCCCAGGAACGCCCCGACAGCCGAACCCGCCGCCACGCCCAGAGAACGCCAAACGCCAAGCGCCCGGCGCCCTTCGCCGGACAGCAGATAGGCAACAACCAACGGCACGACCAGTACCACGGCGCCGTACTTGGTCGCACAGGCGAAGCCCAGCGTCACTCCGGCGGCGACATACCGCCAAGTCGAGGGGTCTGACAGGATCGCGAGGCAGGCAAGCAGACAGAGCGTCGTCCAGAGGGTCAGGGGCACATCCACAGTGGCGTAGTGGGAGTTGACGACGTGCCCCCCACACAACGCCATCAGCGCCGCCCCCCACAGCCCGGCCTCTTCGCCCCCCACCTTGCGGCCGAGCAGCCACACCGCCCACACCGTCAGCCCACCCATCAGCACGGTCAACAGGCGAGCGACCAAGTGGGTGCGGGTGACTGTCTCGATGAACCCGCGCCCCGCCGGACCGAAGTCGAGGTACCCCCAGCCGCTGGCGAACTGGCAGGCGACATGAACCAGGTAGAGCTGGAGACTGCCGTAGTTGAAGAAGTGCGGGTTGAGGTCGCCCGTGAAGATATTGATCCGCGAGGCGCCGCCAACGATGGTGCCTTCGTCGGGGTGATAGGAGTAGTAGTGAGAGGGTCCCGGCAGTCCCCACCTCAGGCCCTGCAGCCGGACACCGGCGCCCACCACAAGGACCGCGCAGAGCGCAACACCCACCCAGCGCGTCTCCGGCAACCCCAATGCCATTAGCCGCGGACGCTCAATGGCTTTCTTCATGGCGGGGCACCGCTGACGGACTCGGACGGGATGGGCAGGATTAGCAGGATGGACAGGATTAGGGCGCGGGTGGACGTAGTGCGGTTGCGCAAGGGGTCATTCGCCGATCCGCCCTATCCTGTGAATCCTGTAGATCCTGTCAAGAAGCCTCGGGTTCACTCTCGGATCGCTGCGCCCAGCTTGTCTCTCAGGGCAGCCTTGACCGCGTCGACTTGGCGGTCAGCTTCGCCCTCCTCCAAGGTGCGTTCGGGGTGCCGGAATCTCAGCGAGCACGCAAGGCTGCGCTTGCCCGCCCCGACTTGTTCGCCGCGAAACTCGTCGAACAACGCCACCGACTCCAGCAGCTCTCCGCCGCTCTCTCGGCTGACAAGTTCCGCCTCGCGCCAAGTGCGCTGAGCGTCCACAATGAACGCCACGTCGCGGTCCGCGCTGGGGAACCGGGGCAGCGACGCGTAGGCGCGGTCCGTGACGGCATTGTCGGCCAGTGTTTCGAAGTCCAGCTCTGCGACGTACGCGCGCCCCAAGAGGCCGAGCTTCTCCGCCAACTCCGGGTGCACTTCGCCGAGCACACCCACTTCCTGACCGGCCGCCTCGACCGAGGCCGTTCGGTGCGGGTGCAGCGCTGCGTGGGTGGCCGCGGTGTATGTCGCCTGGATCCCCAGGAACGCCAACAACTCCTCGACGACGCCCTTCAGTGCATAGAAATTGGCTTGCTGTTCGGGCTCGGACCGATTCCAGGCGCTGGTCGCGCGCCTCCCCATCAGGGCCAGGCAGAGGCGTCGCGACTCCCGCGCAGGGCTGACCTCGCCGCCCAACACGTAGCGCTTGCCAAGCTCGAAGGCCCAGACCTCGCCGACTCGTCGCCGGGAGTTCAGTTCCAGCACCCGGAGAATCGCCGGCAGCAGGGAGGTTCGCAGGTGCGTCGCCTCGGCGGTGAGCGGATTGCGCAGAGCGATCATGTCGTCGCCGCCGGCCAAACCGAAGTGCGCCGTCTCCTCCGGGGTCGTCAGGCTGTAGCTGACAACCTCGCTCAGTCCACCCGCGCGCAACAGGTCCCGCACTGCGAACTCAAGGCGACGCGCAGCCGAGAGCCCGGCGTTGGGCGAGAGGTTGGGCGGCACCGTCGTGGGGAGGTTGTTGTAGCCATACAGGCGCGCGACTTCTTCCACCAAGTCTTCCTTCTGGTGGAGGTCGTTGCGGAACGTGGGCACGGTGCAGCGCAGGCGCGCTTCCCCGGCGGGCTCGCAGTGCAACCCCAGCCTTGCGAGCAGACCAGCCATGTCGGAGTCCGGCAGATCCACGCCGAGCACTCGGCGACACCACGCAGTGTCCAGCTCTACTTCTGCAGGCGGAAGCGGGTGCGGGTACGCATCGACCACCCCTTTGCACGCCGTGCCGCCGGCCGTTTGCAGGATGAGCTGCGTGGCGCGGTCTGAAGCCGCCACAGCGCCGTTGGGGTCAACCCAACGCTCGAACCGATACGAGGCCTCGCTGCGCAGCGCCAGCGCCTTCGCGGTCTTGCGGATGCCCTCCGACGCGAAGTGCGCAGACTCCAGCAGCACGTCGGTGGTGCTGTCCGTCACCTCGCTGTCCAGCCCGCCCATGACACCGGCAAGGGCCACCGGTCGCTCCGCGTCGGCGATGACCAGCCTCTCCTCGGTGAGCGGCCGGTCTTCGCCATCGAGGGTCACAAGAGACTCGCCCGGCCGCGCCCGCCGGACCTGGAGCTTGCCTTGGGCGATTCGGGAGAAGTCGAAGGCGTGCAAGGGCTGGCCGTACTCGAAGCAGACGTAGTTGGTCACATCGACGATGTTGTTGATCGGCCGCACCCCCACCTGCTGCAGGCGTTCCTGCATCCAGGCCGGAGACGGCCCCACCGTCACCCCGCGGAGAAGCCGGCCGCTGTACCGCGGCCCAAGCGCGGGGTCGAGGATCTCCACCGACACCGAGTCTGCGCTGAGTTCGTCGCCTTCGGCGAACGCCACGTCCGGCAAGCGGAACGGGGCGCCGGTCAACGCCGCCACCTCCCGCGCAACACCCAACAGAGACAGCCAGTCGCCGCGGTTGGAGGTGACCTCCAGCGTCAGCACCGCCTCCTCCCCTGCTCCGTAAACGCTCTCGACGGTAAGCCCGGCCATGGTCAACCGGTCACACAACTCCGGCAGCGGCAAGCGCAGCTCCACGTATTCCTCAAGCCATTTGAGCGGGACCTTCATCGTGAGTGGCTCCTCATCGTCTCCCAAGGCAGCGGCTCCGAGCGGCTGCCAGCCGATCAGAACTGGTCCAGGAACCGCATGTCGTTCTCGTAGAACAGGCGGATGTCGTCGATTCCATACTTGAGCATCGCCAGGCGCTCGATACCCATACCGAAGGCGAAGCCGTTGAACCGGGACGTGTCGTAGCCGACGTTCGCCAATACCTGCGGGTGCACCATCCCCGCGCCAAGGACTTCCAGCCACCCGCTCTGCCCACAGACAGCGCAGCCGCTGCCGCGGCAGGTGGCGCACTGAATGTCGACCTCGGCGCTGGGCTCGGTGAACGGGAAATAGTGCGGCCGGAAGCGACTCACAACGTCGTCGCCGAACATGCGCTGGGCGAAGATCGTCAGCACGCCCTTGAGGTCGCCGAAGCGCACGCCTTCGTCAACCAGCAGTCCTTCCACCTGATGGAACGTGTGGGAGTGCGTTCGGTCCACTGCATCGCGCCGGTACACCCGACCCGGCGCGATGACGCGGATCGGGGGCTCGCGCTTCTCCATCGTGCGGATCTGCACGGCGCTGGTCTCAGTGCGGAGCAGGACGTCATCAGTGACGTAGAATGACTCGTGGTCGTCTCTGGCAGGATGGGCCTCGGGGATGTTGAGGGCGACGAAGTTGTACCACTCCGTCTCCACTTCCGGACCCTCCACGACCTCGAACCCCATGCCCGCGAAGATCTCGCAGATCCGTCGCTCTGTCTGAACAAGCGGATGACCTCGGCCAGGTAGCTGCGCCTTTCCGGGCATCGTCACGTCAATGGCTTCGGCAGCCAGACCCGCTGCAACCGCCGTCGCGCTCAACGCGTCTTTGCGGCTCTCGAGTGCGGCTTCCACCGCCTCCCGCGTCTCATTGGCGAGTTTCCCCAAGGCCGGCCGCTCTTCCGCGGGAACCTGCCCCATGCCGCGAAGGAGAGCTGTCAGAGCGCCCTTCTTGCCGAGATACTGCCGGCGCACCTCGTCCAACAGCTCCAGAGAGGAGACGCCGATGAGGGCGCTGAGCGCCTCCTCGCGAAGTTGGTTCAACTGGTCCTGCATCACGTGAGCCTCCGACACTCAGCGTCGTTCACGCGCGTCCCGGAGTGCTCAGTGCATTCCGGGGCTCCGCGCCAAGTCCGGTCGCAGCCCGCCACAAACTGAAAAGGCCCGCCGCCTCCCAGGAACTGGGATAAGCGCAGCGGGCCTCTGTGGTGCCGCCTCAACCGGCGACTACCGTTGCCTTCTCAGACGCGTCCACCTGTGTAATCAGGTTTACAGTTGGGCCGCCGCCGCCTGCGCCACCTGGGCAAACGCGTCCGTGTCGCGGACAGCCAAGTCGGCAAGCACCTTCCGGTTGATGGCGACGCCGGCCTTGGTCAAGCCGTTGATCAGCTTGGAGTAGGTCAGCCCGTGCAGCCGAGCCGCGGCGTTGATGCGGGCGATCCAGAGCTGCCGGAAATCGCGCTTCCGCTGCCGCCGATCGCGGTACGCGTACTGGCCCGACTTCATGACCTGTTCGTGGGCGGACTTGTAGATCTTGCTCTTGCGGCCGCGGTAGCCCTTGGCCGCCTTCAGTATTTTGTTGTGTCGCTGGCGTGCAGTCACGCCGCCCTTCACTCGTGGCATTTAGAGACTCCCAATGTCATTCCGCCGGGATCTTCCGCACCCGCGGCGGTCAATCGCCCTTCGTGCTGAAGAGGACTGCGCGTTAGGCCCCGTAGGGGACGGTACGTCGCATCGCCTTCACGTCGGCCGGTGCAGCCGCCTCAACACGCTGCAGATGCCGCATAGAGCGTTTGCTCTTGCGCCGCCTCAAGTGACCGATGTGGGCGTGCCGGGTGACGATCTTCCCGGTCCCGGTGACCTTCAATCGCTTGGCGGCTGCTTTCCTTGTCTTCATCTTCGGCACGACTACTCCTCCAACTAACGCGACGACTTCGGCGAGATAACGATGCTCATCGTGCGTCCCTGCATGTTGGGACGCATCTCCAACTGACCGACTTCCTCCAGCGCCTTCACCATGTTCATGAGTTGCTCTTCCCCGAGCTCCCGGTGAGCCATCTCGCGGCCCCTGAACATGCACGTGACGCGCACCTTGTCCCCGGCTTCCAGGAACTTCGTGGCGGTGCGGACCTTCGTGTCGAAATCGTGGTCGTCAGTCCGAGGACGAATGCGGATGCTCTTGAGCTCCCGCTTGGTCTGGTTCTTCTGAGACTCCCGCTCACGCTTCCGTTTCTCGTACTTGAACTTGCCGAAGTCCATGATCCGACACACTGGTGGGTCGGCAGTGGGCGCGACCTCAATGAGGTCCAGTCCCAACTCGCGTGCCTTCGTGAAGGCGTCGCGGGAGGACATGATGCCCAGTTGCTCGCCGTCGGATCCAACCAGCCGAACTCGCGCGTGGCGAATTCGCTCATTGATGCGAGTGGTGTCTCTCTCCTGCCCCCTGGAAGGTCGTCGTATGTGACCTCACTCCTTGTCGATCAGTACGGCAAGCACCGATAGCTCCAGCCGGTTGGGTCTGCGCTGGGGTCGGGCGGTAAATGCTGATACCCGCCACGCTGTGGAATGCGCGCGAGTGTACTACATCCGCGCAGGCAAGTCAACCGCTTAGCGGCTGACAGGGCCGATTCGCTGAGCGTCACCCTTCAGTCCTCGACTTGATCTCCGCAGTCACTCGGTCCGCGAAGGCCTCCACAGACAAGGAACCGAGGTCACGCCTGCCACGGCCCCGCACTGAGAGGGTGCCGTTCTCCAGTTCGCGGTCGCCGACAACGGCCATGTACGGGACCTTCCGCGCCTCGGCCTCGGCGATCTTGACGGAGGTCTTGGCGCTTTCGTGGTCGATCTCGACGCGCGCACCTTGAGCCCGCAGCAGTCCCGCAATCTCTGCGCAGCGGTCCGAATGCCGATCAGCGATTGGTACCATGACCACCTGCACCGGCGCCAGCCATGTGGGAAAGGCTCCCCCATAGTGCTCGATGAGGTTGCCCATGAACCGCTCCATGGAACCGAGCACCGTGCGATGCACCATGTACACCTTGTGCTGCGCGCCGTCGGAGCCGATGTAGTTGACGTCGAATCGCTCAGGGAGATTGAAGTCGAACTGCGTTGTCGGGCCCTGCCAATACCGCCCCAGGGAGTCCTTGATCTTGATGTCGATCTTCGGTCCGTAGAAGACGCCGCCGCCCTCGTCAACGTCATACGGGAGATTCTTCTCTTCGAGAACTTCCCGGAGGCTGTTGGTTGCGGTCTCCCACATCTCGTCGGAGCCGGCGTACTTCTCCGGCCGGGTCGCCAACTCAAGGCGGTACTCCTTGAAGCCGAATTGCCGCAACATGTAGTCGGCGAAGTCGATTACGCCGGCGATCTCGTCGCGCAACTGATCCGGCGTGCAGAAGATGTGCGCGTCGTCCTGCGTGAAGCCGCGGACGCGCAGCAGCCCGTGGAGCACGCCGGAACGCTCGTACCGGTAGACCGTGCCCAGTTCGGAGTATCGGATGGGCAAGTCGCGGTAGCTGCGCGTTTCCGACTTGTAGATCAGGATGTGGAACGGGCAGTTCATCGGCTTGAGGATGTACTCCTGGCCGTCGATGTCGATGGCAGAGTACATGTTCTCAGCGTAGTTCTCCAGGTGGCCACTCACCCGCCACAGATCGGCGCGAGCGATGTGGGGGGTGAACACAAGCTGGTACCCCCGGCGCTCATGCTCTTCGCGCCAAAAGTCCTCGATGCAGCGACGAACGATCCCGCCGTTCGGATGCCACAGCGTCAGCCCCGGGCCGATCTGGTCTTCGTGGCTGAAGAGCTTGAGTTCCCGACCCAGGCGCCGGTGATCGCGCTTCTCTGCTTCTTCGAGCCATTCGAGGTGCTGGCGCAGCTCCTTGCTCGTCGGGAACGAGATCCCGTACAGGCGTTGAAGCATCTTCCGCTTCTCGTCGCCTCGCCAATACGCTCCCGCCACGCTCAGCACCTTGAAGCTGCCAAGCTGTCCGGTGTTAGCTACGTGTGGGCCGCGGCAGAGGTCGACAAAGTCGCCCTGGCGATAGAGCGACACCCGGTCGCCCTCGATATCCTCGAGCATCTCGACCTTGTAGGTTTCGCCGGCGCGCTCGAACAGCTCGAGGGCTTCCTCTCGGGAGACTTCCTCCCGCTGGATGGCAAGCTTCTGTTCCGCCAGCTCCTTCATTCGCGCCTCGATCTCCGCGAGTTCTTCCTCACGGATCGGCTGGGGCGTGTCGAAGTCGTAGTAGAAACCGGTCTCGATGGCGGGGCCAATTGTCAGCTTCGCCTCGGGATAGAGCTGCTTTACAGCCTGCGCCATCAGGTGGGAGGTGCTGTGCCAATAGACCGCCTTGCCTTCGAGGCTGTCGAAGGTCAAGAGCTGGAACGTGCCGCCCTGTTCCAACGGCCGGTCGAGATCCGTCGGTTTGCCGTTGAGAACGGCCGCCAGCGAGCGCGCCGCCAGCCGGGGCCCGATTCCCTCCGCAATCTGCCTCGAGGTAGTGCCGACGGGATGCTCCTGGATCGAGCCGTCCGGCAGTTCGAGCTGAATGCTACTCATCGACACCAACCTCCTTTGAGAGTGCAGGTCAAACAAAAGAAAGCGTGCAACGCCTTTCGGCGCTACACGCCTTTGGGGTCATTGGGTGGTGCGCGCTACTGGATTTGAACCAGTGACCCCTACCGTGTCAGGGTAGTGCTCTCCCACTGAGCTAAGCGCGCGTGTTTCACGATGAACTCATTATAACCGCCCGCGTAAGGCTTGTAAACCGAACGGGGAATGCGCCCGGCGGCTACTTCTTGGCGGCGCTCGCAAGGCCGACAGCCCGGTCGTGGGCCGTGTTTTCGAAGCACTGGCGCAGCAACTCCGACTCCACTTCGTCGAACTCGAGCTTGCGGCGCTTCATTACGGCAGCGGCCGTTTCGGAGGCTTTGTTGAGCCGGTACTCAACGTGCTCACCCGGGGTGTGCCACACAAACGACGGCACGTGGCGCGAGACGGTGTCGGAGCCCGTCCAGTTCACGCACATGCCCACGGTTGCGCCGGTGGTGATCATGACGCCAATCCCGAGCTTGCTGTGATCGCCCAGGCTGCAGCCGATGAAGGTCTCCCCACTGTCGAGGGGAGCTTGGTCAGCCCAACGCTGCACTTTGACGGAGCCGTAGTTGTTCTTCAGGTCGCTATTGGTGACTAGGGCGCCGAGGTTCACCCATTGACCAACATACGCGTGACCGAGAAATCCGTCGTGGTGCTTGTTGGAGTAGCTCTGGATGATGGACGCCTCGACCTCCCCGCCCACTTTGCACACCGGGCCGATGGTCGTGCTCTCGCGGATCTTCGCGCCGTCAACCAAGCTCTTCGTACCGACAAAGGTGGGCCCCTCGATGAGCGTGGGTGGCTTCACCTTCACCCCGTCAGAGAGGTAGATCGGGCCTTCCGTGACGTCCAGAACCACGCCGGGCAAGACCACTGCGCCTTCACCGAGGTAGAGCTGCGAGGCGTCGCCGCGCACACACGCTCCCGGCTCGAGGACGCCGGTACCAATCCCTTGAGCATACAGCGGGAATTCCTTCCGGATCCAGTCGCCGTTGGCCAGCACCAGTTCCCACAGGTTCCGGAACACGGTCACCACACCCGCGGGAACCTCGATTGGCGTCGCGGAGACAGCGTCCCATACGGAGTTGTCCAACTCACGCCCGAGGGCCTGCCGGATCGGCTCCGCGGCAGCAGCGTCAAGGTAGGCCGCCACGACCTCATCGCCAATCTTGTAGATCGAGCCGGGCTCGAGCTCAGGTATCTGCATTCCGGGGTCGGCCACGACCCTTCCGTTCACGAACAGCGTGCACCCGTCCCGCAGCGCGTCGGCGTCGTTGACCGGGAGGTCGCCGACTGAGCGTCTGAGCTTAGGCGCGAGGTAGTCGCGCGTCAGCAGAGACAACTCAGCGCCGGGAAAGAGGCGTGCAACCTTCGCTCTGAAAGAACTCATGCCGGCGACGAGTTCGTAGACGGGTCGCGTCAGCGTCACCGGCGCGAAGTTCTTCCACAGGTGGTCCTCAAAGAGGCAGATTCGTTTGACCATGGTGTTCCGGACACTCCTTCAGGGCAGGGCGCCTCAGCAGATTCAGCTTGAGGCGTTGCGTTGCTGAATGTAGTTCACGCGCAGGTTACTGAGCATAGCGCGTAGCTCATTGACTTCGGCCGAGGGCACCCGCTTCACCAACTGCTCCACCAGCGGCTCCAAGCTGTCGATGGCGGCGCGGGCCTCGCCCAAGTCCTTCTCGATTCGGCCGGTGGCCTGGCTGGCCTGCAGGCCGATCTTCTGCCAGGCATGTGCCGCCAGCATCGAGATTGCCAGCGACAGGATGTCGTTGACCGAGGGCTCCGGGAGTGCGGCCTCGTCTTCCTGACCCTCGGCGCCCTTGGCTGCTGCCTCTTCCTCCGCCTCCGCCTCCGCGGCCGGCTCGCCGGCGCCAACCGGCTCGGCCGGGGGCTCAGGGGTGACTTCGGCGTCTGGCGCTCCCGCAGTGCCGGCCCGCTCTTCCTCTGAGAGCAGTCGCCTGTCGGTGACTTTGACGCTGGGCTCCTCCGCGGCTTCCCCGCCCGGGCGTTCTGCTTGTTCGGCTTCGTGTGTCACTCGAGTTGCTCCTTCCAATCAGGACGTTGTAGCGCGACACTCCCCCGGCACCACTGCTGCTTGTCGGGTCTCCACGGTGCCCAGCCGACGGCTAACGGGCGCCTCCCCTCGCTGCCGCCGAGGGGCTGGTCGCATCCCGATCCAGTTCTGACCGAGGTACAGGGCCAGCATGAGAAACAGCAGAAGCGCAATGAGCGCTATCTTCCTGGCGCGGTCACTCACGGCAATAACCTACCCAACGACGACTTGACCGTCCTCTCCGGGAAGCCGCTTGGCTCCGCCCTGCGCCGGCAAGCACGCTCGTCGCCGTGTCGAAAGGACTGAAAGCGGATCGCGCCTTTCCTGCGGAAGCCTACGTCAGCCAGAAGTAAAACCTCGCGGCCGCTTGCGTCCGGGCACCAAAGCGGGACCGATTGTAGCACATGGCTCCCGCCCGGGCAATTGTGCCGCCTACCCCGTGCCCACCACTTCGACGCGGGTCTCCGGTCGCGTCAGAATTCTGTCACCCACCGCTTCCCTACCGACTGGAACGCCATTCTCGCGCGTTTCCCGGTACGTGACTTCGCGTTTCCCGCTCTTCCCCTGCTGTTCCACTTCGCGCTTCCCCGTCGGAAGACGATTGCTTCTCACGGTGCGCAGGGGCGCCGGAATCTCCTCGGCCCGGGCATACTCATGGACGGTCACCACCGTGAGCGCCCCCCGCGCCCGCTGCACGCAAAGCCGCTGCCCGATCTTCAATCGGGCCAGGTTCACGCTTGGGTTCAGCCCTTGCAGTCGCTCGAGCGTGAGCTTGGCCCTGTAGGCGACCCCATAGCCGGTGTCGCCCTCCACAGTGACGTAGTACCGGTCTGTCGCGCCGCTGGCAGAGAGCTGCTCAAGCGCCTTCCGGACGTCTGTGGTGACGCCGCGGGCGTCGACGTCGTCCCGGTCCACATACTCCACCTTCTCCTTCGTCTTGGGCACTTCCACAGACGCAGGAGCGTTCCGTTCGGCGTACTTGGTCATGTACTGCCGCACTACCTCTTCCGCCATCGTCCTGGACTTGACCACGAGGAGCGGCTCACCGTCTACCTCGATGACGGTTGCCTTCACCAGGGGCCGCACTGCCTTGCTCAAGGTGTTGACGGCCTGGTCCAGGGTCAGGAACTTGGTCCGGTCCGGTGGCTTGTCCGGGTACCACATGACCTCATGCTGGAACCGCGCGTCATTGCCGAACTGCCGGCGGAAGCGCTTCTCGACCTCGTCCTTCGCCCGCTGGGCGACCCTCGGAGCGGGTACGTACCCGATCTTCTTGCCGCCCACATTTAGCACGCAGGGCTTCGGAGACCGAGCCTGCACGATGAGCGCCAGCAGGAGGCAACCGATGACGGCGAGAAACCCCGCGCGTTCTCTGTTGCGCTGCCAGTGCAGGCCGGCGAGGCTCGGGTCGGTTGGATGCACTTCTCGGAATCACCTCCCGCTCACTGGCACGGTAGTCAGCCCGCGGTGCCACCCTCAGGTCCCAGGGCGCTTGCCACTCTTGGCGAGGGAAGCCACCGCCTTCTTCATTTCCTCCGAGGCCCGCTCAAGCTGCGAGTCCCGGCTCTTCTCCCGATCCGCCGCAGTGATCTCCACTTCGACGTCCGGGACGATGCCCGTCTTGCTGATGTCCCGCTCTTTGGGGGTGAGGTACTTGGCGGTGGTGAGGGCCAAGGCGCCCTGATTCTTCAGGGTGATGACAACCTGCACCGAGGCTTTCCCGTACGTCTTCGTCCCGATCACCTTAGCGACGTGGTGGTCCTGCAGCGCGCCCGCCAGGATCTCCGACGCGCTGGCGCTGTAGGCATCCGTCAAGACACAAAGCGGGACGTTGAGTTTCGCGTACTTCTCGGGCGCCGCGGTCAGGGTCTCCTCCCCGTCGCGGCCCCGGGTGATGACAACGGTCTTGTTGCCCTGCAGAAAGCGACTGGCGACGCCGACAGCCGCGTCCAGAAGGCCGCCCGGATCCTGCCGAACGTCAATGATCAGCGCCTTCATCCCTTGCTTCTTCAGCTCGTCCAGACGCGTGTCCAGCGCCTCCTCCGTCTTCGTGTTGAATTGCTTGATCCAGACGTGCCCGATTCCCCCCTCAAGCAGCTTCCCCGTGACCGCCTCAATCTCGATGAGTTCGCGCACAAGTGACACGTCGAACGGAGCTTCCTTGCCCTTGCGCGCGATGGTCAGCACAACCTCGGTGCCGCGCGGACCGCGAATCAGGTTCACCGCCTCGTCAACAGACATCCCCTTGGTCGACTTGCCATCGATCTTGAGCACTTGGTCTCCTGCGCGCAGACCGGCTTTGTGCGCAGGCTTACCCTCTGTCGGCTGCTTGATGACGAGGTGTTCTTCCTGGGTCTTCTCGTCGCGTTCGACGTCCAACTTTGCGCCGATCCCATCGAACTCCCCGGCGTTGTCGAGCTGGAACTCCCGGTATTCGGCGGGGTTCATATAGCGCGTGTGCCGATCGCCCAACTCGGCTAACAGCCCGCGGATCGCGCCGTCGGTGAGCTTCGCCTGGTCAAGGGATTCGTCGACGTAGTGCTTCTTGACGCTGTCGAAGACCTCCCACAGCGTCTCGACGCTCTTCAGGTCCGGCGCCGTCGCTGCAGCCGCAGGCTTCCCCGGCTGGAGGGCCGAGAGCCAACGCAGGGCGCGCCCCGCGGGCGACTTGCCTCCCGCACTTCCGGAAGACCCAAGCTGAAGACCCGCGGCGAAGAACGCCGCACACAACGCTGCAACGGCGCCCGTTACCTTCACCGACCGACGTTGGCACAAAGGCATCAACCACTCCACTTTCTGTTGCGAATCACGCGGGGAAAAGAGCCTGCGGGCTGGGTGGGTCTCACACTAACACACCCCTCAACGTGGCTCGTCTTGGTCTGTACGCTGTGAACGACTGGCACAATGTCTCCGATTATACCCCACCCGTGCCGGCGCTTGGACGGAGTATGCCCGGGGAGGCGAGACTCCGGGCGGCGCAGCAGCGCGCGCCGTGGGAACGCCCTACAAGACGGTTCAGAACGACAGGGGGTTCACCGGCGTCCCATTGATGCGCACCTCAAAGTGCAGATGAGGGCCCGTGCTGTTCCCGGTGCTGCCAACGCGACCCACGATCTGACCCTGGGACACCTTCTGTCCGGCGTGGACGCTGAGGCTCGAGCAATGACCGTAGAGGGTGGCCTTGCCGCCGCCATGGTCAATGATGACGGCGTTGCCGTACCCACGCCTCCAGCCGGCCGCAAGCACCACCCCACCCGCTGCTGCTTTGATTGGCGTCCCGAAGGACGCCGCGAGGTCGACGCCCGTGTGGAGTTTGCGCACATGATAGATCGGGTGCACCCGGTACCCGAACCCGGACGTCACTCGGCCGCTGAGCGGGCGGATGAACCCACCGCGCCAGGGGGTGACCGCCGGGCTGCCGGTGCGGGGTCGCGTCAACCGTCGGATCTCGGACTCGACGACCCGCGACTCGGCGAGCAGCTCGTCCATTTCCCGCTCGTACCGCCGGCGCTCCGCGGTGATCCGCGTCAACGCATCCCGCCGGCGGTCCTTCTGGCGCTCGACAGCCGCCGCGCGAATCGCGTGCTGGGCCTTGAGTCCCTGCAGCTTCTCACGTTGCGCCGTGAGTTCGGCCTTCCGCCGCTCGACCTCGGTCTTCTCGCCCTTGATCTCATGAAGGAGGTCCGTGTCCCGGTGGATGATGGTCTGGAACAGGTAAGTGCGGCGCGCAAACTCGGGGAAGCTCGCGGACGAGAACAGCAGCTCGAGGTACCCAAGGCTGCCGTTCTTGTAGATTGCCCGCAGTCGGCCGCCAAGCACCTCCGTGTGCCGGTTGAGGCGCTGCTCGACCTTCGCCAACTCCGTTCTCGCCTTCGCGAGCCGCCCTTCCGTCGCGGCAAGGCTTCGGCCGATGCTTCGGAGGTCCCGCTCCGCCCGATCGAGCGCGGACTCTGCTTCCTGCAGATCGTCCGCCGCCGTTCTCTGCTGGCGCTTGAGGTCGCGCAGTTTTTCCCGGACACGTACCTTCTGCGCCTTCTTGGTGTGCCGGCGCTTGAACAAGTCGGACAGGGACAGCCGGAGTGCGTGGGAGTCTGGAGGGCACAGGCCGAGCAACAGCGCGGCCACGGGCACCAGGCAGCACACTCGCCTTCGCGTCGGCAAACTCATAGCGCCGCGGTCCCGCTTCCCAAAAACTTCCGCAACGAGATCAAGCTGCCGCTGACGCCGAACAGCAAGCCCGCGCCAAGGATCGAGGCTACGAACCAGGAGAGAAATGCAGAGTCGGCCACCATCGGTACGAACGGCAGGGAAGCCGCCATGGTCCGCACCAGCGCCCGGTAGCCGGCAAGCAGTACCACGCAGGTAACCGCGCTGCCGAGGAACCCGTGAAACATCCCTTCCAGCACGAACGGCACTCGGATGAACCCGTCCGTGGCGCCGACCAGTGCCATGATGCGAATCTCGCGCCGGCGAGCAAAGATGGTGAGCCGGATGGTGTTGTGGACGATCATCAGGGCGGCCAGCCCCATGAACCCCGCTGCCGCGAGTCCAGAGAGCTGCACCAGGCGTCTGATGTGGAGAATCCGCTGGGCGATTCGTCGGCCGTACAGCACCTCCGTCACGCCCTTCAACTGCTTGAGGCGCTCAGCCGTCTCGGGTAGGCGTTCCGGATCGGTGACCGTGATCTCGACCGAATCCTCCAGCGGATTATTCGCCTCGATGTCGGAGAGGTCCAGTTGCCCCTGCAACCGCTCCTTGAGCCGCTTGAGCGCGTCTTCCCGGGAGACGAACCGGACCTCTTTCACGTTGTCCACGGTCTCGACCTTCGCGACCAAGTCCTCCATTGCAGCCTGGGTCAGCGACCGGTCGAGGAAGGCCGCGAGTTCGACGCGCCCGACCACCTCGTTCGCCCAGGCGTTCAGGTTCACCAACGTCATCAGCAACGCGCCTACTACGCACAGCGAGACAGCCACCGTGCTGACCGCCGCCACTGTCATCAGACCGTGGCGGCGGATGCTGGAGACGGTCTCCCTAATAAAGAACTCCAGGTTCCGTAGTCTCATCGCGATACTCCGCCCGGTCCTTGTCCCGCACAACCATGCCCTCGTCGAACTCGATCACGCGCTTCCGCATTCGGTCCACAATGAGCTGGTCGTGCGTGGCCACCAATACCGTCGTGCCCCGAATGTTGATGCGTCCCAGAAGCTGCGTGATCTCCCATGAGGTGTCCGGGTCCAGGTTCCCCGTCGGCTCGTCGGCCAGGAGGATGGCCGGATCATTCACGATCGCCCGCGCGATGGACGCGCGCTGCTGTTCGCCTCCCGACAGCTCGGCCGGGTACACGTTGGCCTTGTTGGACAGACCGACCAGCTTCAGTGCCTCCGGCACCCCGCGGACGATCTGGTGCCGCGGCGCTCCGATCACCTCGAGGGCGAACGCCACGTTCTCCCACACGGTCTTCTGAGGCAGAAGCTGGAAGTCCTGGAAGACGACACCCATCGTGCGTCTGAGTGCAGGCACATGGGATCTGGGCAGCCGCGTGACGTCTCTGCCGCCCACGAGGACTTTCCCCTCTGTGGGCACGACATCGCGATACACGAGTTTCAGGAACGTCGACTTCCCCATGCCCGTGGACCCCACCAGGAAGACGAACTCGCCCTTGTTGATTCCCAGGGTGACGTTGCGCAAAGCGCAGACGCCGCCTGGATAGACGACTGTCACATTCTCAGTGCGAATCATGACGGATTGTGGTGCAGTGCTGCGTCGAGTGCTTCGATGAAGGAGTGCGTCGGGTCGTCGGTGCCGGTCAGAAGACACCGGCCGAGGATTATAATAGCTGCCGGCCGCACGCGCAATGGCGCCCGGCCCTGCCGGGGCACTGTGCTCGCACTCTCCGGAAGGACGAACCTGACAGCATGAAGCTCGCCTACGCAACCGCCACCCCCGAAGTCGCGGGCCAGGTATTGGCCCTCACGGGCGGCTTGGAGGACTGCTTCCGCCTCCTCGCCTCCTGCGGGTACGACGGCGTGGAACTCATGCCCGCCCGACCCGGCGAAGTCGACGCGGACCAAGTCTGCTTGCTGGCAGACAGGTACAGCCTCACCGTTCCCATGGTCTGCACCGGGGAGTTGTACGGTCAGGAGCGGCTCATGTTCACCGATCCCGAGCCGGCTCGCCGACGCGCCGCCCTCGACGCCATGAAGGCTGCCATCGACCTCGCCGCGCCCTTCGGGGCGTTCGCCAACGTTGGTCGGCTTCGCGGGAGGCTGACGCCCGGGCGAGAGGACGACTCACTCAAGCTGGCCTACGACGCCTTCGCCCAAGCTGCCGACTACGGCGCGTCGCGCGGCGTCAAAGTCCTGCTGGAGCCCATCGCCTCCGGCATCGCCGACTTCCTGCACAGCACGGACGACGGGCTGGCCGCTGTCGAACGCTTCAGTCACCCCAATCTGGGGCTGATGCTCGACATCGCTCACATGATCGCCGAGGGCGAGGAAGTCGCCGACAGCGTCGGACGCGCCGCGGGACGCTTCGACTACGTCCACGTTACCGACAGCGACCGACTGCCACCGGGACAGGGCACCTGGGATCTTCCCGCAGTGCTCGACGCCCTGGCAGCCACTGGCTACGACGGCTGGGTCTCCGTCGAGTCCCGCCAGTTTCCCGATCCGGCAACCGCCGCCCGCAGCGCCTACGACCTCTTGCGCCCGGGGCAAACGTAGCCCGCACAAACGCCAACCGTTTGCGCGCCCAGTTGAGGGTCTCTGGTCCTCGGCCTGCCGATTGCCACCCAATGCAGGAACAACCTTCGCCCCTGACGAAAGCTGACTGCTACCTGGCCCTCTCAAGGAGTACTCCCCCATGAACTCACGTCGTCTTCTCCTCGTTTCTCTCGCCGCCTTCGTCCTGGCGCAGCAGCTCCTCGCCGCAGAAACCACCTTCGAGTCTATGCTCACGCCCCTTACCGATCTCCAGCGTCTCGCCACGCTGCCCGATCCCGGAGAGACCTGCAAGCAGTTCTCGAGTTACGACCCAAGCTCCAAGTATGACGCTGCCAAAGACGAGCACATAGATTGGGGCGCCAACGGCGACTGCGGGCACTTTCTGCGGGAGGAGCCAGCGGGGATGGTGCTGGCAGACATGCAAGGCCCGGGGTGCGTCGTCCGGATCTGGTCGGCGAACCCGGCGGGGACGCTGAAGCTGTTCTTCGATGGCGAGGCGGAACCGCGGTTCGCGGTGGATTTCCAGAAGCTGATCGCTGGCGAGGTGGACCCGTTCGCTGCGCCCGTAGTGGGGATGCAATCGCGGGGCGCCAACTGCTTCATCCCGTTCCCCTACGCCAAGAGCTGCAAAGTAGTCGTCGAGAACCCCGGCTCGCTGTACTACCACGTGAACTACCGGAGCTTCGCGGCGGGCGCGCAGGTGCGGACGTTCGCCTGGCTGTTGGGTGACGGCGAGCGCCGGGCGCTGGCGCAGGCGACGGAGAAGCTCGCGCAGTGCGGGCCCCTTCCGCAGGTGGAGCGGGCGGCGGCGAAGCGGATCGGCGTTGACGTGGAGATCCAGCCTGGAGAGGTCGTCTCCGTCGCTCGGATCACCGGCCAGCGGGCTATCGTCGGGATGTCGTTCAGCCGCCTGCAGTGCGACTCGGTTGCCGAAGAGCGCAAGGTCATGCGCACGCTCACGCTCAAGGCGTACTGGGACGACGAGAAGGAGCCGAGCATCCGCACGCCCCTGGGAGACTTCTTCGGCACCGCGCCGGGATACAACGTGTACCAGTCGCTGCCGCTGGGGATGACGGAAGACGGCGAGATGTACTCTCGGTGGTACATGCCGTTCCAGAAATCGGCGGCACTCCTGCTCAGTAACGCCGGCGACAAGCCGGTCCGCATTAAGGGCGAGCTCTACCACGACGCCCAGAGCCTCCCGGCCGACAAGCTGGCGTACTTCCACGCCAAGTGGCGGCGCGAGTTCCCCAACCCCGTCTTCGACTGGCCGCTGCTGGAGTGCACCGGGCGCGGCCGGTATGCGGGCGTCTCGCTGACGGTCTGGAACCCCAATCGCGGTTGGTGGGGCGAAGGAGACGAAAAGGTGTACGTCGACGGCGAGAAGTTCCCCTCCACCTTCGGCACCGGCTCGGAAGACTACTTCGGCTACGCGTGGTGCTGTCCCGACCTGTTCGTCCACCCACTGCATAACCAGCCGCTCTGCGAGGGACCGGGCAACGGCAACTATACCTCCGTCAACCGCTGGCACGTGACCGACGACCTCCCGTTCCAGCAGTCCTACCGCATGACCATCGAGAACTACGCCAAAGACAAAGACTACGCCTGCACGACCTACTGGTACGCCGCCCACCCGCAGACCGACTTCTTCACGTCTTGGACGGCCGACGCGCTGCAGTTGCACGAACGCTGGGCACCCCACCAGATCGAGGGCGCAATTGAGGGCGAGGGGATGAAGGTGCTGAAGGCGCAAACGACCGGCGAGCTGAGCCCGCAGGACTTGGGCGGCTTTCAGGGCAGCGAGTGGAGCAACGACCAACACCTCTGGTTCCGGCCCAAGGCAGCCGGCGAGTGGTTCGAGCTGGCGGTGCCCGCCAACGAAGCCGGCAAGCGGCGGCTGATCGGCTACTTCACCAAAGCGCGTGACTACGGAATCGCGCAGCTCTCCTGGAACGGAACCAAGGTCGGCGAACCCCTCGACGCCTTCAACAGCCCCGACGTGGTGGCAACCGGCGCTGTCGACCTGGGCGTGATCGACGTGAAACAGGGCGAAAACGCCCTGCGCATCGAAGTGACCGGGAAGAACGGGAAGTCGGTCGGGTTCATGTTCGGCGTCGACTGCGTTGTTTTCAAGCCCGAGTAAGGGCTCAGGCAAGGGAGATACCGGGTAGTGCTCGCCGAGATCATCGCGCACAAGCGACGGGAACTGGCCGCGCAGCAAGCCGAGACGGCACTCGAGGCGGTGCGCGGTCAAGCTGAACGCGCCGACCCGCCACGCGACTTCGCCGGTGCGCTGAAGCGAACCGACGGTGTACGGCTGTTGGCGGAGATCAAGCGGAGCTCCCCGTCTCGGGGCGTCATTCGCACCGACCTCTCCCCTGGAGATCTTGCCCGGATTTACGAGGAGGCCGGCGCCCATGCGCTGTCGGTGCTGACGGACGCCAAGTACTTCCTCGGCGACGGCGAACACCTGTTGGAAGCACGGGCCGTTACCGCACTGCCGGTGCTCCGCAAGGACTTCACGCTGTCCGAGTACCACGTCTACCAGGCGCGGGCGGCGAATGCCGACGCGGTGCTTCTCATGGCACAGGTGCTGTCGTTGGCGGAGTTGACGGCACTACGGCAGCTCACCGAGGAACTCGGCATGACTGCCTTCGTGGAGGGCCACCACGCGCACGAGATCGAAGCGGCCGTGGCGTGCGGCGCCCAGGTGATTGGCATCAACAACCGCGATCTCACGAACCTGGAGATCGACCTCGCAACTGCCGCCCGGCTCCGCGCGATGATCCCGGCTGACCGGATCGTCATCAGCCAAAGCGGCATGGAAACTGCGGCAGACGTGCGACGCATGGCCGAAGCAGGCGTGGACGCCGTGCAGATTGGCTCGTCGCTGATGGCCAGCACCGACCTCGGGAGGAAGATCCGGGAGATGCTGGCGTGGTGACCGAGAAGCCCAAAACGGAATTCCACACTTTCGCAGGTGTGGAATCTCGCCGATGGCACGGCGCTCGGAGGGGACAGGCGACGGCGATCCCGACCGTGCTGCTGGTGGTTGCGGCGCTCTCATTCACGTTCGCCCAAGGAGGCAATCCCGCCATGCCCGACGCACCCAACTGGTCTGTGTACGGTGGAACCATCCCCGCCCGTGCTGACGCACTCAAGTTCAGCATCGCAAAGTGCTGCGAAGCGTCGCAGAACAGGGCTGACCCGGTGTCGCTTGAAGAGTGGAGGAATCGTCTCCCCGCGGCGCGCGACCAGCTTGCCGAAGCGCTGGGTCTGCTGCCGCTGCCGAAGCGCACGCCGCTGAAGGCACGCGTAGCAGGCCGCGCAGACCGCGACGACTACTTCGTCGAGAACGTGGTCTTCGAGAGTCGCCCGCGATTCTACGTCACCGCGAACCTCTATCTGCCGAAGCGGGCGGAGTTTCCCGCGCCGGGCGTTGTCGTGGCCATGGGGCACTCGATGAAGGAAGGAAAGAACTACCCGCTCTACCAGGCCGGACAGATCGCGTTGGTGCGGCAGGGCTTTGTAGTGCTGGGCTTCGACCCGATTGGGCAGGGGGAGCGGAGGCGTCCGGGGATGGCGCACAACCTCGGCTACGGCTCGCTGTTAGTTGGGCAGACGAACGAAGGGATGATCGTGTGGGACACAATCCGCGCGGTCGACTACCTCTGCACCCGCAAGGAGGTCGATGCCACGCGCCTCGGAATCACGGGTAACTCCGGCGGCGGCGAAGCGACGTTCTACACGATGCCGCTGGATGAACGGCTCAAGGCCGGCGCGTCCTGCTGCTTCGTCTGCTCCTATGAGGAGTGGATCCGCCACGGGGGAGACCACTGCCTCTGCAACCACCTGCCGGGCATGGCCCAACGACTGGAGGAGTTCGAGATCATCGGTCTGAACGCGCCGCGAGCGTTTCTGTTCTGCAACGGCGCCAAGGACACGATCTTCCCAATCAAGGGCGTACAGGAGACAGCGGAACGCGCCGGGCGAATCTACGGGCGATTCGAGATTCCGGACCGCCTCAAGCAGGTGGACTTCCCCCTCCCGCACGGTTGGGCGCAGCCGCTGCGGGAGGCGTCCGTGGGCTGGCTGGTCTACTACCTTCTGGGCAAGGGCGATGGCGGGCCGATCCCCGAAAGGCCGTTCGAGCCAGAGGCGTGGGACGCGAAGGACTTGGTCTGCCTCAAGGATGGCAAGTCCCCGCAGGACGCCGAGACGGTGGTCACGCTCAACCAGGCGTTGGCGGAGCGGCTCACGCGCGCCTACGCCGTGCCGCCCAAGACCCGGAAGACCTGGGCGCCGCGCGCCGACGCGTTGCGCGCCCAGTTGTGGGCCACCTTTGGCGGCAAGCCGGCGCCGTATGCGCCTCGCCTGGAGGAAGCCAGCTCGCTGACGTGGAACGGGAACCTCGTGCGAAAGGCCCGACTTCGCCCGGAGCGCGGGCTCGAAGTGCCCGCGCTGCTGATCCGTTCCCAAACCGCTGCGCCGTCTGGCAGGGCAGTGGTGTTCCTCGACGAGAAGGGGAAGGCGGCATTCGCCGACAGCGCCGTCGTGGCCAAGTTGCTACAGACCGGCACCCTCGTCTGCGCCGTTGACCCTCGCGGGCTGGGCGAAGTCCACTGCCCCGACAATCACCTTGCCAGTGACGCCGTCCACTTGGGTCGCCCGCTCTTCGCCCAGCAGTTGTGGGACGTGATGCAGGCGGCCAAGCGGTTGGCGAAGAGGGCCGGCATCACCGAGGTTGCCTGCTACGGCCGCGGTGCCGCTGGCCTGCTCGCCCTCGTCGCGGGCGCGTTGAGCGACGACGTTTCGCGGGTTGCAGCGGACGGCTGCCTCGCCAGCTACCGCTACGCCCTGGAGGACAGCCAGCCGCAGCCGCTGTGGGTCTTCACGCCGGGCTTGCTCGAGGTCGCTGATGTTCCGCAGCTCGTCGCGTTGTGCGCGCCGAAGCCGACGTTGCTCTGCAACGCCGTCGGCTACGGCAGGAAGGCGCTGCCGAAGGCGAGGGCGGCCCAGGAACTGCGGTTCGCCCGGAGCACCTTCGAGTTGCTGGACGCTGCCGCGCACTTCACGGTTCACACTGGCGATGACAACACCGCCGCAAAGCCGCTCAGCGCATTCCTGGGCGCGTAACCGCACGACTTCTGACACGAAGGGACCTCACTCACATGCTCTATCGCCGCTTAGGACGCACCGATCTCCAAGTCTCTGAACTTAGCTATGGCGCCGCCCGCGGCGCCACCCAGGAACCGAAGCAGTTCATCGCCACTGTCCATGCCTGCCTGGACGCCGGTCTCAACCTGATCGACACCGCCACTGGCTACGACAATGGTGACAGTGAGCGCGTCCTGGGCGAGGCCCTTGTCGGGCACGACGACGCGCTCATCGAAACGAAGTACTGCCCCTACGAGAACTACTCGCCGGCCGCGAAGTACACCGGCAGCCCCGAGGCGCTAATCTCCTCCGCAGAGGAGAGCCTCCGCCGCCTCCGACGGGACCGACTGGACATCCTCCTGGGTCACGGCCTCCGCACGCTGGACACGCTGGACCAGTTCATGAACGACGGCTGCTACGACGCACTGGCCAAGCTGAAGCAGCAAGGGAAGGTCCGCTTCATCGGTATCAGCGAGCTGTCGGAGGCTGACGGGACGCACCAAGTGTTGCAGCGGGCCGTGCAGACGGGCGCATTCGACGCAGTGATGCTCACGCTCAACTTCGTGCTGCAGACCGCCGCCGATACGGTCCTCCCCCTCTGCACCCAGCACGACGTCGGCACCGTCGTGATGATGCCGCTCAACCAAGCGTCGAAGCAGTCCGGTCTCGTCAGCGTCGAAGCCGCGCTTGAGTGCGTCCGGCACCACGTCTCCCAAGGCAACCTGCCCGACGAGTCTCCTTACGCCGACCCCGCTCTGTTCGACCTGCTCCTCCCCTACTCCGTCCCCGAAGCCGCGCTCCGGTACGTCCTCGCGCACGATGTCACCACCTGCTGCGTCGGCACCCGCAGCCCCGAGCGGCTCGCCCAGAATCTGCAGGCCGTCGATCCGCCGTACCTCGACCAGGCGCGCTTGGCGCGGCTGCGCGAGCTATTCGGCGGAATCGAGCGGCAGGTGCTATAGGGACCGAGACGAGGGACGCGCCGCGACAGAGAGCAAAGAGGGACACCCGCCACCAAAGCGTCCCGGCCCTGCCGAGGGCCACTGCCGTGCACGGCCGCCTACAGCCCGCTGCCCAGTGCTCTGGAGACTGGGTCTTCCGCAGTCGGCGGCTCGATGGACTCGTCTTGGTGCGCTTGCTGAACCGAGAGGATCTCGTCGATGTTGTCGAAGAACAGGTCGATGAGCCGTGGGTCAAAGTGCGACCCACACCCTTCGTGCAGGATGCCGAACGCTTGGTCGTTCGGCATCGCCTCCTTGTAGGGGCGCTTCGTCGTGAGGGCATCGAATACGTCGGCGACGGCGCAGATCCGTCCCTGGAGCGGGATGTCCTCGCCTTTGATCCCTTCCGGGTAGCCGCTGCCGTCCCATTTCTCGTGGTGCGACAGGGCGAACACCTCGCCAGCCACCAGCAGCGCTGAGTTCGAGCCGCGGAGGATCCGGGAACCCATGACCGTGTGCTTCTTCATCACGGCCCATTCTTCCGTATCGAGCTTGCCCTTCTTCAGCAGAATCCCGTCAGGGACGCCCATCTTGCCGACATCGTGCATCGGGCTGGCGTCCCGGATCATCTCGACTTCGCCGGGCGGGAGGTTCAGCGCGCCGGCCAAGGTCGCACAGTACCCACTCATGCGGCGGATATGCGACGCGGTGTCCTCGTCCTTGTATTCAGCAGCGATTGCCAGCCGCTGGATGGTGTCCAGATGCGCCTGGTGCGTTTGCCGCTGCGCTTGCGCCATCTGGTCGAGCGCTTGCCGGAGGGCCTCCGTGCGCCGCCTGACGGTTTCCTCCAACTCCACTTGATGCTGACGGATCGCCTCCTGTTGTTCCTTCAGCTTGAGCAGGGAGGTTGTGCGGGCGCGCAGTTCGGTCACGTTGAAGGGCTTGCCGATGAAGTCGTTGGCTCCCACCTCGACGGCACGGAGGCGGTTCTCCTCGTCTGCGAGACCGGTGATCATAATGATGGGGACGTCTGCTGTCTCTGCATCCTGCCGAATGCGCCGGATCACCTCAAAGCCATCCATGCCGGGCATGTTCAGGTCGGTGAGAACCAGGTCGATGTCGAGCTTGACCATGGCAAGGGCGCCGACACCATCGGCAGCGACTTCGGTCTCATGCCCTAACGCCCGCACAATCTCGACAACGGCCGCCCTCGTGCGCGGATCGTCGTCGACAACCAGTATCCGGTACTTCCGTGCCATCCGTCGTTGGCTCCTCGTCTGCCAGCAGAGTCGCGCGGGCAGCGGTTCGCACCTGCGCCATGGGTCTGAGCGTGTGGCGCTCGGCGGGCAATTGTACCCCAATGCACGGTCTCGGCTGGCGCCAGAGACCCCTTCTTGCTGGCGGCCGCTCACCGGTCGGCCGGCGGCAACAGGTCGGCGGCGAGCCGCTCGGCCTTAGCTTCTGCCGCAGCGATCCCGCGCTCGATCCGGACCCGCAGACCCTCAACCCCATCGTCCCCTGGCAGGATGGGGTCGTCGAAGAGGACGACCACGCGGCTGCCGGGCGTGGGGATCATGTAGCGATCCCAGGTGGACATTCGGTGGTGTCGGGAGCAACCGACCCCGACCGGGACGACGCCTTGGTCACAGAGCGCGGCAATGGCGGCCACGCCTTGCTGCACCCGCTCTCGGGGCCCCATCGGCCCATCGGGCGTGATGCCCATCGCCCCCCCCTTGCGGACCGCCTTTGCCGCCGACCGGATCACGGAAGCACCGCCTCCGCCCGACGATCCGCGAATAAGCTCCCAGCCGAACCGCTCAAAAACACGCGCCTGAATCTCCCCGTCCCGACTGCGACTGATGACCGCCAGCATGCGTTGTCGCTGCAGGATGTAGACCGGGAAGAGGGTCTTGCTGTGCCAGCAAGCGGTGATCCCGCCGTGAGCCAGGACGCGGCCAAGGTTGGAGGCACCGGCTATACGCACCCGGGACATGCCCGCGAGGATGGACGCGGCGGCCCACACGAGAGACGACAGGACCTCGGAACGGATGGCGCGCCACAGCGGGTTCTGTGACCCCTTGAGCCGACGACCGAGTCGGAGTAGGTGCTTTCGCTGCAACCAGTCTACCTCGAAGACCGCAAGAACCCGTCCCGCAGCGGTCTTCGCGCGCTGCCGGGCGGTGCTCTAAGTGATAGCCCGATTATAGCGCAACCTGCCGAGTATCACCGTCGTGCGTTACGGGTCTACCGGCGCCCTTGACTTGGGGAGTCCCTCAGAACGGCTTCCCGCCGGTCACCTTCATCCGATCGCCCTCGATCCGCAAATCGTCGATTCGCGGAGCACCCACCAAGTCGCCCATGTCCAGGGGTGTCATCTTCTCCTGGAGCTTCCGCCGTGCCAGCTTGGGAGCAGGGATGCTGAGGACCTTGAGCTTGTCGATGGAGAACACGATCTGGTTGTTCTTGCGAATGGACGGCGTCAGCAGGGCCTCGAAGTTGCCCCTAATGAAGCTGTACTTGAAGTTGCCCCGAATGATGGCTTTGCCGTCGTCAAAACTGACGGTGGCCGACAGCTCCTTCGTGTTCTTGCCCGCGGTAACCCGGTCCGTGAGGGCAGCGGCGGAGACTTCGGCGTGCATGTAGAACTTGCCGACTGACTTGACGGCCAGGTCGCTCTCCTTGGTCAACTTGGCCGCATCGTAGACGAAGTCGAGCGCATGCACGTCGAGGCGCTCCACCCGCACATCCTTCATCATGGCTGGGCCGCCAGCAATCTTCAGTTCCTTGGCCTGGCCTGCCCCCCCCCCCGGAGTGACCGCGATGAGGACCGGCTTCTGCTTGTCGATCGTTGTCAATCGACCCGTGAGGTGCTTCATCAGCGGGTCTGTTCCCTGCTGCGCGCTCCCGATCAGGGCGCCAAAGGAGGTCAGTAAGAGCGTACCTGCGGCCAGCATTCCATGACGTGACGAGGGGTGCATTTGAGACTCCTTTTGAGACCCATATTGCTGTTGACTGTGCTGCGTGGGGCGCTTCGGGGACCCGGATTCAGACAAGCAGTGTGCCGCCCAGCCCGGACACAGCCCGTGTGCGCGCAACTCCGAATGGGCGGCGAGGGCACTCCCCGGGGCACGCGCACATAGACACCCGAACTGGCGACCAAGTTCCGCAGGGCGCAGAGAGCGCCCCCGCTATCCGGCTGAGTTGCCCTTCCCGAGGGCAATCCACAGCCCGGCTAGAGCGCCGAAACCGACGGCGATCACCGGGTTGCCGGTGGCACTTCAGGTACTCCCGGTGCAGGAGGAGATCCAACTGAAGACGCCGCCCGCACCTGCCCCGATCCCCAGGCCCAGCAGCGATCTCATCAACTTGCTCATGTCAGCCTACTTCCCGCGTGAGGTCAATCGACGGCACACGGCCGCCGCAGTTCAGCGCCGTCAGGTGAACCCGCCGCCAGCCCCACTCACAGAGCAGGCGGCGCCTTTCAGCAGCGAGGCGACAGCGCGTGCCGTGTCCTTGCTGCCGCACTTGGGGCAAGGGCCCTTGCTGTCACGTTCAGAAATTGCCCGGTACTCGTCGTAGGTCTCTGTGCAGTGCTTGCACTGGTATTCATACAGGGGCATTGTCGTCAGCCTCCTTGTTGAGCTGCGGACCGTGCTTGCTCGGCTCCACCGAGCAGGAGTCGGACATTCAAGTCGGGACGCCCAGTTTGGGCAGCACCCACTTCTGGAGCACGAACCAACCGGCGACTGCGAGGAAGATCCAGAGCGTTTCCATGGGTTCTCAGAGCCTTTGCGTGGCAATCGGTTACACCGGATACATCCTGACCCGTGCAGACCGCGGTGCCCCCGGGCATCGCTGCCGATCAACCCAACTCCGTAGGCGCTCTGCCGTCCCCGAGCCGCGCCTCAACCTCCGCCAGGAGCCCCTCCATGCCCGCGAACTTCCAGTCATCCAACGGTACCTTGCGTCGCCGGCCGTTCGCCTCGACCTGCAGGACCGCAATGCCCTTGTCGTCCCACAGCCGCTTATCGACGGCCGTCACGGCGCTGTACGGGATCACCTCGGAGCCGAAACCATGGAGACCGGTCGCGTCCGCCGAGAACTGCAGCCGGCGATTCCTCACGAACAGCAGCAGCGCGCCCAGTCCAAGGGGAACGCAGAGCACAGCCATCACGAACTGCATCTCGATATCGAGGCTGCTGTGGTACTTGGGCGGCTCGGCTTCCCAGCCCTGCGACCGGGCGTAGTCCTTCCACTTGGTCTTCCAGCCCGGGTCTGCCGCCTTCTTCTTCTCGAAGGAGTCGAACTTCGCTCGCCGCCGATTCTGCTCCGGGTAGCGCACTGCGCCATCGTAGACCGACGCGAGACCCCAGCCCAAGAGGAGCAACGCGACAATGACAAGGCGACGGGTGTACTCGTGGCTCAGTTTGGCAGTGGCGGCCTGATTGTCCGTGCCCATGCTCGCCCGGTACATCCCTCCGTCGAGACTCACTTCTGCGTTTCGATCCAGATGTTCCGGTATTGCACCGGGTTGCCGTGGTCCTGAAGCAGCAGGGGGCCTGTTGGGCTTTCCTTGTCGGACACGCCACCGGGCGTCACGTGGGGCAGTTCGAGGTCGTCGTGGATCGTCACGCCGTTGTGCATCACGGTGACGCGAGCACCGGCGAGCCGCTCACCTTGCGGCCCGAAGCGCGGCGCCTGAAAGGTCATGTCATACGTCTGCCATGCGAGCGGCGGGAAGCACATGTTCGCCGCCGGCTGGGCAATCTGGTAGATGCCGCCGCACTCGTTGTCGGCGCCTTCGAGCCCATAGCTGTCCAGCACTTGCACTTCGTAGCGGCCCTGTACATAGACGCCGCTATTCCCGCGGCCCTGGCCACCAGAGGTGGGCATGTAGGGTGTGCGGAACTCGAGGTGGAGCCGGAAGTCGCCGAATTCCTCTTTGGTCAGGACATCCCCTCCACCCACCTGCATGGCTTCGCCTTCGACAAGTCGCCACTCGGCGGGCTTGCCGTCTCGCTTCTGCCAAGCGTCCAAGTTCGTACCGTCAAACAAAACGATGGCACCGGCGGGCGGCTTCTGCCCGAGTGTCGGCGAGGTCCGCTCGGCCTGCTTGAGCGTGAACGTGCCCTTGTCCTTGCCGTCAACAGTGCCCGTCAGCGCGCCACCTTCGAGCTTACCCGTCCATAGGGAAGCGTCCACAACGACGCCGGCGCCCGTCGTCCCGAGCACTCGGGAAACGTCAAACGGCACAGCATCGACCGCCCGGAAGGCGGCATCCTGAAGCAGGCCGCGCACGTCGAAGAGAACCGGCACGCGCTTGTTGAACTCCGAGGCGACCCGCGCCTGGTACTTGCCGTCTCCCTGCGGGATCATGTACACGGCGACCGACTGCTCCGCCCCTCCCAGCTTCAGCGTGCCTTCCCAGTCACCCATGTACGCATCGGCGCCGGCAGGCGACGCCGGTTGAGCGGACACGATCTGGCTTACTGCAAGGCAGAGCCCGAGGCCAACGCACAGCATTTGTTTCATCGCTTCTCAAGTGCCTTTCGGCGAGGTCGCCCTCGCGGGGGGTGCTGCCGCCTCTTGTTCAGAGCACGCGTAGTGGCAGCCGTTCCCATGCGTGATACGCCACGCCGCAACACAAATGCAAGGGACCTACCACGGACAGCCCCTTCGGTGACCGGTCACAGCGCTGCTCGACTCACGGCTCCTCGAAGTACCGGACCCGCACCTTCTTGAACTCCCGGGTGCTGTAGACAAGGTGGTGCTGGCCGAGGCCCGTCGCCTGCGAGATCGCCTCGACCACCGACTCGCAGTCCTCGGCCCGTCGCCCATGGATCATCGTGTACAGGCTGTACGGCAGGTCCTCGAAGCAAGGGCGCTGGTAGCAATGACTGACGGCGTCGAAGGACGCCATGACTCGACCGGCGCGCTCGATCTCCCCTTCCGGCGCCGCCCACAGTACCATGGCGTTGTGCTCGAACCCCGCTTCGCGATGGTGGAGGACGGCAGCAAACCGGCGCATGCGCCCGTCCGCCAGCAGCTCGCGACCGCATCGCAGAATAGCCGACTCGTCCAACTGGCCTTTGGCCGCCAACGCGGCAAACGGGCGCTCCACCGCCGGGAGGTCCCGCTGCAGGACGCGGATGGCAGCGATCTCCTCAGCCGTCGGTCTCGGCCGCGTTCCCGCCGACTCCGGTTCCGGCGCCTCCGACCGACTGGCGCTGTCGGCGTCGTCGGTTCCCATCCCCAACTGGACACCCACCTTGAAGACGCGAACCGTCGGCAGCAGTCGCGCTCGCCGAACGCCCTCGGTAGCCGCAAGCCGCTCAACTTCAGCGGCAAGCTCGCCGCCCGGAGGCGCCGCGATGGTGAACCACAGATTCAACTCGAAGTCGCGCTGGTAGTTATGACTGACGCCGGGATGCGCATTGACCACCTCCGCGACTTCCTCCAGCCGCGTCGGCTCCACGTCGAACGCAACCAGGGACGACTGATACCCCAGCTTCCGAGAGTCGAAGATCGCGCTGATCTGCCGGATGATTCGCGCCTGCCTCAGCCGCTCGACTCGGGCGCGAACCTCTTCGTCGTCGAGACCAAGTTGCTCGCCAAGCGCGGCGTACGGCGCCGAGACTAGCGGCAGGTTCGTCTGCAGATGGTCCAGCAACTGGCGGTCCAGTGGTTCCATTCGGGTGCCTCTTGGTCGTCCCTTGGGGCGTGGGACGACAAGTTGAGTGTGTATCACCGGCCGCGCGAAGTCAAACCCAAGCTCAACCTCGCCAAACTCAGAGGTTCTGCTTCCCCCACGGCGAATCATCACTCACCGCGAATCACAGAGCAGAGGTGAACACCGTGAAGATCGCCATCGGCAATCAGATGGTCGCAGACAATCTGGACACCCTCGACCGGTTCAAGCTCGCAAAGGCAGCGGGATTCCAGGGGGTCGAGATTTGGCTGGGCACCCCCGACGCCAACATGGAGACCTCGGATGACGAACTGAAACGCCTGGCCGACGAGATCGGCGAAGCCGGGCTTGAGTGCTCTTCCGTCGCCTCGACGCTGGGCTGGGGCGACCCGATCACCTCGCTCGACGACACCGTGTTCCAGCGGGCGCTTGCCGTCGGTCGCCGCCAACTCGAGTGCGCGCAGATTCTCGGCACCGACGCTGTTCTGATCGTCACCGGTCGAGTCCTCCCCGAAGCACCCTACCGCCAGGCGTGGAACCGGATGGTAGGCGGCTTCCAAGAACTGTGCCTGTTCGCGGCGGACCGCGGCGTCCGCATCGGCGCGGAGACATGTCCCAAGCTGTCGAAGAACCTCATGACGCCTGGCGAGTGTCTCCTGTTCGTCGACGCCGTGGACCATCCCGCCATCGGTATCTACGTCGACACCGCCAACGTCACCTACAGCGGCTACGCGCAGGACTTCATCAACGACGTGGGTGACCGCGTCGTCCGCATTCACGGAAAAGACTTCACCCCGCCCGATGAGAGGGGCGCCTACCGCGCAACCTACCCCGGCGCCGGCACGTGCGAGTGGCCGCCCATCGCGCAAGCCTGCAAGAACGTCGGCTACGACTCCTGGGTGGTCCTCGAGTTCGGTCCCGGGCCCGACGAGACCAAGGGGCTTGACTTGCTGCAAAAAGCGTTCGCCTCAACGGACGCGATCTTCACCGGATGAAGCACACGCCGCTTGGTTAGGTGCACGAACTGACTCCTCGTTCGCGTTTCGCCTGAACACCCCGTCAGGTGGAAACGCAAGCCAATCCGAGCCGCGACGGTGCATTTCCGAAGGAGCCTACCATGACCTCACGCGAACGCGTTCTCAAGGCAATCAACCACCAACAGCCCGACCGCGTGCCCCTCGACCTCGGCGCGATGCGGGCCTCCGGCATCAACGCCGTGGTGTATGACAAGCTCAAGCGGCGTCTCGGTGTTGTCACGCCAACCAAGGTGTTCGACACCATGCAGATCCTTGCCGAGGTCGAGCTTGAGGTCGTCGAGAAGTTGCACGTGGATGTTGTGCCGCTCGACGCCGGTTGCCCCGGCTGGCTCGGGCAGCCGGCAAGTGCCGGGAAGCCGAGGCGCCTCTTCTGCGGGCAGGAAGTCCACTTCGCGCCCGACGCCAACATCACCGAGGAGCCCGACGGAAGCTGGGTGCTGCGCAACGCAGCCGACGAACCAACGGCCCGGATGCCCAAGAACGGCTACTACTTCGACTTCCTCCGGCCGACCATGGGCGGTCACCAGATCGACCCCGACGCCTTTCAGCCGCCGAGCACAGTGCCAGAGGAACAGCTCGAGCAGATCCGACAGCGCGCCGAGTTCCTGTTCGACAACACCGACAAGGCGCTCCTCGGCTGGGGCGCCAGCATCAGCATGATGGGACTCAGCGCCCTGCTCTCAACAAACATCACCCAGGGCGCTCTCGACGAGTGGCTCTGCATGTTGATGACCGAGAAGGACACGGCCAACGACATGATGGGCCGCTACGTCGATGCCGTCCTCTCGCGCCTGAAGCTCTACCACGAGGCCGTCGATGACCGGTGCGTCGCCTGGGGCATCGCCTCCGACGACGCCGGCACCCAACGCGGCGTCTTGGTGCACCCCGACCTCTTCGCCGAGATGGTCAAGCCTCACTACAAACGCGTGTGCGACTGGGTCCACGCCAACACGCCGTGGAAGACCTTTCTCCACTCGTGCGGCTCGGTCTACGAGTACCTGCCTCACTGGGCAGAGGCGGGTGTGGACATCTTCAACCCCGTCCAGATCGCCGCAACCAACATGGAGCCGGAGCGCCTGAAGCGCGAGCTCGGCGACAAGCTCGTCTTCTGGGGCGGCGGCTGCGACACACAGAAGGTGCTCCCCCTGGGCACCCCAGCCGAGATCCGCGAACACGTCCGCCACAACCTCCAAGTGTTCGGGCAGGGCGGCGGCTTCGTCTTCACCCAAGTGCACAACATCCAGCAGGACGTGCCGGTGGAAAACGTGGAGGCAATGCTGGCGGCGGCGTATGAGTTCGGGAGGTACCCGTTCGGCGCGAACGATATGCCGTAGCTGCCGGCGCCAGCCGGTGGGCCGAAGCCGACATGCCGTCCACGCGCTGGCGCGCGCAGCTACTCCCGGAGTCCCTTCTCCGCGGTCTCTGCGTTCTCCGCGGTGAGTCGCCCTTCCGGCACGGTCAGAACGGTGTCGCCCCGTACCAGAACGTAGTGGTTCTTCTTCGTTCGACGCACGAACGCGAATCCGGCGCGCTCGAACGCTCGCACGGCTTCCCGGCCCGACACATTGCGCGGGACCCGCGCCACTACAGCGCGACCTCCACCAACTCCCGTTTCTGCCGAGACGGCGCTGCCGACTGGGCCAGTTCGGATTTCACCGCGAGCCAGCCCTCCAAGGCATCCAGGAAGTTCGTCACGGCCTCCTCGCGCGACTCACCTTCTGACACGCAGCCCGGGAACACCGGGCAGAAGGCCGTGTAGCCCCCCTCCGGCTGTGGCTCCAAGACTACGTTCGCTTTCATGGGCAATCACCTGCGCATATTCTACACGACCGGGAGTCCGGGTGCACCCGCGCATTCACCGCAGAGAGCGCAGAGAGCGCCGAGACCCTTTCGGGGTCTCTTTCAAGCCCTTCTCTGCGTCCTCCGCGTTCTCCGCGGTTCAACAGCCCTTCAGACCTTCTGCCACTGCTGCTGCGGAACCGGCTGCTGGTAGTACTCGGGCGTATGCTCTCGCTTCTCAACGGCGCCAAGCTTGGCCTCAATGCCAGCAGTCTCCTGCGCGCAGTGGACGCCGGGGATGCCGACGACGCGCTCCTCGACGGTGCCGTCGGGCTTGATGAGGTATTCGATCTGCTCCATGGGCATCTGCACTCACCCTCCAATCGCCCCAGTAGTGTAGCCTCTTGTGGGCGTCGTCTCACGCAGACCCGCGGTGAACGACGCCCACAAGGGGCTATGCTACAGGTGGCTGTCGTCCGTCGACGGCCGCTCCTCGTTGGTCGGTTGCTCCCGCCACGAGCACATCGCCGCCCGCACCCGCGGGTCGTCGGGGGCGAGGGCGTGGGCGACCGGCGCCACCTCGGCCAGTAGGTCGCTGATGGTCACCGTGCCGTCTGCGTCGATGAAGAACGTGATCTGCATTTCATTCACCGCAGAGAACGCTGAGTACGCGGAGGTTCCGTGGCTGCGCGCGCCAGCGCGTGGAGGAGCTGAGCGCCTTGACTGCTGCTTCCTTGTTGGCGCTCCGTGGCTGCGCGCGCCAGCGCGTGGAGGAGCCGTAGCCGCGGCCGCCAGGCCGTGGAACGAACCACCGACTGGCGCCGGCAGCTACCGTTGCCACGGGCTACGCGCCCGCGGCTACAGCCTGGCCCTTCTCTGCGCTCTCCGC
>PEVN01000265.1 GCA_002779825.1 Armatimonadetes bacterium CG06_land_8_20_14_3_00_66_21 | reverse complement strand
GGCGGGGCAAGGGCTGGGACGGTATGAAGTACCTCAACGAGCAAATCGATCTATGGAGTTTCAATCCCCTCAAAGGCGGGGCAAGGGCTGGGACAGCTCTTTGCAACTCGGCGCAGAGCGGCTTGCAGCGGGACATAGGATACCCACTTTTTGGACTTTCCGCAAACCTCCCTTTCTCATCAGGTTTTCCACAGGACCGTGTTCACCTCCCAGAACCAAAGTGGGCTGCTACAGCCCGTTTCGAGCCTTCTCCGGGCAATCCGCAAACCTCCCCACCTTTTGGGGGTTCTCGCGGTTTGCGGACGCCGAATCCGCCCGTAGCGCACCCCAGGAGCCGATTTCGCCTTCCGCAAACCGAGGCGGCGCTCAAGTGAGAGGTGGCGAGTGGCGACTGACGAACGGCGAATGTCGGGTGTTCCGGTGCCAAGTGTCGGGTTCCCGGTCGATCACGTGGCACTTGTTCTGCAGAGACGCACCTGATCCTCCTTCTCGGCGAGAGTTGCCTCGAGCTTGCCCGCGGGTGCGACTGCCGGGGGCAAAGAGACGCCTCTTCACGGAACTGCGGGGGCGACCCGGCCGGCGTGGAAGGACTCGGGCGGTCGCCGCCGAATCCTCCTCCGGCAGTCAGACCGCACCCCTCGGCACGTAGCTGCTCCGGCCACTCGTGTCGGCGCGCGTGCCCGAAGGGCGCAAGCCTTACTCCCGAGAGGTGATCCCAAATGCCAACAGCCCTGGTCGTCTACTACTCCCGCACGGGGAACACGGAGAAGATGGCGCGCTGCATCGCAGCCGCCATTGCCGAAGAAGGCGTCGAGGTCGAGTGCAAGTCGGTAGCCGATGCCTGCACCGACGACCTGCTTGCCGCGGACGGAATCGTCCTCGGCTCGCCGACGTACTACGGCACCATGGCGGCCGAGATGAAGAAGCTGCTGGACGACAGCGTCGAACACCACGGGCAACTGGAGGGCAAGGTGGGCGCGGCCTTCACGTCGTCCGGTGTCCTTGGCGGCGGAAACGAGACCACCGTCACCGACCTCCTGCACGCCTTGCTCATCCACGGCATGGTCCTGCAGGGAGACTCGCAGGGATGCCACTACGGTGCGGTGGCCATTGGCGCGCCGGACGAGGCTGCGCTCGGCCGGTGCCAACGGCTGGGCCGAAGGTTCGCTCACCTCGTCAAGACGCTCTGCCGGTGAATCCAACAAAGGACGTTCACAACCGATGATTCTCGAGCAATTCTCACTCAAGGACCGCGTCGGCATCGTGACTGGCGGCGGACGAGGTTTGGGCAAGGTGTTCTGTGAGGCCTATGCCGATGTCGGCGCTGCGGTAGTCGTGGCCGAGACGAACCCCGACACCGGAAGACAGACGGAGACGGAACTACGGGAAGCCGGCCACCGGGCGCTTTTCGTCGAGACCGACGTGACCGAGCGGGCGAGCATCCAAGCCCTGGTCGAGGCGGCCCTGAAGGAGTTCGGCCGGATCGACTTCCTGATGAACAACGCGGGCATCGTCAAGTGGTGTCCGGCGGAGGACGTGACTGAGGCGGACTGGCACGCTGTGATGGACGTCAACCTCAACGGTCTGTTCTTCTGCTGTCAGGAGGTCGGGCGGCACCTGATCGCGCAGAAGTCAGGCGCCATCGTCAACATCGCCTCGATGTCGGGTTTCATCGCCAACAAGCCGCAGGCGCAGGCTTCCTACAATGCCAGCAAGGCGGCGGTGATCCACCTCACGCGGTCGCTGGCAGCGGAATGGGCGCCGCACAACGTCCGCGTCAACGCCATCGCCCCCGGCTACATGGGCACCGATATGGCGCGCCCGTTTTTCGAGGACCCGGAGTATGGCGGCGTCTGGATCCCGAGCATCCCGATGAACCGCCCCGGCAGGCCGGAGGAACTCGGCCCGCTCGCGGTCTACCTCGCTGCCGACGCCTCCAGTTACATGACCGGGCACACCGTCGTCATCGACGGCGGCTACTGCGCCTGGTAGCACACCGCCGCGAGGGCGGCGCCCGCGGTTGCCCCACACGAGAGAAGCCCGAGGCACATTGCCTCGGGCTTCTTCATTGGTCAACTGAGTTCCCACGACGCCCAGCGCGCGCCGACCTCGTCAAGGGATACCTCGGCCTGCGGCGTCCCTCGGGTTGGCGCCTCGGGCTACGTTTTGGCGTACCCGGGGCCTACGACCAGCGGAACGACACTGCACGGACGTGGTGGCACGCGTCCTTGACGCCGGCCCACGCTTCGCCCAGCAGCTTGAACGGCTGCGGGCAGACTTTGGTCATCCAGTCGAGGGCAGTCGACGAAGCCTCGTCCGGGATCGACTGGTTGAAGATCTCGACTTCGGTCTTCATCTCGGCAGACACCACCGTGTACAGACAGAAGCAACTGAGCGCAGCGAGGATGCCGAACGCGGCTGCCCAGGTGTGTTCCCCGAGCCAGTCGCTGGTGCCCAGATAGGTGGGCGTCCGCACGACGATGATGAACACCGCCACAAAGAGCGCGAGCATCGTCAGCGCAACGATGACCGGTCGGTCGGCAAGGACCGGGGGGAGTTGGCGGGCGCCCACGAGGACGTACTTGTGGGTCTTCCTGTCTTCGTCCTCGTACTCCCGCAAGTTGGCCACATCCGCGGCGGCGGCAGGATACCGGGCGGAGTAGACGAGGTAGTACGCGCCGCCCAACGCCGCGCCCGCGATGGCGCCGAGCAATGTCACCGCAAAGTGGCCACCGAGCATGGACCAGATCGCTGCCACGCACCAGACCGACGCCCCGATGGCGTACATTACAACCAGCCGGCATTTCACCTGCATGAGCCGGATCAGCCCGAGCACAATCAGCGCCGCGAACAGGGCTACCGCCCCGATGATCGACAAGTAGGTCACCATCCCCACAAACCCAATCATCGCAATGACGAACACAATCCCTCCAACCACCGCTGCCAAGGCAATTCCTGCTTTATCCACGACACGACACCTCCTGTAGCATTCGAGACCGACGCAACGCCTGGGCGCCGGCCTCTATGAGAGCACTACGGGCTCTCCCTTTTCTGCAGATTCGAGAATCGCGCAGACGACCTCCGTGACTTTGAGACCATCCTCTCCGGTTACCAACGGCGGCAGATCCTGAAGGACGCACTCCGCGAAATGCCGGATGCTCGCCACCGCGAAGCCGTGGTGCTGGCCAAACACCTCCGGGAACACCATGACATCGGGGTACTCCGCACCGGCTTCGGTGAACTGCTGCATCATCCCATGGTGGCTCGGGTCGATGTTGACATGCCCTTTGCTGCCGACGAACTCGCACTTGAAGTCGAAGATCACCGGGGAGGCTTCGGACAAAATCCAGCAGTTCTCCATGACCGCGACGGCACCGTTGGTCAACTCCAGAGTCGTCATGAAGAAATCCGGCGTGTCGATCCCTTGTGGGGCCAACACATTCGACCGACTCACGGAGTACACCTTCTTCACGTCCGCATTGCAGAGCCACCGGGCCAAATCGGCCGTGTGACTGGCCAGAAACCACGCCACGGACGACTTCGCCGCCCAACTGAGCATTTGGGTCGGCACGAACAGCGTGTCGCTGAGCCGGAGATACAGCATCTGCGGCTCACCCAAGTCCCCCCGCTGAACGGCCTGCTTCAGCTTGTGGAAGGGAGGGTTCCAGCGGTTGTGGAAGTCCACCATCAGTTTGACGCCGGCGGACTCGCACGCGGCAATGATTTCCTTCGCGTCGGCTACCGTAGTCGCCAGGGGCTTTTCGACCAGAATGTGCTTGCCGGCCCGGGCGGCGGCGAGGCAGAGCGGCTTGTGCGCGAAGTCGGGGGTGGCAACAGACACCGCCGACACGTCCTCCCGCTCCAGCAACTCCGCGTGGGAGTCCGTGGCAAACGGGATGCCGTAGGCCGCGGCGAGCTTCTTCGCGCGGTCCCCATCGAGGTCCGCGACGCCGGCGAGATGCGCTCCCGGCACGGCGCGGTAGGCTTTGGCGTGGGTCTCCCCCCACGTGCCTGCGCCAATGATGCCGAATCCCACGCTCATTTGGTATCCTTTCCGGTGCGGAGGCAGCTCCGCCGTGCCCTGCCACGGTCGCCGGAGTGCTACCAACCGCGGCAGGATCACCCATTATACCTGACTGTTTCGGCCGTGACAAAGTGCTTTCCGGCGGTCCCAGCTATGCAGCCGACATTGAGCGAATTCGAGAGTCTCGCCGGCGACGCGTTTGACCGTGTCGTGACCGGCCTCGACTCCCAGACGTTGGAGCGCCTCAACTTGGGCGTTGCGGTCTCGCCGGACACGAATGCACAGCGGGACGCCGACGGCTCCGTCTCGTTCATCCTCGGGACTTTCTCGAACCACCCCGTGCTGGGGAGGCAGGTGGAGCTGTACTACGGTTCGTTCCTGGAAGTCCATCGCAGCCTTCAGCCGTGGGACTGGCAGGACGAGATCGAGGCGGTGGTGCGTCACGAGCTGCGCCACTTCGTCGAGGACCTGCAAGGCCGGCGAGACCTGGCCATTGAGGAGGAAGAGGAGCGGCGGTTTCAGCGCCTGCTTCGCCCGGCGGCCCGGCCGGCGGACTGGCGGGATGCTGCGCGAGCACTCGCCAAGCCGGCGTTGGCCCTGGTGGTGTTCTTGATACTGGCGTTCTTCTTCGCGAGATCCCTTACCGGCTAAGAGCCCATCCGAAGAGTGCCTGGCCGCTCTGCGGAAACTGCCGTTTCCGCCGGAAACGGCAGCGCGGCCAGGCGCTTTTCGGACAGGGTCTTAGCGCGCCTTGGCACGCGTCGACCTGCCGGTGTAGAATTCCCTCGGTGACGGCCCGCCCATGGATTCCTCGCTGCTCCCCCTCTTCCCGCTCAAAGTCGTCCTCTTCCCGGGGACGCTGCTCCCGCTACACATCTTCGAGGACCGCTACAAGCAACTCCTTGCGGAGTGCCTGGATCAGCAGTTCCCCTTCGGCGTAGTGCTCCTCAAGGAAGGCTACGAAGTGGGCGGGCCCGCCCTCCCCCACCACATCGGCACCGCGGCCCGGGTCCGGACGCACACGGTGCAGAAAGACGGGAACCTGAACCTCGTCGTCTGCGGCGACAGGCGCTTCCGCATCCGCGCCCTCGACACCTCCCTGCCCTACCTGCGCGGCGTCACGGAGTGGCTTGACGATCAGCCCGAGGCGCACGACTTATCGGCGGTGGCCGCCGCCGCCCGCGAGCTCTTCCAACGGCATGTGGAACTTCTGTTCGAAGTGATCAACCACCCGGCCGCGCACCTCTCCCTCCCTCGCTCCCCGCAGGCGCTGTCCTACTTCATCAGCGCTCGACTGCGCATCAGCCTGCTGGAGAAGCAGGAACTGCTCGAGCTGACCTCCACAGAGCAGCGCCTCAAAGCCGTCGCGCAGCTATTGGTCGGCCGAAATGCTACCCAGGAAGCGTTTCTCCCGCTCCGTCCAAGCTTGGGACCCGTGTACAGCGACATCGCCGTGCTGCTGGACGCCTACCTGTCGAACAACTGACAAGGCAGTCCATCTCCTCGCCTGACGGCACACGGCTTCCGAACGGCGGAATGGGTCTGTCAGCCTCGCGCCGAAGGAGTCTTACGCCCGGTCCTCAGGAGGTATTGACGTGCTGCGAATCGCGACTTCGGTGCTCATTCTGCTCTTGGTGCCTGCCGCCTTTGCCGGCGATGCCGGGGATGCCAACTGGCCGCGCGTCACCGCCATGAAGATGGCGAAAGCGCCAACCATCGACGGGGTCGTCGACGCGGGCGAGTGGGAGGGCGCGACGCCGCTGAGTGGACTGGCGCTCTTCCCGAGCGCCGCGATCGCGGCACGCCAACCGGTCATTCGCGTGGGCTGGAACGACGCCGGTCTGCTGGTCGCCGTCGAAGTGCCGCTGCCGCCCGGGCAGAAGGCGAAGGCAGCAGCCACCGACTGGGATGGGACGGTGTGGCAGGACGACTCGGTGGAAATCCACATTGACCACGCCCACCGGCATAGGGAGCATTACCAGTTCGTAGTCAACGCGCTCGGCACCAAACTTGACAGCCTCGCCGGCGACCTCAAGTACAACGCAGAGTGGCAGGCGGCAGCAGTGAACCAGCCGGGGAAGTGGTCGGCTGAGCTTGCCCTCCCGTGGGCCGCGATGGGCGGCGGAGTGCCCACGCCGGGCCAAGTGGACGGCTTCAACGTCGCTGTGAACGGCACGACGTTGGGCGGCATCCTCACTTGGAGTCCCGTTCGGACTGGGCTTCACGAAACGGCCCGGTTCGGGCACCTTGTCCACGGCGACTCCCTCACCGTGGGTCTAACGCAGCTCGACCCGGTGGATCTCGGCGAAGTGCGCGGGGTTGCGCTTGGGCAGGGGGAGGCCACGGTGAGCCTGCGGCTGCTGCGCCGGGCGAAGGACGGCAAGGACAGCAACGACGGCAGGGACGAGGAGGTGGACTTGGTGCGGCAGGTGGTCGCTGCCCCGGGGGCGTTTGCCGCGCCGCTCAAGATCCCTGTCGCGCAGGGCTTCCGCAAGGCGGGTACGTACCTGCTCGAGCTGACGGCAACCGGTCCCGGTGAGGCGCTGCTTGTTCAGCGCGGCGAGGTCGAGGTTGGTGCACCGGTCAGCCTTCTGGCGCAGGCGTTCCTGACCGAGGGGTACCTGAATGCTGTCGTCAATGCAGATCCCGCGACCTTTCCCGCAGCGCAGACTGACCTGTCCCTGTCGATCCGGGGCGACAAGGGCGTCGTGCTTGAAGAGAAACTAGCGCCGGCTGCATCAACTGGCACGGCTTCGGTCCGGCTCGAACGGTCCAAGCTCCCTGGCGGCAAGCTGACGCTCAAGGCCACAGCCACCAACCGGGAGACGGGGAGGTCGTTCGCTACTGAGGAGGTCCTGGATCGGCCGCTCACGCCGGTCTGGCTCGGCACGAAGGAGGGTCTCACAGATGAAGTGCCGGCGCCGTGGACGCCGCTGATGGTCGAGGGCGAGGCCGTGAAGGCGTGGGGGCGAACCTATCGCTTCGACCGGACGGCCCTGCCGGCGGAGGTGGTGACTCGGGGGGCGGGCGTGCTAGCTGGCCCGGTGGTGCTTCGTGGTCAGGTCGACGGCCAGCCGCTGGCATGGAAGGGGCAGCCGGCCAGGTTCACTGGGCGGAAGCCCAATGTGACCTCGCTGACCGGGCGGGCCGAGAGCGGCAGCCTGACTCTCACCGGAACCACCACCGTCGAGTACGACGGCATGATTCGCGTCGATCTCAGCGTGACGCCGACGAGGGGGAAGGCGACCATCGACCAGTTGACGCTGGAGATCCCCTTGAAGCCCGAGCACGCCCGCTACCTCTACCACTTCCCCGGACGCTGGGGCAGCGTGGACAACAGCGGCTTCCTGCCCAAGGAGGGTTGGGCGCACGCGTTCAAGCCCTTCGTCTGGCTGGGCGACGAAGACCGCGGGTTCTCCTGGTTCTGCGAGTCCGACCAGAACTGGCACCCAGCCGACCAGGACCGTGCCCTTGAGATCATCCGCGAGCCCACCCAGACCGTCCTTCGCCTCAACCTCATCGGCAAGCCTCTCCAGCTTGGCAGTCGCTCTTCAGCCGCCCATCCGCAATCCGTAGTCCGCAGTCTGGATTACACCTTCGGCTTTCAGGCCACACCGGTGAAGCAACCTGAGAAGACCGTCTGGGACTACCACCTCACCCACCACGGCAACTACGGACTGGAGTCTCAACCGGCGGCGCTCGGGGGCACAATCACGTACCCGGCAGACGGCCATCTGAAGACGGAGGAGGGCACCTTCGAGTGCTGGTACCGACCCGCGTTCGACAACGTCGAACGCGGCGTCCCGATGAGGGACCGCAAGCGAACGGGCAACCGCATGATCTTCACAGTCAAGTGGGAAGGCGAGGGAGCTGCGGGCACCAACTGCGGGCTGTACTGGAACGAACAAGTTCAGGGCCCTGTCGGCTGGTCGCGCAAGGACGGCCAGGTGACGCACAACCCGGCGGTGCCCTTCGACTGGCACGCTGGAGAGTGGCGCCACCTTGCCCTGACGTGGAGCGACAAGATCCGCGTGTACGTGGACGGGAAGCTCCGGTCGGAGACGCCGAACAACGGCTTCTTCCCCAAGCCTTTGGACGACGCGCACATCGAGATCGGCGGGCCGGCGGCCCTCGCGACCATCGACGAAGTCCGGATCCTGAGCGTGGCGAGGCCACCGGCGGCAGACCCCGGCGAGTACCAGCCCGACGCGCAGACGCTGCTGCTTGACCACTTCGAGGACTACGCCCGCCAGAACGTCAAGCCGTTGGGCGCCGCCGACGCCGTGATGACCTTTGGACCTGGCAAGTTCGGCCAGGCGCCAACCTGGGAGCCCCCGCAGGCAAAGACGCAGCTCCAACGCCTTGCCGAACTGGGCGTCCGCACGATCTGCTTCCACGAGCATTGGTCGCCCTATCAGTCGCACCCCTACGTGACCGACGAGAACCGGCCGAGGCTCCGCAGCCTCGTGGACAACTGCCACGAACAGGGGATCGGCTTGCTCCTCTACATGTCGCGCCAGTGCGCCGACAACGCGCCGGAGTGGGAGCTGTACTCGGAAGAGGCACTGCAGGCGCCGCGCTCGGGTGCGTATCACCGGCAGCCTGACCAGCGCGCCTACCTCGCCTGCTGGAATGGCCCATGGAAGGACTTCTGCCTCTACCATCTCGGCAGGCTGCTGGACGAGTTCGGTCACGACGGCTGGTACCTCGACGGTGCCGAATGGCCCATGTCCTGCGCCAACCGCCACCACGGGTGTGGGTACGTCGCCGACGACGGCACCGTCCACCCCACCTACGACCTCTTCGCCACCCGCGACTTCATGAAGCGCCTGTACGTCCTCACCCGCCAGCGCAAACCCCAGGGCCAGCTCAACATCCACAACTCAACAGTCATGGTCATCCCGGCCCTGGGCTGGGGAACCAGCTCCTGGGGTGGCGAGCAGATCGACGCCATCAAGCCGCCCGTGAAGACCCTCGACATCCTGCCCATGGACGCCTTCCGCACCGAGTTCATGGGCCGACAATGGGGGGTGCCGTCGGAGTTCCTCGTCTACGACGGGCAGCCCTACTACGCCCGCGACGTGCTTGCCTACACGCTCCTCCACGGTGTCCTGATCCGCCCCGGCGATGCCGAGAGCCTGAACCGCATTTCGGCACTTTGGAGGGTGCACGACGAGTTCCCGTTCAAGGACGCCGACATGCTTCCCTACTGGAGCAACGGCGCTGTTGTCGCGTGCTCGCCTGAAGGCGTCTACGCCACCGCCTACCGGCGGCCGAAGGACGGGCTGCTGCTGTTCGTGAGCAACCTCAACGAGGCGGACGCCAACGCAGCCGTGAAGCTCGATCTGGCGAAGCTCGGCCTGCCGGCGAAATGCAGGGCGTGGGATGCCCTGACCGGCGACGCCATGGGGACGGACGGCGGAGTGCTACGGTTCCCGTTAGCGGCGTGGCGGTACCGAGCGGTGAGGGTGAAGTAGGCTGCCCAGGGGGCTTGACTACGTTGTAGCGCCGCGGGCAGCTACCGTCTCTTCCTGAGCTTCCGATACGCTGCGTCGTGGAGATCGAGGTCTGCTACCACGATGGCACCCTCAGCGTGATCAATCTGGTACAGCACTCCGTAGGCGCCCACGTGAAGGCTGCACTCCGGACTTGCCTGCATCTTCTCGTGCTGAATCGCCCCAGCGTTCTCCCCGAGCCAGCGCACCCTCGCGGCCACGCTTCCAGTTTGGTCTGGGTGCCTCCGGGCCAGCGCGACCAATTGCCGACGTGCACGCTCCGTGAACTCGACCGTGTACCTCAAATCTCCACTCCGAGTTCGCGGAGTTCGTCCCACACCGCGTCGCCCCCTACGCGCTTCAGCCCGTGGAGCGGGACCCTCTGGAGTTCTTCCTTCTTGGCTCCCATCAACGCCCAGTCGCTGTACCGGAAGCGGAAGCCCACTTCGTCGACGAAGCACGCCTGCGCCTCGCCAGGCGAGTTGCCGGACTGCAGCTTGAGGTATACTCGCGAAGGTTAGGAATACACCGAAGCTATTGCACAAGTTCGACGCCTCTGCGTGCACAGCAGTGTGTTGGGTGCTCACCACACGCCCACGGGTGAAGTTCTGCGAACTTCCACTTCGGTGTATTCCTAACCTTCGCGAGTATAGCGACAGTAGTCCGCTTCCCGGTAGAAGACCAGCGTCCCATCCTCGGCCACGAAGCACTCCCCTTTGCGCTCTCGCCGCACGAGGCGATGCACAAGGCGCTCCAGTTCGCGCGCAGTCATACCGCTGACTGACTGGTCTGTTGTTGTCTCTGCCATACAACGTGTCTCCGGGTTTCCTGTACGGTTGAGGCGACACCCGCGAAGGCATTGTGTCATACGACGCCGGAGCGACTCCACGCGAAGTCAGTCTCCTACCCGACTCCCCTGGCTCGCAGCGCCACCAAGTGCAGCCCCAGGATCACCGCCCGGTTGAAGTTCTCTCCGCCCATGTATTGGCTGCCGTGGACGACCCTCTTGGTCACCATGTCCTGCACGTGGGGCGCGACTTCACGCACCAGCTCCGGGCTCTCGGACAGCAGCGCCTTGTGGAACGCCACCGTCGGGAGACCCATGAGGAGCTTCGCGTTCACCTGCTGCTGTCGCCGCGACTGGGTCTGGAAGAGCTGTGGGTCGAACCTCCGGTACAGGTCGACCACGGTGGGCTGAGCCGTGAGCGTCAGACCGAAGGGCTTCAGCGCCGCCTCCGTCTCGCTGTCAGACCACCCGCCGGCCCAGTCGAGGCGGCGCCAAGCGCGCTCGTCAAACACGTTGCTGCGCAGCGCTCTTTCGGCCTGCGCCTTCATGAGACCCCTCACGGACGCCACCCGAGACCGGTCGGTCTCAGTGCGGACGAGGACTGCGAGCGAAGTGAAGAACTGGTTGCTGTAGAGGGTGTCGGCTTGCGCTGACTCGGCACTCCCAGCGCTCAGCAGCTTCCACCGCACCCCGCGTTGCTCGCGGCTGAATTCGTCGTACAGCTCGGCCCAATGCGGATCGTCGGTGGCGTCACTGATCGCGGCGAGATGGCCGAGGAGTGTGGCGGCGCCAATGACGGTGAGCTGCTTCCACCCGAAGCCGACGTGCGCCATGTGGCTGCCGTCTTCAACCATGAGCACGTAGTCGTAGCGCGCCATCCGCCGCCCGACCTTGGCGAGGGCGTCCGCAATGAACGCCCTATCCTCGGGGGTGCTCAACGTGCTGGCGTGGTAGCGCCAGAGCGCCTCGACGAAGGCGCAGGTCTGGTCACGCGAGGAGTCGGGGTAGTAGCTCTTGCCGTCGGGATGCGGGCCGCGGGGCACGAAGCCCGGCTCGGCACTGACTGTGCCGATGAGCTTCATGCCCTGGTAGACGTGCCGAGCCAGTGCCGCCAGCTCTTCGTCCCTCGTCGCGTCGTAGGCGTCGCAGAGGGCAAACAGGAACTGCCCGTTCTCCAGCGCCACATCCTGAATGCCCGAGCCGTAGCCGTAGGGCATCGGTTTGCCCGCCACCACGCGCTTGGCGATGTCCTCGGGGCTGGACAGCGCTGCGAGCCCCTTGGGACCGTTGAGCCGGTGATGGTAGCACAGCTTGGTGTCGGGGTGCCCGAAGCCTTCGAGGTAGTCTCTGCACAGGTGCTTGACCGATTCCCTCACAGTGTCCCCCTCGGCTCGCGTGACCGGCCCCGGTGCAACGACGCCGGTGACAATGCCGACAACGAAGAACGCGGTGCGACGAGCAGGGCGAACTGCCCTCACAGCCACCCCTTGCTCTGCCAGTGCCCAAACTGGAACGGACACCGATCCCCCCTCCGCGTCACCAGCTCCTTCATTCGCGGGAAGAATGCGGCGTGCGCCGCCGCCTGGTCGGGGTATTCCCGCTTCTCACGAATGGCCGCCACGAGGTTTCTCCCCAAGGCGTCAGCCCGAGCGAGAGCGGCTTCCTGGTCGAGCAGCGCCTTGGGACCGGCTGCCTTCGCCGCGGCAATGCCAACAGTCCGCGCGCCGCAGAGCTGCAGGAACTCGTTCTCGTATTCGGCCACTTGCTCCTCGCCTGAACCGCCCGCCGTCGCCACCGCCGCGCCATACTTCCCTTCGAGCAGGAAGCAGTGAACGTGCACGCTGCACCGATCCATGAGCGTCTTCATCTGCGCGGTGACGGTGTGCATGTAGTTGGGGCTGCCCAGCACGAGCCCTTCGGCCGTAGACATCTTCGCGGTCAGTGCCGCAACGTCATCTTCGTGGATGCACGTTCCGTCGGCGTAGCACTTCGCGCAGGCGACACAGAACTTCATCTCGAGTTCGCCGAGGTTGACCTGCTCCGTGTCAGCGCCCGCCGCCGCGGCACCGGCCAGCGTCGCTTCCATGAGCAGATTCGTGTTGCCGCTCTTGTGGGGACTTCCCAGGATTCCCAAGATTCTCATTGTTGCTCGTCCTTTCCGAGGGCGCCCTTTGTCGAATGGCTGAGGAGTTCCACGTCCCTGGTCGTGTTCCTGCCGACCGCACGGGGAGTTTGCGCATGAACGACAGTATCCAGCCCAGTCCCAGACCCAACCGACGCTGGGTCCGGGAGCCCTTCTCAGGGCTCTCCCACCTCGCCGGCGCACTACTCTCCGTCGCCGGGCTCGTGGTGCTGCTGGTGCTGGCACGAGGGAGACCGTGGTACGTCGTCAGCTTCGCCGTGTACGGTGCGAGCCTGATCTGCCTCTACACGGCCAGCGCGCTCTACCACTCACTCCCGGTTGCTCCGCACCACCTCGATCGGTTGAAGCGACTTGACCACATGGCCATCTACCTGCTGATCGCCGGGTCTTACGGGCCGCTGTGCTTGACCTCGATTCGCGGCGGCTGGGGATGGAGTCTGTTCGGGATCGTGTATGGGCTGGCGCTCCTGGGGATTCTCGCCAGCCTCCTCTGGCGGCGGGCCCCCGAGTGGGTCCGGGTGGTGTTGTATACTCGCGAAGGTTAGGAATACACCGAAGCTATTGCACAAGTTCGACGCCTCTGCGTGCACAGCAGTGTGTTGGGTGCTCACCACACG
>PEVN01000371.1 GCA_002779825.1 Armatimonadetes bacterium CG06_land_8_20_14_3_00_66_21 | reverse complement strand
CCCCGAAGTCCCGGTGTGCGCCGCCCAACGGCTCCGGGAGGATCTCGTCGGCGATGCCCAGTTCCAGCGCGTCTTCGGCCGTGAGCTTCAGCGCTTCCGCCGCTTCGGCGCCGCGCGTGGAGTCACGCCAGATGATGGAGGCGCAGGCTTCCGGCTGGATCACCGAGTACATGGCGTGCTCCAGCATAAAGACCTTGTTCCCCACCGCGAGGCCGATGGCGCCACCGCTTCCGCCTTCGCCGATCACCACCACGACGACGGGCACGCCCAAGAGGGCCATCTCCTTCTGGTTCCGGGCGATGGCTTCACTGATGCCGCGCTCTTCCGCGCTCTGCAGGCAGGCCGCTCCCGGGGTGTCCACCAGGCAGAGGATCGGCTTGCGGAACTTGTCGGCCAGTTTCATCAGGCGAAGCGCCTTCCGATAGCCTTCGGGGCCGGCATACCCGAAGTTGCGGTGCTGCCGCTCCGCCACGTTCCGTCCCTTCTGTTGCCCGACAATGACCACGGACCGGCCGCCCAACTGGCCGATCCCGCCGACCATCGCGGGGTCGTCGCCGAACGTCCGGTCGCCGTGCAGCTCGTCAAACGAGTCGCACATCTCCTGGATGTAGTCCAGCGTGTAGGGGCGCTGCGGATGCCGCGCCAGGAGCACTTTGTCCCACGGCGAGAGCGAGGTGAAGATATCGCGCAGCATGTCGTCCCGTTGCGCCACGAGCTGATCGCGCTGCTCGCGGGCGTCGGTCAGGGCGTCCTCGGGCACGGACTGCGCGTCCAAAATGCGGTCCAGTTCCTGGATCTTGGTGTCCAGTTCCGCGATGGGCTGTTCGGCGGCAACGAATCGGTTCAGCATAGCTCTCTCCAGCCAGCAGCGCTCAGTTTGCAAAGAACTCCAGCAGTCGCCCCAAGGTCGCCTTCAGCTCCGCCCGAGGGACGACCAGGTCCACCATGCCGTGCTCCAACTGGAACTCGGCGCTCTGGAAGCCATCGGGCAGCTTGATGCGGAGGCTCTGCTCGATGACCCGGGGACCGGTGAAGCCGATCAGGGCGCCAGGCTCAGCGAGGATGACGTCTCCCAGCGAGGCGTAGCTCGCCTGGACGCCCGCCATCGACGGGTGCGTCAGGACCGTGAGATAGGGCACCCGCGCCCGCTCCAGCTTGGCTGCCGCGGCACTGGCCTTGGCCATCTGCATGAGCGACAACGCCCCTTCGTGCATCCGCGCGCCGCCGCCCGAGCCGGACACAATCAACGCCGGCATGCCGGTCTCGGCAGCTCGCTCCAAGACGCGGGTCACTTTCTCGCCCACCACCGAGCCCATGCTCCCGGCCAGGAAGTTGAAGTCGGTCAGGCCGAACTGCACCGGGTGCCCCAGCAGGCGCCCTTCGCCGCACACGGCTGCTTCCTTGATGCCGCAGCGTTGCTGGTACTTGGCCACTGACTTGGCGTAGCCGGGAAAGCCCAGCGGATCGACAGGTTCCAGGTCGGCATCGTGCTCGACGAACGTCCCCTCGTCCAGCGTGATGGCCACCCGCTCTCGCCAGTTGAGGTTGGCGTGGGCGCCGCACTTGCGGCACACGCGCAGGTCGTTCTCGAACTCCTTGGTGTAGAGCATGAACCCGCACTCGTTGCACTTGGTCCACAGGTCGCCGGGGATGCTCTTCCGTTTCTCGCGGGCGGCCTCGATCTCAAACTGATCGAACTTCCGGGGCTCGTGTCCGTTCGGGGTGATTGCCATGGTTCATCCTTGCAGAGCGAAGACTTCCGGATCGCCCGGCGCGTCGCGGTCGCCGGGCGGCATGGTACCGACCCAAGCGTTTCTGTGCTATCATATCGGGGTCCGCGTGCCCGACTGAATTCGCCCAGTCGGTCGGATTCCCTCTTTCGACCACCAAACCGCCCAGCCGCTTTGCGCGGGTGCGACGGGGGCTGCATGGAATGTGCCTAGTCGGCGTGGGTCCGGATCAACGCCTCGCAGTGTCAGGGATGACTTGACTGATGAGCATAGACGAGCACCGCCGAAAGATCGACGCTCTCGACCGCCAGATTGTGGCGCTGCTAAACGAACGAGCCGCCCACGCGCTGGTTATCGGCAAGGAGAAGCGCGCCAACAGCTTGGACGTGTTCTCGCCCGCCCGGGAGTACCAGGTGCTGCAGAAGATCAGCGCGCACACGCAGAGACCGCTATCGGGCGCCGCTGTTTGCGGGATCTACCGGGAGATCATGTCGGCCTGCCGAGCCCTCGAACAGGACCTCCGGGTCGTGTTCCTCGGCCCCGCCGCCACATTCACGCATATGGCGTGCCTGGCACAGTTCGGCGAGTCGGCCCAGTTCGACCCGGTCCCCACGATCTCCGACGTGTTCCTCGAAGTGGAGAAGAGCAACGCCAACTTCGGCGTCGTCCCCGTCACCAACTCCATCGAGGGCGCCGTGAACGACACGCTGGATCGCTTCGCGACGTCCGACCTGTCCATTTGCGCGGAGAGCTACCTCGAGATCAACCAGTGCTTCCTGGCGAACTGCCCTCTGGGTGAGGTCGAGCGCATCTATAGCATTCCGCAGGCGCTGGGGCAGTGCAAGAACTGGCTGCGGGAGCATGTTCCCCACGCCGGGATCATCCCCGTCTCCAGCACCTCGCGCGGCGCGGAGGTGGCTGCCGGGGAGCCCAAGGCGGCTGCCGTGGCGACCGAACTGGCCGCGTCGACCTACGGGCTGGAGATCCTCCGCCGCGCCATCCAGGACAACCCCTACAACAGGACGCGGTTCCTCACCATCGGTCGGGTGACGAACCCGCCCACAGGCAAGGACAAAACCTCTCTGCTGTTCTTTGTCGCCAACCGGCCCGGTGCCCTCTATCTGGCTCTGGCCACGTTGGCGGACAGCGAAATCAACATGACGATGATCGAGTCCCGGCCGACGCGCCTGAAGCCGTGGGAGTACATGTTCTTCGTCGACATCCAGGGACACCGGGACGACCCGATGATCGCTGCCGCCGTCGCCGAACTGGAGAAGCACTGCCACCTCTGCCGAGTCCTGGGGTCCTATCCCGAGACGGCGTAGCGGCGCCCCGAGTCGAGGAGGGTTCGTGGCTGCACGCGCCAGCGGGTGGTCGATACCCGAGAGGGGGGTCCGCCGGCTTGACGCCGGCGGCTACGGTGTAGGTCCAGCGGCTGCGGGGATGTGCGGTAGTCGGAAGGGTTGTGGCTGTGCGAGGGGAAGACTGGGGTTCCGCGCCAGCGGGCGCCCCGTGTCCCACTCATGACTCTCCGCGCAATCCTCCTCGCCACCGGGGTGACGTTCCTCGTCAACCTGTGGATCCGCCATGCGGAACTGGTCACCGGCCGATATGTGTCTGTGGGGGTGCCGCCTCCGCCGGCGGTGACGGCGCTGTTACTGCTGGTGGTCTTGGGCGGGGCGCTCCGGCCGTTGAGCCGGCGACTGTCGCTGTCGCGAGCCGAAGTGCTGACGGTCTACGCCTTCCTGAGTCTCAGCGTGCCGCTCTCCACGTTTGGCGTGGTGCGGGCGTTCTTCCCGTGCCTGACCGTGCCGTTCTATTACGCGACGCCGGAGAACCACTTCCAGGACTACTGGCGGTATCTGCCCGAGTGGTTCGCACCGCGCGATCCTGAGATCATCCGGTCGTGTTACGAGGGCGCCGACAGCGCCGCCGTGCCCTGGCTGGCATGGGCGCGGCCGCTGGCCCTCTGGAGCGCGTTCTTCGTGGTCTTCTTCGGCACGATGCTCTGCGTGGTGACGTTGTTTCGGAAGCAATGGGTCGAGCGCGACCGGCTCTCGTTCCCGCTGTTGTACCTGCCGGTCGAGATGACCGAGGTGCTGGGGGGTGCGGCGGGCGCAGCTTCGGCCGGCAAGCACGCGCTGCAGTTCTTCCGGGACCCGATCATGTGGGCCGGGTTCTCGCTGGCGGTGCTGTACAACTTCACCAACATCCTAAGCGCCCTCAACCCGTCGGTGCCGGCCTTGGGCGCGCGGTACGATATCGGCGAGCTCTTCACCGAGCGCCCGCTGAACGCCCTCCAACCGCTCACCTTCCATTACCTCCTGGAACTGATTGGGCTCGGCTATCTTGTGCCGACGGATATGCTGTTCTCGATGTGGTTCTTCTACGGGCTCAGCAAAGTGCTGGGCGTCTTTGGGCGCGTCGTCGGCTACGAGCCACCGGGGTTCCCGTATCAACACGAGCAGAGCGCGGGGGCGTACGTGGGCATGACGGTGCTGCTGATCTGGTTGGCGCGTGTGCCGCTCCGGCAGGCGGCGCGCGCCTGCTTCCGTCCTGCAGAGGCAGCCGACGCCGACGAAGCCGTGCCGCCGCGTTGGGCCCTGCTGGGCGCCTGCGTCGGGTTTGCGCTGCTGTTGGCGTGGTGCCGGGCGGCCGGCATGTCGCTGCTGATCGCGTTTGTCTTCTTCGCCACGCTCTTCGGCTTCGCGCTGGTGTGCGGCCGCGTTCGGGGCGAAGCCGGACTTCCGGTGACGTGGCCGTTTCCGTATGACCAACAGAAGGAGATGTGGTTCAGTATCTTCGGGAGTGAGCGCCTCGCCGCCCTGGGTGGCTGGCGGTCGCTAACGCTGCTGGCCTCCTTCTCCTGGCTGTCGCGTCACCTCTACCCGACGCTGATGGCGCAGCAGTTCGACAACCTGAAGCTGGCCGACTCCGCCGGAGTGTCGCGGCGACGCATGGCTTCGGCGATGTGGCTCGCCCTGGTTGTTGGGCTGGGGTGCGCGTACTGGATTCACCTGTCGGCGTACTATGAATTCGGCCAGAACATCCTGGAAGGCAACCCGCTGGTGGGCGACTACCGCACCCGGGTGGCGGTGGCCGAGTTCACGCGGATGCTCGGCTCGGCGACCGTGCCTCGCCCTCCCGACCCCGCGCGGGCGACCTTCGTGGGGCTCGGGTTCTTCTCGGTGCTTGGGGTGGCAGTTGTCCGATACACTCTCGTGCGATTCCCGCTTCACCCGCTGGGCTACGCCGTGGGGCTGGCGTACTCGTCCTATTCGCCGTACTGGGGGCCGTGTTTGCTGGTGTGGTCCCTCAAGCTGGTCATCCTGAGGCTCGGCGGCGCCGCGTTGTACAAGCGGCTGATCCCGGGGTTCCTGGGGTTGGCCTTCGGGCACTACTTCATGGGCGGGATCGTGTGGCCCACCGTCAGCACCATGCTGGCGCCGGAGATCTCGCAGCGATACCATTTTGCGTTCGGGGGATAGCCGACGCAGTCCGGCTGCCCCGCCGGTTTGCAGCTATACTACCTTCTTTGCAGCGGAATCACGGAAGCCCTATGGCAAGCCTCCTCTACAACCTGGGCCGGATGGTCGGTCCGTCCATGCGAAAGGGCAAATGGCTCTGGCAGTCCCTCACCGGCACGGAGCAGGAGCGGATGGAGGCCGAGTGGTCCGTCGGGCGCGACTTGGCTGCCGCCATGCGCTCCGGCATGGCGGTCGACCCAGCTCCGGAAGCGGCCCAATTGCTGACAGAAGTCGGCGCCGAACTCGCCAAATGCACGCGGAGCCAGTTCCGTCGGTTCGAGTTCACCGTGGTCGGCCAGGACACGCCCAATGCGTTCGCGTTGCCGGGCGGCTTCGTCTTTGTGACGCGCCCGCTTCTCGACCTGATGGGTGCCGACCGGGACGAACTGGCGTTTCTCCTGGGGCACGAGCTCAGCCATGTCACCGAGGAACACGCGCTCCAACGGGTAGTTGCCGACCTCACCATCGGTGCCGCCATGCGGAGGCTGTCGTCGCTGGGCGCTGTGGCTCAGTCGTGGATGAAGACGACGGGCGGCCGGTTGCTGCAAAGCGCCTACTCCCGTGACACCGAGCTGGCGGCCGATCGGCTGGGGGCGCAGTTGGCCGGCGCCGCCGGTTTTGACCGTGGCGCAGCCACCCGAATGCTGACGCGGCTCCAGGCTTCGGCGGGTCGCAGCGAGGGCAAGGGGATCGCTGCGTACTTCGCCTCCCACCCCCCGTTCGACGTGCGGATCGCCGAACTGGAACGACACCTGGCCCGGTGACGGCCCGCGCCCGCAAGTGGCACGACCGGCCGGAATGGGGTACCCTTCTGCTGGGGACATGGCGCGGTGAGGCAACACTCCGCAGGGAGCTACGCAGTTCGTGAGCACACCCACCCACCGAGGCGCACCCGTGCGCCTGTCCGTACCCTCTCGGGTCAGTAAGGAAAGGCACAGCATTGAGAAATCAGCGTATCGCGCCAAAGCGCAGGAAGAGCCCCGGGGGCAAAGCCGTGGCGGGGGACGCCTCGGGTAGGAGCCGGGAAGAGCAAGTCGTAGTCGAGCCGGACAACGCGCTGCCGAAGGTCAGTCTCGCTGACCTGTCAGCGGCAGTGCGTGAAGCGGCCGCGCGCGCAAGTTGGCCCGAGTTGATGCCGGTCCAGGCGAAGACGATCCCGTACGTCCTCGCGAAGCGCGACCTGATGATCCAGTCGCGAACGGGCAGCGGCAAGACCGGCGCCTTCGTGCTGCCGATTCTGGAACGTGTCTCCGCCGAGAAGAACGCCTGCCAGGCGCTCATTCTCGCCCCGACGCGGGAGTTGGCGGTGCAAGTGGCGGACCAGGCGGCGGTCCTGGCCGGCGACTCAGGCGTGCGCTCTGTGGCCGTCTACGGCGGGGTCGGCTACGGGCATCAAGTGCAGGCCTTCAAACAAGGCGCCCACATCGTGGTCGGGACGCCCGGGCGCATCCTCGACCACTTGTTGAACCGGAACCTGTCGCTGCAGGACCTCGAGATCCTCGTCTTCGACGAAGCCGACCGCATGCTGTCTATCGGGTTCTACCCGGACATGAAGCAACTGCAGCGGTACCTGCCCGAGCGCCGAATCAACGGCTACATGTTCTCGGCGACATTCCCGCCGCGGGTGCAAAGCCTTGCCGGCGAGTTCCTGCACGACCCGCAGTTCCTCAGCCTGAGCCGCGATCACGTGCACGTCGCCGAAGTGGAACACGTGTACTACACCGTGCCCGACATGGAGAAGGACCGGTGCCTGATCCGGGTCATCGAGATCGAGAACCCCGACTCGGCGCTGATCTTCTGCAACACCCGCACCCGGGTCGGCTACATCACCGCGGTGCTGCAGCGGTTCGGGTACGACGCCGACCAGTTGACCTCCGACTTGGGGCAGCCCGCCCGGGAGAAAGTGCTCGGCCGGGTCCGGGAGGGCAAGCTCCGCTTCCTCGTGGCCACCGACGTGGCCGCCCGCGGAATCGACCTGCCGGATCTCTCGCACGTCATCCAGTACGAGCCGCCGGACGAGACCGAGATGTACATCCACCGCGCCGGCCGCACCGGCCGGGCGGGGGGCGCGGGCGAGGCCATCTCGCTGGTGACGATGCTGGAGCGGCTGTTGCTGCGGCGGATCGGCACGGAGTACCGGATGGACCTCCAGGAGCGCCCCCTTCCCAGCGATGAGGACGTGGCGAAGACGGTACGCGAACGAGTCACTGCGCTGCTGGAAGCGCGGCTCCGAACGCGCGACGAAGAGCAGGACGCGCGAATGCAGCAACTCCTGCCGATGGCACGGAGTCTGGTCGCCGACGAAGAGCACGCCCCCCTCGTCGCGTTGTTGCTGGACGAGCATTTCGAGAAGACGGTCGGCACGTCCCTGGGCGGAGAATGGGACCTCGACGAGGAAGCGATCCTTCGGCTGCGGCAGAAGCTCGCCGACCACCTGCGCGACCGCGACAAGCTTCAGACGGAGCGGATGCAGCGGGTTGAGCTCCTTGCCAGTTCGCTGGCGAAGAGCGAGGAAGACATCCCGCCCGTGGCCATGTTGCTGGACGACTTCTATCAACGCGAGGCGTACGGTGAGGTTGTCTTCGTCCCTCGGCCGGCGCCAAGGCACGAGGAGAGAAGAAGGCGTCCCGGCGGCTCCGATTTCGCTCACCGAGGCCCTCGGCCGGGCGGGCGACCGGGGGGCGGGCGACCGGGGGGCGGGCGACGCAGTCCTGGAGGCGGAGGGCGGCGGCGGTGAGTGGCGGCACGTTCGCCGCGCGGACGAGGGGATGCATGAGGGAACGAATCCTGGAGGTGCTGCGGCGGTACTGGGGATACGATTCGTTCCTGCCGCTCCAAGAACACGCCATGGCTTGCGTCATGCGCGGGACGGAGTCGGTGGTCGTTCTGCCGACGGGCGGCGGGAAGTCGCTGTGCTATCAGGCGCCGGCCGTGACGCTGCCGGGGATGGCGCTGGTGGTCTCGCCGCTGATCTCGTTGATGAAAGACCAAGTCGACTCCCTTGTCGAGTGCGGGGTACCCGCGGCCCGGCTGGATAGCTCCCTCTCCGCCGAGGAGCAAGGCGCCGTCCGTTCCCGGGTTCGGGCGCGGGAGCTGAAGCTGCTCTACGTCTCGCCTGAGCGCCTGATGACGGACGGCTTCCTGGACCTGCTGCGCGGGGCGGCTCCCTCCTTCATCGCCGTGGACGAGGCGCACTGCGTCAGCATGTGGGGCCACGACTTCCGGCCGGAGTACCGCCAGTTGGGTGCCCTGAAAGAGGCGCTGCCCGGGGTGTGTCTGCATGCGTACACGGCCACCGCTACGCAGCAAGTTCGCGACGACATCGCCCGGCAGTTGCGCCTCACCGAAGCGCGGATGTTGGTCGGCTTGTTCGACCGCCCGAATCTGGCCTACAAGGTGGAGCGGCGAGCGAACGTGCTGGAGCAGGTCCGGGCCGCTCTCGACCGGCACCGCGGCGACTCGGGAATCGTCTACTGCATCCGCCGGGCCGACGTGGACAACCTGTGTCAGCGGCTGGGCGAACTGGGCTACCGCGTGCGACCCTACCACGCGGGCCTGGATGACGCGACCCGCAAGCGCAACCAGGAAGCGTTCATCCGGGAAGAGGTCGAGACCATCGTCGCCACCGTCGCCTTCGGCATGGGCATCGACAAGTCGAACGTGCGGTACGTAATCCACGCCGGCATGCCCAAGTCGCCGGAGCATTACCAGCAGGAGAGCGGCCGCGCAGGACGCGACGGGCTCGAGGCGGAGTGCACACTGTTCTACTCGGCTGGCGACTTCACCACCTGGTCGCGGCTCCTGAGCGAGATGGAGCCGGAGGCCAAGGCAGTCGCTCAAGCCAAACTCGCCGACATGTACAACTACTGCACTGGCGTCACCTGCCGGCACCAAGCGCTGGTCCGGTACTTTGGCCAGGAACTCGCCGCAGCGCGCGGGGCGCGGGCGGCAGAGGGCTGCGGCGCTTGCGATGTTTGCCTGGGCGACCTCGACTGCCTCGACGAGTCCCTGGAAACGGCCCAGGGCGTCCTCCTGTGCGTCACCGAACTCGAGCAGCGGTTTGGCGCGGACTACACAGCGCAGGTGCTGCTGGGCTCCCGCGATCAGCGTGTCGTCGACAACGGGCACACCTCTCTCCCTTCCTACGGCTTGCTGGCGGCCCACACGCGGCGCCTCGTCCGCGACTGGCTTGAGCAACTGGTCGCCCAGGGGTACTTGTGCAAGACCGAAGACTACCACGTGCTCCGATTGACGGAGAAGGCGCAGCAGGTCCTGGCCGGCGAAGAAACGCCGCGGTTGCTGAAGCCTGCCGCCGGCGCGTCGCGGGCCGAGCGGACCGGCAAGCCCAAGACCTCGAAGACCGCCAAGGAATCGTGGGACGGGGTCGATGCCGGCTTGTTCGAGGCGCTCCGTGCGCTGCGCCGTGACCTGGCCGCCGACAAGGGCGTGCCTGCCTACGTGGTGTTCGGCGACGCCGCCCTGCGAGACATGGCTCGGCTCAAGCCGACGACTGCCACCGCGTTCCTTTTGGTGCACGGAGTCGGCGAGAAGAAGCGCCAGCAGTACGGCGACGTGTTCCTTGCCGCCATCCGCAACTACGCCACGACCGCGGCCGGAGGGCACAGATGAGCGACCCAACCCAACCAGCCTACGTCTACGTCAGCCGCCAGGGCCCGCTGGATGCCCTCACGCGGCAGGTCGAAGGCGCCGTCCGGGTGGCAATCGATACCGAAGCCAACAGCCTATACCGATACCGCGAACGGGTCTGCCTGATTCAGCTCTCCGTCGACGGCGACAACCACCTCGTCGACCCGTTGGCGAGGCTGGATTTGACTGGCTTCATGAACGCGCTGGCGGGCAAGCCGCTCATCTTCCACGGGGCCGATTACGACCTCCGCATGATGCGGTCCTCCTTCGGGTTCCGTCCCGGAGGCTGGGTGTTCGACACGATGATTGCCGCGCAGCTCGTCGGGTACGAGCAAGTTGGGTTGGCGTCGTTGGTCGAGCGGTTTTTCGGGGTGACGCTCAGCAAGGGGGCGCAAAAGTCCGACTGGACCCGCCGCCCCCTGCCGGCGCGGGAGTTGGCGTACGCTGCCGCCGACACGCGCTACCTCCCCGAGTTGGCTGAGCTGCTCCGCGAGGAGCTTCAACACCTCGGCCGGCTTGGCTGGCACGAGGAGGCCTGCGAGCGCCTGATCGAGGCGACGGCGGAGGACAACCACCGCGATCCAGAGACGGAATGGCGAGTGAAAGGCGTCAGCCGGCTCGACCGGCAGCAGTTGGTCTTCGCGCGCCAACTGTGGTATTGGCGGGAGCGCGAGGCAGAACGCGCCGACCTGCCCCCGTTCAAGATTGTCGGCAACGAGCAACTGGTTAGTTGGGCCGTGTGGGCGGCTGCGCACCCGGGCGAGTCCCTTGAGCATGGCCCCCGACTGCCGCGCACATGCTCCGGGCGTCGATTGAGGGAGCTGGAGCGGGCAATCCGCGAAGCCCAGCAGAGGCCCCAGGCCGACTGGCCGCAGCGGCGCGTCCGCCGGCCGGCCGAGCGGTCCGCACCCGACTGCCGGCCGCTGACCGATGCCCTCGTAGAGGAGTGCGCGCGGGTCGCCGGAAGCCTGCACCTCCCCCCCTCCGTGATCGCCCCTCGCGCCGCCCTAACCGCCCTCTCCCGCGCCCGCCCCCACACCCTCGAGCAACTCATGGAGAGCGGCCCACTCATGCGCTGGCAAGCCGAACTGCTGGCGCCCGGATTTCGGGAGCTGCTGCAGCGGGAGTGGTGAGGCGGGCGATTGCCGAACGCGGTCCCCTGCCGGCATCGTTTCCATCGGGTTCCCGTACAACGACAGCAGCACGTCGAAGACAGTGAATGGCAGGACGCCATCTCCCGTCGGCACAGCGCCTAATACTACAACCGTACTTAGCGCGAATGTGCTCGGCGAGGGTCTCCTGACCCCGCCGCTCCCCGGACCGACAGGTCTCCTCGAATC
>PEVN01000479.1 GCA_002779825.1 Armatimonadetes bacterium CG06_land_8_20_14_3_00_66_21 | reverse complement strand
CGCTACGCGGACGACTGGGAGTACTGGCTTCGCGTCGCCGAAGCGCACCCCGTGGCACACAACTGCACGCTGAAGCACGACGGCATCGCCACGGTCGAGTACCGCCTTCACCAGCACGACCAGGCAACGGCGAGAGACACCGACGTGTGGGCCGCCGAATTCGCGCGCATCCGGCAGCGATACGGGAGGAGGTGACTGGGTGGCTCTAAAGACGCCGTATAGGTCGTATAGGTCCTATTGGCCCTATTTCGGTCACCCAGTCACCCCATGATCTTCTCCGCTCAACTCCACTCACAGAACTTCGGGCATCTACTGTCGCTGGAATGCCTGCGGGAATGGGCCCGGGACGCGGGTGTAGCGCTCGAAACGGTCGATCTCGACGATCCGGAGGCGCTCACCCGGGGCTCCGCGGACGAACGGCGTCCGTTCGAGGACGAACTGTTCGTCCTCGGGCCGGGTTCCCTGTTCCTGGCTGGGTGGGTGCCGGCATTCGCTCGCCTGGAAGAGGCGCAGCAACGACGCCGGTTCGCGTGGTACACCGGTCTCGTCTCGGCGGACGCCGAGCGCGTCCCGAAGTCCGTCGAGTCGGCGGACAGGCGCCAGCGCATGAGGCGCGTGCTGTACTGCTCCGGGCAGGTCGTCGTCCGCTGGCCGCAGGAAGCGCAATGGCTGCGGGAGCAGTTCGATTTCCGAAGCGCGGTGGTTGGCTCGGACCCGGCGTTGTTGGCGCCGTGTCGAGTCGAGACGTGTCGGACGCCGACTACGCCCGGCGACAACCGGGTGCTGCTGGCACTCAACGCCTACAACTTGGACGCGGCGCTGAAGAAGGAGCAGCTCACCCAGGTCGCCAAGCTCGCAGCACGGCTGAGACGGCGGGGACTCGAATTGGAGTTCCTGGCGGGCGAGTCGTGTGACCGTGGCGTCGGGCGAGCGCTCTTGGGTGACCTCCCCGACGAGTCCATGCCGCTGGGACTCGAAGAGCGGCGCCGTCAGGTGGAGCGAGCCGCGCTGGTCGTCTCCGAACGGCTGCACCCGCTGCTGTACGCGGTGTCGCAGCACGTGCCGTTTGTGGCTCTGACGTACCACGCGAAGGTCGAGCACTTCCTCGGCGCCCTTGGCATGCTGGGGCAGGCCGTGGAGACGAGGGACCGCGTGCCCACGGTCGACGAACTGGACGAAGTGGTGACGCGCTCGCTGGAGGCCGCGGACAGCCTCCGCGAGCGGCTGATCGGTGAAGCGACCCGCCAGCGCGAACGAGCTCTGGCCGCCCTCGCCCGATTGCAGGAAGAGGCGCTCCAGCCTCGCGCGCTCGTCGCTCCGAGCCGGGTCCAAGGGGCACCCCGCGCCCGCCCCACCATCGCCCACTGCCTGACCGTCCGAAACGAACCCCGGCGCCTCCGCGAGCTGCTGGAACTCACCCGCCCCCACGTGGATGAGATCCTGGTGTGGGACGACGCCTCCGCGAACGGACGCCGTTCGTCCGCGAACGGACGCCGTTCGTCCGCGAACGGACGCCGTTCGTCCGCGAACGGACGCCGTTCGTCCGCGAACGGACGCCGTTCGTCCGCCGCCGATACCGCGGAGGCAGCGCGCGACCTGGCCGACCGCGTGTTCACCTCGACTCAGCCGGCCTACTGCCCCGAATACTACCTCGGCGCGTTGCAGTCACTGGCTCGGTCAGAGTGGATCCTGTTCCTCTCGCCGGACGCTGTTCCGGGTGCGCACCTATTCGAATCCCTGCCTCAGCTTGTGACCGAGCCGGGCGTCGGTGCCTACACCTTTGAGATCTGGCTCCGGGACCCGTCGGGGGATACCAAAGACCACTCCGAGGTGCGTCTGGTCCGCAACGGCGCCGCTCACTGGTGGCCCCTTCCGCACGTTGCTCCCGAGGTGGAGGGCGTCGTCGTCGACACCGATGTCCGGTTGTTCCTCCAGAGGGACTGGACGCCGGAGTGGGAGCGAGCCGAGGAAAGCAGGTATCTACGCGGGCTGCGGGTGGTTCGGCGAGAGCTTCGGAACGTCTGGCGCCCGCGGGGCGACGATGCTCTCGCTCTGCAAGCGCGCTGCCGGCAAGTCCTGGTTCAGTACTACCCGGGATACTCCCCGAGCAGCTCCTTCGTGGCATACCGAGCGCCGGGGAGTTCCATCCAGCTCGCAGAGCACGTGCACAGGGAGCTGAGTCAGGCGCTTGGCGACCCGTGGCGCGTCCTCGACTGGGAGGAGGCGAAGGAGACGCCTTCGGGGAATCCGCTGGTCGAGGCCGATGCCTTGGTGGTGATCGGCGCCGGCCCGGACCATCCCCTCTGGCGGGAGATTGAGCGGGAATGCCACCGGCTGTTTGCCCCCATTGTGCTGCTCGACTGCGCCGCCCCTGGAGACCTCGCAGAAGCCCTCGAAGAGAGCAACCGGTGGGCGCTCCCCGTGCCCGCGACCAGACGGCTAAGAGAGAGTTGACGGCGGCAGGGCCGCCGTCGCGCCGCCTGGACCCGCAGTCGGATCAGTGCCGCCGCTTGCTCTTGCCGATCTTCCTCGCTGCCGGCTTGCGCCTGGCAGCGGCTCCCGCCTCGGCCCCTGAGGCAGCAGCCTCGACGGCGGGTTCCGTCCCCACCGTCTCCTGCTCGGTTTCCTCGCCCAAGGACGCGGGCGGGGAACCAGCAGTGACTGTGGGCGTGGGCGCGGCGGCTTTCGTGGTCGGCGCAGGCTTGGGCGCTGGGCGCGCCTGGCGAGCTCCCCGCTGCGGCACGGCGACGCGTCGGCGCCGGTCGCTGGCGTTCCGCCAGAGGACGACAATGGGGCTGGCGGTGAAGATCGAGGAGTAAGCACCCGTCGTAACGCCAATGAGCAGGGCTAGCGCGAAGTCGTGGATTGTTGCGCCACCGAAGAAGAACAATGCCAGCAGAGTGAGTTCGACGGTCAGGACCGTGTTGATCGACCGCGCCATCGTCTGCCAGAGGCTGTCTTCAACCACTGCATCGAAGGGGTCCCTCCTCCGTAGCTTCAGATTCTCCCGAATGCGGTCAAAAATGACGACCGTGTCGTTGATCGAGTATCCAACGACGGTCAGCAGCGCCGCAACGAACGGGCTGTTCACCTCGACCCTAAGCAACGAGAGCAGCCCCCCCATCACGAGAACATCATGGAGCAGAGCCGCCACGCCTGCTACGGCGAAGCGGAACTCATAGCGGATGGTCACATAGAGCAAGATCCCCAGGCAGCCCAGTAGCGTGCCCACCAGGGCTTTCTTCTTCAGTTCGCGCCCGATAACCGGTCCCACCAGTTCCGTGCCCAGGAACTGCAGCTTGCCGAACTGCTTCTCCAAGCCGCCCTGGATGAGCCGCTTCTGGTCCTCGGACTGCTGGCTGTCTCTCGCGTCGGTGCGGATGATCAGCCTGTTCCCGTCGGAGAGCTGGATCTCGGACTTCTGCAGCCCAACCTCGCGGAGCACGCGGCGGGCCGTCGCGGTCATCTTGGTTGACTCCTCGCCCGGCTTGACAGGCTGAGTCAGCCGGTATTCGAAGAGCGCGCCCCCGCGGAAGTCGATGCCCCAGTTCATGCCTTGGACCATCATCGAGATCAGTCCGGGTACGATGACCGCGGCCGAGAGGGCAAACCAGAGCGGCGTGAGCCGCACGATGCTGAAGGGATGCTTGGATTCCATTACGTGAGTTGAACCCTTTCTGTCTTTCGGCCCTTGACTGCGCACCAGGGCCGCGGTGTTCGAGTGGCCGCGCGGCAGCGCTGGGGCTGTCGCGGCGCCGGTTACGCGAGATAGAGGAATCGCTTCCGCGACAACGAGGTATCAGCAACCACACTCATCAGCAACCGAGTGACGGTGATTGCCGTGAACAGGTTGACGAGGACACCAACGCTCAACGTCAATGCGAATCCCTGGATGGGCCCGGTGCCGTAGATGAACAGGACTGCGGCGGCGATCAACGTGGTCACCTGGGAATCGAGGATCGCCGTCCACGCACGGCTGAAGCCGGCGTCGAGGGCCGACTTGAACGTCTTGTTGGTGCGCATCTCTTCCTTCAGTCGCTCGAAGATGATGACATTGGCGTCCACGGCCATGCCGACTGACAGGATGAAGCCCGCAATCCCCGGCAGGGTGAGCGTCGCACCGACGAGGGCCAGCACGGCAAAGACGAGCACGCAGTAGATGGTCAGGGCAACGTTGGCCACCGCTCCCGGCACGCGATAGTAGGCCATCATGAAGAGCAGGACCAAGACGACGCCCAGGAGCCCCGCCCGGAGGCTCTTCTGCAGGGAGTCCGCCCCCAGCGTGGCAGTGACTGTCCGGTTTTCAACCACGTCGATGGGAATCGGCAGCGCACCTGCGTTCAGTAGCACCATCAACCGCTTGGCTTCTTTGGCATCCTCGAAGCCGCCGGAGATGACGCACTTCCCGCCGGTGATGGGCTCGTTGACAACCGGGGCCGAGATGCATTCGCGGTCGAGGAAGATGCCCAGATACTTGTGCACGTTCCTCTTCGTGAAGTTGGCGAACTTCCTCTTCCCCTCGGGGTTGAACTCCAACTCCACTGTGGGGCGCTGGAACTGGTCGACGCTCACCACGGAAGTCGGCTTCAGGTCGCTGCCGTTCAGGATCAACTCCGCCTCATCGTAGACGGCACCGGAGTCAACTGTCTCGCCTTGCTTGTCGACGAAGTACGTCTTCTCCACCGTGCCGCTGTCGTCGACCTTCGGGTCATAGCGCTCCGGGACCTTGCGGAACTCCAGGCTCGCGGTGGTGCCGATGTAGTCGATCGCCTCCTTGGGGTCGTAGACCCCTGCCAACTGCACGACGATCCGGTCCTCGCCTTGGCGTTGGATCACCGGCTCGGAGACGCCCAGCTTGTCGACTCGGGTCCGGACGATCTCGATGGTGCGATCCACCGTGTCGCGCTGGAACTCGTAGAAGGCGGGCTTGCGCGGCTTCGCCTCCGGGAGGAAGGCGGCCATCGTCTCCTTGACCAAGCGCTCCTGGCGCTTGAACTCCCCACCGGTCTTTGCTTGCGTCCGGACCTGAAGGATGTTGTTCCTGTCGTCCGGGGCGGCGACTTCCATGTCTGCCAGACCCCGCCGAATGAGGGCGTCGCGGACCTTCCGCACCACTGCCGTCCGGGCCTCATGAGTGTCCGCCAACGGCTCCGGAGTGGCGTACTCAAACAGAGCCCGGCGACACTGCAGCACCAAGTGGACGCCGCCCTGCAGGTCCAACCCGTAGTTCACGTGCAACTTCATGGGGTAGATCGCTAGGGGTCCCAGGCTCACCAAGGGCGAGCCACCGAGCTTCTTCGCGGCTGTCCGGAACTTGCTCGTGTCCCACGTGGTACCCGGCCATTCCTTGGCCAAGCTCTTCTCCAGCGAGCGTCCCTTTGCCCAAGCGTCTTTGCTGGTCCGCGCGTCGCCGGCGAGGACGAGGACATTGTCGGACTCGCGCGAGGAGGTCAGGAAATCCCCCAGCTTCAGCTTGTCAACGTATTCCTGCGCCTTGTCCTCAAAGCCCTTCTCGCCGGTCGCCCCGGTCTTGGGCCCCGCCAGTTCACTGAACGGCCGGTCGAACCTGAACTCGTAGTTGATTTCCTTCGTTGAGGGACTTCGTAGGATCGGCTGGAAGACGATCTCGACGCAAACCAGCACCAACACAACGACGCCACCCAGCCAGGCGTACCTTTTTGCTCGCATTCGAAGGTGGTCCTTCCGACAATAGAGAGATTGCGACGCGGGGCTGCGCGTCCACACAGGGACGAACAACCCTCCATTGCGCCCAAGAAGCCCTGCGCTCGCCCGCCCGCCGGATTCTCCCGGGGGCGCAGCGTTCGCCTGCAGGGGGGAACCGCGTGCCCGCAATAGAGGGTCGCCAAAGGCGCACGTGGTCACCCCTGCGACTGCCGGCCCGCGGTCAGCAGCACGCGGCGCTCAAGAGAAAGGCGCAGCCGTTCCCTCGCCAGAACTCTCCTGGCTGCGGGCCGAAGCTGCGCCGCTGGCAGACAACAGGGGCCAAGATACGGAATTATAACAGCCTGCCGCCCCCTTTGCAACGGGAAAGGGCGTGACCCGACCGAGATTGGCGCCGGGACACCCCCGCTTGGAGCCCCCTGTTCCGCTCTTGTTGACCACCCTTCTCAGCGCCCGTACCACGCCACCAGTGGCCGCAGACACTCCTCGCTGCTCAGGAAAGCGGCTCGGCCGCGCTCAGAGCGCGTGCCGAATGCGGGGGTTCGGCCGTGGTGCCAGTCCACCAGCCGGAGCGCCCGCTGGACGAACTCCGGCGCCAGACTGGCGCGCGCATCGCCGCGGGCGAATAGCCGAGCGTACCAGAGCGCCACGGGGTACGTAAGCCAGAGACCATACAGCCCCTCCACGAACGGGACGTGGTAGTACGCCCGCCCGCAGAAGGTCATGCCGGTGAGCTTGCCGGTATAGAACCGGAGCAACGCCTCCGCGCTCTCCCCAGCGGGCTCTCCCAGCGGTTCCTCCAAGGCGAGGAAGTCGGCCTGTGGGAAGTCGGGCTGCAGCGCCGGCACCGCGCCCGAGCCCCGAACAAAACGCAGCGCCTGCCGGAAGCGGCCACCCGTGCGCGCCGCGGTTTGGCGGGCACTCCGCAGGAGGTCACCAGGCAGGTCGCGCCGGCCGTACAGCGCCAGCGACTGCCGGAATAGCAGCGCCCCGCGTCCTGTCGGCGCAGGTGAGTCGAGGTCGTCGGCGCTGGCGTCCTTCAACGACACCTCTTCGCTGAGCAGGAGGAACTCCTTCAGTCCTCCCTCCGCCAGTTTGTCCACCTTCGCCCGCTGCAGCAGGTGGGTCATCGTGACGCAAGCGATGATCCGGCGGGTGAAGCTCAACTCCTGGTTTGCCAGCACGCCTAACAGCGCGTCGGTTAACCGGCGCAGTTGTGGCCACTCCAGCCGGTGTCCGTCGCGGAACGCCGGCGGAGGCAGGTCCCTCGCGTTGGGCGGCAGTACCTGCGCGGAGAGTTCTTCCAGCCATGGCCGATGGTCGGCCAAGGGGCGCCCGCGGTTCGCGGCGACGGAGGGGCAGTCGAACCGCACACTCACCCGCACCTCGGCATCGGTGGGAATGAGCACGAAGGGGTACGCCCTACAGCCAAGCGGCTTCGTCGGCTCGCCGAACTTGGCATGAATGCGGCACCGGTTCCCGTCGTCAAGGAACACGCAAGAGCCGCCCTCGCCCAACGCCAGCACCGTGTTCCGCTTCCGCTCCACGAAGAACGGTTGCCCCGCGAGGGCCGCGTCTTCCTCCCAGCGTTGCTCCACGAGCCGCTGCTTCTCCTCCGCCGTCACGCCGATCTCGTAGGCGGGACAGCACAAGGCGCAAGAATGGCAGTCGTAGCATTGCCCTTCGGGAAATACGAACCGTGGTTTGGCCATCGCTACACTCCGGCGCGCGGATGCGCGTGGTGGGTCTCTGCGTGGCGGCTATTGTAACCGGGTCCACTTTGCCCTATGGCAACGCGGACGGGCGGAAGGGGTTTCGCGGTCAGCTCAGAATGAGGAGCAGGCAAAGGAGTGTGCACACGATGACCGAGACCCGATTCTGCGCGTTCTGCCACTGTGTCGTTGCAGCGGCGTGCCTGTTCGGCTCCCAGTCTGAGGGCAGAGCTGCTGTGGTCAAGAAGGCGATCCGCGCAAGCGCTGAGCAGCGCAACCTGCTGAAGCCGGATGGCTGGCGACCGTGGGAGAAAGGGTTCGAGCGTGAGGGCGACCTGTTCGCGTGCGACAACGGCGAGGACGCCGAGGTACAGCGGGGCGCCTCGCAGACGGTTGAGCTGAACCAAGTGCGCCCCGCGCCCATTGTCGCAGCCGCGTGGAGCAAAGCCGAGGGCGTCGGCGGCGCGCCAAGCTCCGACTACGCCCTCTACCTCGACCTCGTGTACATGGACGGTACGCCATTGTGGGGGCAGACTGCGGCGTTCTCTGTGGGCACCCACGACTGGCAGCGGCGTGAGGTGCGGGTGTTGCCGCAGAAGCCTATAAGGAGCGTTGCGATGCATCTGCTGATGCGCAGGCACCCCGGCAAGGTGTGGTTCCGCGAGCCGGTGCTCCAGCAGCTCACCGCGCCGGAGGGAGCGGCGGTCTTCGATGGGGTGCCCGTGGAACTGGCGGGCAAGCTGACCCCGGGGTTCCAGGTTCGGGATGTCGCCGCTGAGGGCGACGTCGTCGATTTCGAGAAGGGCGAAGCGCTTGGGCTGCGGCTGACCAGTCGAGCGTTCGACAGAGCCGGTGCCAGCTTCGTCGAGGGCAGTCTCACAGACACGACCGGCAAGGACCGGGCCGTGACGCTCTACTACACTCTCCCCCTTCAGGGCGCCGGCTGGCGGTGGCTTCAGGATCCTCGAACCGAAGTGCCGTGCGAGACAGGTCGCGAGTACGTGAACACCAGCCAGTTCCCCGCCGGCGCCAACGGGCGGCTGTCGCGCTACCCCTTTGCCGCCCTCGCGAACCAGCAGGGCGGGAAGGGACTCGCCCTGGATATGGACCGGTCCGCGTTCTTCCGCGTCGGCTACTCGGGAACCGGCGAGCTGTACCTCGCCTATGATCTCGGTCTCACCCCCGAGAAGCCCACTGCCGACTTCCGGTTGGCCGCCTTCGACTTCGCTCCCGAGTGGGGCTTCCGGGGCGCGCTTCAGCGATTCTACGACGTCTTCCCCGACTACTTCCGCTGCCGCACACCCGAACAGGGCTTGTGGATGCCCTTCGCCAAGATCAGCAAGGTCGAGGGCTGGGAGGACTTTGGTTTCAAGTTCAAGGAGGGCAACGACGAGACCGAGTGGGACGACGCCCACAACATCACCACCTTCCGCTACACGGAGCCGATGACGTGGTGGATGCGGATGGACGCGCGCCCAGGTGGGGGCGACAAGCTACCGCGCACCATGGAAGCTGCGCTCGCGGAAGCCAAGCGCCTCGCCGCCGAGGGCAACAAGCAGGCGCAGGCGCTCCTCACCAGCAGCTACCACAATGAGGAGGGCGAGTTCCCGGCGCGACTGCTCGACACGCCGTGGTGCAACGGCGCCGTGTGGAGCATGAACTCCATGCCCGGCGTTCCCGGCGACGTGACGGACTTCAAGCTGAAGTGGAACGCCGAGCTGGCCGGGAAGCTGTACGGGCCCAACCGCAAGGGCGACCTGGATGGCGAGTACGTCGACTCCAGCGAAGGCTACGTCACCGACGTGCTCGATTTCCGCCGCGATCACTTCGCCGGCGCGCAGTTCCCGCCGACCTTCGCCCTCGACTCCCGCAAGCCGGCAATCTTCCGCGGCCTGATTGCGTACGAGTACGTGCGAGGCCTCGAGAAGGACATCCGGGCCCGCGGCAAGCTGATGATGGCCAACTCCACGCCCATCAACCTCTGCTGGCTCGCCCCCTGGCTGGACGTCATGGGCACCGAGACCAATTGGAACCATGGCGGCAAGTGGAGCCCCCTGTCCGATGGCGACCTGCTCTACCGCCGCGCCCTCTGCGGACCGAAGCCATACTGCTTCCTGATGAACACCAATTTCGACCAGCTCTCCCACGAGTTGGTCGAGAAGTACATGCAGCGCTCTTTGGCCTACGGCATGTTCCCCGGGTTCTTCAGCGCCGACGCCTCCACCGGCCACTACTTCACCCGCGCCGACCTCTACAACCGTGACCGCCCCCTCTTCAAGAAGTACGTCCCGCTCTGCAAACTCGTCGCGGAAGCCGGCTGGCAGCCGATCACCAACGCCAAGTCCAGCGACCCGAAGGTCTATGTCGAGCGCTTCGGCGACAAGTATCTGACCGTGTTCAACGACAGCCCGGAGACGCGGACGGTGACGATCACGCTGTCGGAGCCGGGGCCGAAGGAGAGCAAGGAGCTGGTGTCAGGGAACGCGGTGCCCTGGCAGGACGGGAAGGCGACGGTGAAATTGGCGGGGGAGGAGGTGGCGGTGCTGGAGTTGCAGTGAGCTGTTGGCTGGATCCTCTGACGCGGCGCGCATTGCGGGCAACACCAAGTTGGCCTATCATTTCCCAGTGACCCTGCGGCATAGGAGCTGGTGACCATGGGACTCACGCACGTAACCGTCGTGCTTCGTCGGCCGGATGGAAACGGCGAGGCGTTTGAGCACCTGTTCCTGGTGGATACAGGCGCGACTGACACGATGGCGCCCGCCTCCGAGCTGGAGAAGATCGGCGTGCAGCGGCGCGGGGAGCGGGCATACGAACTGGCTGATGGTACCACGACGAAGTACGACTTCGGACTGGCTGAGATCTCCTTCATGGGCGAGGTGACCGCGGGACGGGTGATCTTCGGTCCTGAGAAGGCGGAGCCGATACTCGGCGTCACCGCCCTGGAGTCGGTCGGAATCAGCGTCAGCCCGGCGGACCAGACGCTGAAGCGGCTGCCGGCGATTCCGCTGAAGTAGGCACAGAGCAGGCGTTGACGAGGCCGCCAACGTCTTGTGGTCCAAGGGATTCCCTTCGAGAATGTGGGCTGCCACAACGGAGGCGAGAGGGCTTTCCATCGCGGTCAGTAGACAGGCTGTACCCGCAACGCGTCGGCGAGAGCACCCTCGCGCACCCGCGAGTCATAGGCTTCCTTGCGCCGCAACCACGTCTGGTAGATTCCTTTCCAGCGGCTGAAGTCCGCCCGGGTCTCCTCGTATTCGTCGTAGCGCTCCAACTGCCCGGACTGGAGCGCGGAGTGGAAGTCAGCGCTCAGAATCCCGTACTTCTCCTCGTACATCGACAGCCGGCGCTCCAGTTGCTTCATCTCGATGACCAGTTCAAAGGTTCGCATCATCATCTCCCCCGACTGGCGCAGGCGAATGGAGTCGCATGCGCAGGGCATCTGTCATTGCCGCCGAACGGCCAGCGTACCAGCAAGGCACCCTCGCGTCAATGATCTTCCTGTCACGCCAGCTCCTCACCACTGCGGGTCCGCCTCGATCATTGCCTCGGTCGCCTCGTTGTCTCTCGCGGCTGAGAACAGGAAGCCCTGCCCGTACTCGCATTTCAGTTCCCGCAGCCGCCGGAGTTGCTCGGGAGTCTCGACGCCCTCGGCGACAACCTCCATGCGCAGGTCCCGAGCCAGCCCCACGATAGTCTGGACGATCCGCAGGCTGTCCTCGTCGACGCCGGCGCGGAGCACGAACGAGCGGTCGATCTTCAAGGTGTCGATGGGGAACCGGTGCAGGTAGCTCAAGGACGAGTAGCCGGTGCCGAAATCGTCGATGTGCAGGTCGAGACCCATCGCCTTGAGTTGGGCGAGCTTCTGCCCGATGGCCTCGGAGTCCTCCATCAAGGCGCTCTCAGTCATTTCGAGCTTCAGCCAGGGCGGCTCGACTGCCGTTTCGCGGAGGACGCTTTCGACGCGCTCGCACACGTCCGGCTCCGCAAACTCCTTCCCCGACAGGTTGACGTGCACCGAGAGCGGCGCGGTTCGGCTGAACCGGTGGTTCCAGTTGTGAACCTGTCGGCAGGCTTCCCCCAGCACCCAGTGACCGAGGGACAGGATCATCCCGGTTTCTTCGGCCACGGGGATGAACTCAGCCGGCGACACGGGCCCGCGCTCCGGGTGCGACCAGCGGACCAGCGCCTCAAACCCGCAGAGCTTGCCCGTTTCCAGCGTCACAATGGGCTGGTAGTGAAGCCGGAACTGGTTGTGTTCCAGTGCCCCCCGCAGCTCCGTCTCGAGCCGGAGGCGCCGAGTCGTTTGGGCGTGCAGCTCCCGATCGAACACCTCGTAGCTCGACCGGCCGGAGACCTTGGCGCGGTACAGCGCGGTGTCCGCGTCGCGGAGGAGGTCGTCGGCCCGCTCGTAGCCGTTGGTGCACAAGGCGATGCCGGCGCTGGCGGAGACGAAGACCTCCCGGCCCTCGATGTCGAACACCTCCGAGAGCGCGGACTGGATGCGCTGGGTAACGCGCAACGCGTCGGCGACAGCGGACATCTCGTCCACCAGTACCGTGAAGCCATCCCCGCCCAGCCGTCCCAGCCCGTCCACCATGCGGACACAGGTCGCCAGTCGCTCCGCCACCGCCTTGAGCAGCAGATCGCCGAAATCGTGCCCCAGGGTGTCGTTGATCGCCTTGAATCCGTCGAGGTTCAGGCACACCACTGCAAAGAGATGATCGTGTCGCCGCTTGCGGCGGCTGAGCGAGAACCGCACCCGCTCCAGAAACGCACCACGGTTCCGCAACCCCGTGAGCGGGTCGTGCATGGCGAAGTGCCGAGACAGCTCCTCTGCCGCCTTGTGGTCGGTGATGTCCGTCTGGGAGCCGACGAGGCGCGTCGCCTTGCCGCCGGCGTCGCGCGCGGCCACCCCTCGGGCAAGCATCCAGCGGTACGTGCCGTCTTTGTGCAGGACGCGGTACTCGCTGCTGAAGGTGGGGGCTTGGCCGTCCAGGTGCGCCTGCAGTTGTTCTTTGAGCTTGGGCAGGTCCTGCGCGTGGACCCGGCCCAGCCATTCCTCGGGGCTGGCGCCGAGTTCGTCGTCTGCGTAGCCCAGGAGAGCTTTCCAGCGGGGCGTGTAGTACACTTCGTCCACGGGAGACTGCTTCCAGTCCCACAGCCCATCGTTGGCCGCCCGGGCGGCGAGGGCGTAGCGCTCCTCGCTGGCTCGCAGCGATTCGACTGTGTCCTCCAGGTCGCGCACGCGGCCGGCAAGGGCCGCCTGGAGCTGCAGGATGCGCACACCGACTGCCACCCGCGCCCGCAGCTCCTCGGCTTCCCAGGGCTTCAGGAGGTAGTCATCGGCCCCCGCCTCCAGCGCCCCCACCAAACTGTCGCTGCTGCCCTGACCGGTGAGAATGACAGCGTAGAACGCCGGCGCCTCCGGCAGCGCTCGGGCACGTCGACAGACCTCGACACCGTCCATGCCGGGCATCTTCCAGTCGAGGAGCGCCAGCATGGGCGGATCAGGCTGCTGCAACAGGGCAAACGCCGCCAAGCCATCGGGCGCGGTGAGCACTTCGTGTCCCCATCGGGACAACTGCCCGGTCAAGACTGCCAGGACGTTGGGGTCGTCGTCTGCGATCAGGATCCGCAAACCGCATTCTCCTCTGCCGCCTCCCCGGGGGGGCGGGCGGACTAACGCGCTGCAAGGGACTCCCCGGTAGGCGCGGCTGCCACCAGATTATACCTCCTAAGACCATCCGGAAGACGGCGGCGATCAGCGCTTGAGCAGGACCACTCCCGCAATGATAAGCACCGTGCCGCACAGACGGACCACGGTCAGCCTTTCCGCAAAGAACAGCACCCCTCCCGCCAGCGCGAAGAGAGGGAAGCACGCAGCAATGGGGACCACCTGAGAAGCCACTCCGTACTTCAGTGCGTAGTAGTACGCGAAGTGGCCCAGCAGCGCGGCGACCAGCCCCTCCGCCATCAGCAGGCGAGCGTCATGAGCGGGGAGGTGGAGCAGATGTCGGTGGCACCCCGTGGCAAAGAGCAGCACCAGCAGCGCCACGCTCACGGTGAAGCTACGCACGCAGAGCCCCGTCAGCGGGTCGGTCTTGTGCAGCCCGGCTTTGCCGAGAAGGGGAGCAACTCCTCAGCAGGCTGCAGTGAGGAAGGCGAACACGTAGGGCGCTGACTTCACCATGAGGCGGTCCTTTCCGGGCGCGAGAGGGCGGCAGTGGGCATGCCGGCCGACGCGAGATAACTCCGGGTGCTGCTGACGGATTCTCGCCTGTGTGGCGACTAACTGCAAGCCTCCTCCGAGCCACCTGGCAAGTCCAGTGTAGCCAGCCCGCTGAGGTCGAGGGCGCGTCCTGGGGTAAGACGACTCGAACCAAGCTGCCGGCTGCCGGCAAGCTGCACGAAACGCATCCGAGACACGGAGGGAAACGAAAATGGCTCTCATTGACTTTGGCGGGGTGGAAGAAGAAGTCGTCATGCGGAAGGAGTTCCCCATGACGAAAGCCCGGCGAGTCCTGAAGAACGAGACGATCGCAGTCATCGGCTACGGCGTCCAGGGACCGGCGCAGGCGCTGAACATGAAGGACAACGGATTCAACGTCCTCATCGGCCAGTCCAAGCAATTCAAGCGAGACTGGGACCGGGCCGT
>PEVN01000081.1 GCA_002779825.1 Armatimonadetes bacterium CG06_land_8_20_14_3_00_66_21 | reverse complement strand
GCGCTGAACCGGCCCCGGAAGTAGTGGGCGTCCACGATCTGGCAGTAACGCTCTTCGACGCTCTCGACCTCGGCGACTTTGTGCTTGAGGAACTCGTGAAGCCCGGAGATCGACACACGCGCCTTGCGCTGGTGGCAGTACCGGTAGTAGTCGCTCACGGCTGCGAAGTAGCCGCCATCGTAGAAAACCCCGATTCTCGTCAGCTTCCCGTCAGTGTGCTCCAACATGTTGGTATCTCCTTGGATGGTTCTGCTCGTCCGCCGGCGCCCGGCGCGAGCGATGGACCAAGGGTAGAGGGCTTAATTCGAGAATGGATGTCACAACGGTTCCGTGAACCGCTCAACGTGTTAGCACAGCCAAAGCTCCTCTGGGGTGGCGCCCGCCGTCCGACAGGATGGAACCGGTCTGACATCGGGGATCGCCTGCGCGGGAAGTACTCTTGGAGAAAAACGCCGTTTGCACCCAGTGACATCGAGAATCGGCTTGACGCCTTTAGACTGGCAAGTGCAGGCCGCAGTCAACGGCTCAGAAAGAACTGGACGCCGCGTGGCGCTCCTGACAGACAATTGGAGGACCTCCGAATGTCCGTAGTCCAGCAAGCCTCTGAAGATGTGGTCGCTCTCTACGACGCCTTCGCGCCCTGGTACGACGTGATGTGCGCCGCTCAGGGCCGAAAGCGGCAAGCATATCGGCCTGACGTTGCTGACGCCTACCTCCGACTGTTCAGCGATCTGAACGTGGAGAGCGTCCTCGACTGCGCCTGCGGCACGGGCGACCCGCTGATCGGACTTGCTAAGCGCGGTGAGAGGCGGCTGCGGCTTGTTGGGAGTGACGGCAGCCGCGGGATGCTTGCGATGTGCGCGCTGAACGCTATTTTCCCTGAGCCAGAAACCGGAGGCCGCCCGCTGACCGTCCACCCGTTCGGTGCGGCGGGCTCGGGCGGCGGAATCGAGTTGATGACTTGCCGGTGGGAGGAGCTGCCAAGTCGTTGCGGTTCAGATCACTTCGACGTTGTCATGTGCGTCGGCCACGCCTTGTACCACGCCATGACCCGGGAGGCGATGGTGGCGGCGCTCAGGACAATGGCCGCGGTCACTCGTCCCGGTGGCTACGTGGTCTTCGACTCGAAGCGCTGGACGCCTGGCCTGAGGGGCGAGTTGGGCCGCCCCGGGCCACGAGACTTGGTGAAATGGCGCGGGTGGACGGAGTACGGCGGCGGGCGAGTCATGTTCCTGGACTCCACGGCCTATGAAGCGGACGAGGGCGCCCTCAGCGGCATAGCGCAGGTGATGCGGTTCTACGTACTGCAGGAGAGGGGCGGGGAGTTGCGCGAAAGGCGTGCATACCCTTTCGCTGGCGCTCCGTTCCACCCGGAAACAGCCATGGAGCTACTGGAGGGTGCCGGGCTGGAGGACGTGAAGCTCGACCCTCTCGACGGGTCCATCGCTCCCGACTACGTCGAGCGTTGCGTGACCATCATAGGACAGAAACCGAAGTGAGAAGCGAGGGACGCGACACCGGGATGCCCGGCGCGAGTTACCTGCCGGCAAGGGGGCCAAGCCAGCGATGTCAGTCCGAGCCGGTGACTGGGACCGCCCGGCAGGCCACGTCGAACATGTCGTAGCTAAAGCCCTTGATGCCGCGATCGCCGCTTTCGACGCGCATCTCGGTCCTCACGCGTGCGTCCAGGGCTGCCCAGGCGCGTCGGAGCTTGGCTTTCAATACCGGTGCAACAAGGCGTCCGACGTCTTGGGCTGTGTCCGTGAACTCGTCGTCTACAGCTTCGAGGTATTTGGCGAATGACTCGTAGGAGTACGTATACGGTCGCCACAGGACGGGACACAGCCCGGCGTCCTCCAGTGCTCTCAGTGTCTCGTGGTACGTCAGATAGCCGCCGATGTTCTGCTCCCGCACGTGAAGGAGCGGGTTGAGCACGCTCTTGCTGTGATCGGGAAGGACGGCGTCGCTGAGGAGAAGCAGACCGCCCGGCTTCAGCACTCGGCGCACCTCGCGGAGCGATTCAGCCTTCTGCTCGAAGTGATGGAACACGTACCTGCAGATCACCACGTCGAACTCGTCGCTTCCAAACGGCAGTGCAGTGTTGGATCCTTGCGACCGTTTCTCGATCTTCGGGTGTTTTGGCAGTTCTCGCATGTACTTCAGCGCTTTGTCGTAAGCAACCACCGAACCCACGCAATCCTGGGCGGCGAGCCAGAGACTGACGTGGCCGGACCCCGCTCCGAGGTCCAGGATTGCCAGGTCGGCTCCAGCGCTCATGTCCCTGATGCATCGGTCATAGAACGCGAGCACACGCCCGTGGATGCCTTTGCGAGCCAGTTCCTCCATTCGCTTCTCGCCATGGGTACGGTCGGGCATGTTCTGTAGCTCCTTCGTCCGACCCAGTTGCCGGACGGTGACGCGTCTGGTGGCGCAGGCCGAGAGTGTACCCCCGTCCGGTGACATTGGGAATAGGCACTGGCTGAATACGATGGAAACGGGGGCCAAGATGGCCCGACCAATGCCCTCAAGACCGTTGTGACATCCAGAATCGACGGGCGGTCCGTATCCTATCGAGTGGTGTGCGGTGACATCAGGAACCGGATTCCGCGCGGTACGCTACTCTATGGCTTCATCTCCACAAGCACTGTAATGCATGGACCGGTACGAATCGCCAATCTCGTGGTGGGGTCTGGCCCTACGGCTGACCGCTGCACGCCATTGGGCGCCCTCACCATTGCCGCCGCTGTGCGTGAGACTGGCGCAGAAGTCCTCTTCGACGACTACCAGTTCATTGACACCGACGATCGGTGGCAGCCGGAGGCCATCGCCCGGTTCCTGAGCGCCGAAGAGGTTGCAGTGCTGGGCATCAGCGCCTATGAGCACGTGCTGCCGCACCTGGTACTTGCCTGCGACCTGATGAAGTCCAACGGATTCCAGGGCGCCCTCGTACTCGGTGGTCCTGGCCCTTCGTCCGTAGCGCAGGAGCTGGTGAGCCGCTTCCCGAGCATCGACGCCGTCGTTGTCGGCGATGGTGAAGAGCCAATCCAGCGGCTACTGACGACGCCGAGGTCGGAGTGGAGCCAAGTAGCAGGAGTCTTCACTGCCGCCGGCGGCACGACAAGGAAGTGCGAGCCGAAAGAACGGGAGACGGTGTCCCCGGCATACGACTTGGTTAGTGGTCTCGACTATGACCGCTTCTATCTTTCAACCTCGCGCGGTTGCCCGTACTCGTGTCCGTACTGCACCGTCCCGTCTCAGTGGGGCGGCAGGTTCGCTGAACGCCCAAGTCAGAAGGTTCTGAGCGAGGTTCGGTACCTCACGGAGTGCCTGAACGTGCGGCGAATTCACATCGCTGACGATGGCTTCACGGCTTTGCCTCGCCGAGCCGTTGAGACGGCGAGGGCGATGCAGGAAATCTGTGCCGATGTCGAATGGTCTTCATACGTCAACCTGAGTCGAGTCGACGAGGAACTGCTCCATGAGCTGGCGGACTTGGGCTGCTTCAGCGTCTTCGCCGGTTTCGAGAGCGGCAGCGAGGCGTTGCTCAAACGCTTGGGCCGCCCACAGGCGTTGCGGACCATGGCTCGAACGGTCGCTGCGCTTCGAGATCGGCTGTGGATCGACTGCTCGCTCATGTGGGGATACCCCGACGAGTCCGTCGAGGACTTCTACGAGACCCTCATGACGGGGGTGTGGCTGAGCGAGCTTGGCGAGAGCGTGTGGGTGCGGCTCTTCCAGTTGGCGCCTTTGGCCGCGGCTGCGCTCACGAAAGACGGTGCCGGCCAGCTTCGGTTTGTGCAAGGCGAGACCTCCGGTCTCATCCAGACAACTCCGGAGCAACTCTCGGACCCGATAGTGCGGCTCATCGCTGCCCACCCGGACGTCTTCTCGGCGTACTGCCGATTCGACACGCCTCAGGGGCAGCGGAAACGAGAGCTATTGCGTGAGATGGACATTTTCGGACCCTGTTGAGGAAGTGAACAGAAATGCTTACTGAGCTATTCAAGAACAAACGCAGCTTCATCGGCCTGCTCTGCGCTCTGGCGGTGTCGGCGGTCGTCCTTTGCGGATGTCCGCCCAAGGAGCAGAGCGGCGGAACGGGCGACACACCGGCCAAGCCCGAAGTCGTCAAGATCGGTTACGTGCTGCCCTTGAGCGGCAGGGGTGCAGACTATGGCGCTGTCCAGCAAAAGGCGATCGAGATTGCGCTGGCGGAAGTGAACAAGGAAGCCAAGCGTGTCGAAGTGGTGTATGAGGACTCCCAACTCGACCCAACGAAGGCGCTGACCGCGGCCGAGAGACTCGTGTCGGTGAACAAAGTGAACGTGCTCTTCGGTTTCTCCAGCGGCGAGACGCTGGCGGTGGCGGGGGTCGCCAAGCGGTCAAAGCTACTCCTGGTGGCACCCATGGCGTCCAGCCTTGAGCTCGATGAAGCCAAAGACGCAATGATCCGGTTGGCTCCGTCCGACGCCGCCCAGGCAGAGGAGGTCGCCAAAGTCGTGCGGCGCCTGGGCCACGCGAACGCAGCTATCCTCCACGTGAACGACGTTTGGGGCAAAGGACTCGCGAAGGCATTCGAGACGGCGTTCCAGGCGGAAGGCGGCAAAGTAGCCACCAATGAAACGTGCGAGCCGGGCGCGACGGACTTCAGAGCCCAACTCACCAAGGTGAAGTCCCTGAATCCTGCCGTGTTCTTCATTCCTGTGCACCCCGACGAAGCCCTGCCGCTGCTCCGACAGGCAAAAGACCTCGGCGTGAAGTCGAAGGTGTTCGGCGGAGATACGTTCAGCAACGAAGCCGTCTACGCAGACAAGTCCAAGCTTGCCGAGGGCGTCGTGTTCGCGCTTCCTGCCGACAGCGACACGGAGGCGTGGAAGGAGTTCTCTCGCGCCTACAAGGAGAAGAATGGCAACCAGCCCGACATCAACGGCGCCGCCGCCTACGATGCTGTGAAGATCATTGCCGAAGTCGCGCAGAAGGCAGCCAGCTTGACTGCCGTGGACCTTCGCAAGGCAGTGATTGACGGCATCCAGAGCTACGTGGGCGCCACCGGCGAGTTCTCGATCTCCGCCGAAGGGATTGCCACCGGCAAGCGCTACGGCGTGTTTGTCGTCAAGGGTGGCGCTTACAAGCCCATGGATCTGCCGGGCGCGAAAGGTGGGAAGGCCCAGTGACCTCTAACGGCTGCGGGACCTTCTCGAGTCTCGCCCTCGACACGGCGTCGGTGTGCAACTTGGCGTGTCAGTTCTGCTTCACCGGAGTGAATCGTCGAAACGGCGGCGACTCCCTGTCGCTGGAGGAGAGCAAGCAGGCTATCGGCTTCGCCCACGAGCATGGCGTCCGCGAGTTGGTGATTGCGGGCGCCGGCGAACCGCTGATGGATGAGTGTTTCTGGCCGGCGGTGGACTACGCGAACGCGCAGAACATGCAGGTCGTTCTCTACACGAACGGGACCCTCATCGACGACGCCCTGGCTCAGAAGATTGCCGCGCAGATTCACCGGGTGCTGGTGAAGCGCAACTGCATGGACCACGGCGCCCAAGATTCTGTGACCGGCGTGCCCGGCAGCAGCCTGAGGATGCTCGCCGGCCTGCAGGCGCTGATGTCCGCCGGTCTTCGGGCACCCCGCTTGTGTGCAGAGTCGTACATATTGCGCTCGCTCACGAAGAGCCTGGAAGAGGTGTTGCGGTACTGTCGCAGAAATGGTCTTGCGCCCTACTTTGAGTCGCTGTACACACCAAACGGTGACGCGCCGGAGTCTCTCGAAGACGAAGCCCTGAGCAACCACGAGCTAACGCAGTTCTTCCTCCGTCTGGCCACCATCGACCGGTGCGAATTCGGGATTGATACGCCCCTCTACGTGGGCGCAAGAACCTACGGCGAGAAGCCATGTCCTCGGCTACGGACGACCTTCTCGGTCGGCTGCGACGGGGAAGTAAGGCTCTGTGTCGACCCCACGAAGCGCCTCGGCAATATCCGGCAGGAGGCGCTTTCAGACATACTGTCGCAGGAGAGAGTCGAGACAGTGAGGGGGCAGAACGGCTTTTGCTGTTCCTTCCCGACCGCCTGGTGCGAGCCCGGGACCTTGCCGCAACGCCCCGACAATAGGCAGATGATCACCCGTGGCTGACCTGAGCGCCTCATGGCGATGCAAAGTCTTCTGTGACGGGGGCATCGCGATGCACGTCGATAGAGCCCTGTTCGTCAAGCTGAACCGGTCGGCCGCGTGGGTGGTTGATCGACTCGTGCGGGGCGCGTCAAGCGACGGAACCGTTCAGGAGTACGCCAAGTCTTTCGGCGTGAGCACGGACCAAGCGGCCCAAGAGGTAGCGGCCGTAGGCGCTCAGTTGCTGGCGGCGGAGAGTGCAGTTCAGACACAATAGTACTGGGGTGGAGATGAATATGGAAACCCGCAAAATGCATGAGAGCCCCCGGCTCACGATCATCAACCTCAAACGGGCCGCACGGAAGATCAACCCGTGCGGACTCCCCTGCCCGGATCCGCAGGACGGCCGGTCTGCAGTTCTGCGGAGCAGGCTGTCCGAACGATAGCGGCGGTGAGACACCCATGGCAACCCGAGAAACACATGAGAGCCCCCGGCTGACAATCATTGACCTCAAACGGGCCGCGCAGAAGATCGACCCAGCGGGACGCCCTTGCGCCGATCCGCAGGACGGCAAGTCAGCGGCACAGGGCACTTTGAGCGCCCCCGGGCTATCGACTGGAGCTGCCGCCGGGGCGAGGTGAGACGCAATCGTTGAGCAGGTACTCGTCAACACCCTCGGTAACGCGAGCCTCTATGCGCTGGTGGGCATGGGATTCGCCCTCGTGTACGGCGTGGGAAGGTTCTTCCATGCGGCACATGCCACCACGATAGCCGTCGGGCTTTACACGGCTCACGTGCTGTGCAACCAGTTCGGCCTCAGTCCCTGCACCTGGATTCCCGGTGCCATTCTCGGTGCGGTTGTCACCGGGATTCTCGTTGAGTTCCTGGGCTATCGCCCGCTGCGGCGCGCCAACGCCGGCGGGCTGATCCTCCTGGTAGCCTCACTGTCGATCGTTGTCATCGGCGATAGCATACTGGCGGCGTGGTTCGGTCGGGTACCGCGGACACTGGACGCGCCGTGGATACGGCACAGCTTCACGGTGGGGGAGGCCACCGTCACGGCGGTACAACTGTCAGCACTCATTGGCTTATTGCTCGCCACCGGCGCGCTCTGGATCGTGATGCACCGAACCCGGGTTGGTCTCTACTTGCGTGCCACAGCCAGCCGCTCGGATCTGGCATCTCTCCACGGGATCAACCCCGAGGCGGTATCCTGCCTGGCCATCGTTGCCGGCTCCGTTCTGGCGGGATTCGCCGCTGTTCTCGTCGGGCTCGACACGGGGTTCTCTCCCTCAACGGGCTTCGACTTGCTCTTGGTGGGCGTCGTTGCCTGCCTCGTCGCCGGTGCCCGGGTATGGTACGGATCTCTCGCCGGCGGACTTGTCCTCGCTGCCTTGAATCAACTCGGTGTGCTGTACATCGGCAGTGAGTGGCAGTCGACCATCACCTTCGGAGTCCTGTTGCTGATCCTGCTGATTCGGCCGCAGGGTCTCTTGGAGTGGCAGGCGCCCTCGACCGGTTGACCGCCAACCCGTGCCCGCTGTGGAATCAATGACCCCGTCATGGACTATGCCCTACATCTCTGCATTCTGTTGGCGCTCTACGTGGGTGTCGCCCAGTCGCTGAACCTGTGCGTCGGCGACGCGGGGCTGATGTCCTTCGCCCACGCCACGCTCTTCGGTGTGGGAGCATACGTCTCCGCTCTCCTGACCAAGGGGGACCACGTGTCCATGTTGCCGGCGCTGGGTGCAGCGTGCGGTGCCGGCGCTCTGTGCGGGTTGCTGCTGATAGCGACGCTTTCACGGCTGCAGGGCGACTACTTCGCAATCGCGACGTTCGCCGTCCAACTCGTCGCCGTGGCCGCGTGCAAGAACGCCGACGCCGTGACGGGAGGTTCGGCGGGCATCTATGGCATCTCCCCGCTGTCCGTGCCCGGTCATGGACTCAGCTCAAAGGCAGCCGTGCTCCCGCTTGTGGTCGCGCTGGCAGTCGTCGCAAGTTGGGTGTGCCATTGGGTGCGAAACAGCAGCTTCGGGCTGTCACTTCACGTCTCCCGCGAAGACCAAGTGCTCGCTTCGGCGTTCGGGCAGCGAGTTGGGTGGCAGCGGTGCGCTGCTCTGGCACTGAGCGGCGGACTGGCGGCGCTGTTTGGCGCGTTGTATGCACACTACGCCGGGTACATCAACCCGGACGGCTTCGGGTTCGGTCTCTCGCTCTTCCTGTTGTCCGCTGTGGTGGTTGGAGGGCCGGGGACGGCCTGGGGCCCGGTGCTGGGCGTGATCCTGCTCCTGCTGCTTCCGGAAGCGTGCCGGCTGATCCCGGCGCTGCAAGCCTATGTCGCCGAGCTTCGCAACGGGCTCAGTGCCGCCCTGCTGTTCGGATTCCTGCTCTACCGCCCCGCTGGAATACTCAGAGGATTCAGCTTCGTGACTCACGCGCGGGAGTGAGCCGCGCAGGACCGCCCATGGTTTACACCGCCGACAACGCGATCGCGGACTTCGAGGAACACCTCCACGACTGGCCGCCGCCCGTAGGGCGAGTCGAGGCGCTGGAACTCCGCAAGCACTACGGGGGGACAACCGCTTTGGACGGGGTGTCGCTCACGTTCCGCGGCGGCGAGCTCTGTGCGCTGATCGGGTCCAACGGCGCCGGCAAGAGCACCTTTGTGGATGCCCTGTTTGCTACTGCGCGCGCCGACGGCGGCAGCGTCGGCGTGGACGGTTTAGATATCACCCGCTGGTCGTCAGCCCGCCGCGCGTGCCGAGGGCTCGTCCGCTCTTTCCAGCGTGTGCGGCTTGCCGGTCAGCTCACGGTCTGGGAGAATGTCGCCCTTGGGCTCCTGGCCGGAGATGCCGCACTACCTGGCTGGGGTGGACCACTCGCTCAGGTGAAAGGGCTGCATGAGCCGGCTGTCCGCGCGCTCGCCTGGGTTGGGGTTGCCGAGCTCGCCGACGCGCGCGTTGCCGAGCTGTCGTTCGGGCAACGGAAGCGCGTCTCTCTGGCACAGTGCCTGGCCGCACGGCCGCGGTTCCTGGCGCTCGACGAACCCGTGGCCGACCTGGACCCCGGCGCTACCCGGGTCGTTGCCAAGCTGTTGGCGGCTCTGGCGGCGAAGGGTATCGGCGTGCTCATCGTGGAGCACAACCTCTCGTTCGCCTTCGACACCTGCGACCGGGTGGTGGTGATGGTCTCGGGTCAAATCACGTTAGACGGGCCTGCCGCAGAGGTGCGGGCCGATCCCCGCGCGGTGGAGGCGCAGCTCCGATGACGGAACCGCTGGCGCTTCAGCTTCAGGACCTTGCCTACGAGCTTCCCGACAGCAGGGTCCGTATCGGCGACATCCGACTGAGACAGAAGCCGGACGAGCTTACCTACACAGAACCCCGTTGTCATGGGGTATGGAGCTTGGGTATCCACTCCGAACCGACAAACTGGGGCAACGGGTACGGCACCAGCGCGATGGTAGCCATGCTCGATGTGGCGTTCCGCCTCGAGAATGCACAGCGCGTGGAGGGTCACATCGCCCTCGGTAATGCCGCCGCACTGCGGTGTGCCCAGAAGGCGGGTCGGCGCTGGGAAGGCGTCTCTCGCCAGCGATGGTGGCGAAACGGTGAATGGCTCGACGTGATGACTGTAGGCACGGTACACACGGAGTACGAGCGGCTGTGGGGTGATTCAGAACCCCACTGGAACTTCGACGAACTCCGGCAGACGTTGACGAGCAGGTGCGAGTAGCCCTTGTGACATCCAGAATCGAACAGCCCGAAGTACAGTGGCGAAATAGATGCCGCCGACTCAACTCGGAGAAAAGCGAGGTAGTGCAGCAATGAACGGAACATGCATCGGAACTCGTACACATCGTTGCCGGACTGTGCCCTGGGCTGCTTTGGCCACTCTCGGCGTCCTGGCCGTGTGCCTGGCGGGGTGCCGTAAACACTCCGGCCCTACACCCAACGGCGGGACGGAAGAGAAGACCTTCACTATCGGCGTCAACCAGTTCATGCAGCACCCGCTGCTCGACGATGTGGCCAAGGGACTGAAAGACGAGTTGGAGGCGGCGGGAATCTCTGAGTCCCACGGCGACAAAGTCATGGTGAAGAACGCCAACGGCGAGGATTCGGTGGCTGTTCAGATCAACAAGCAGTTCGTGAGCCAGAAGGTGGACGCTATCGTGGCTCTTGGGACGCCTTCCGCGCAGTCGGCCTGCAAGACCACGACGACCATCCCCGTCATCTTCGGCGCCATCACGGACCCTGTGGCGGCTGGCATCGCGGACTCGATTGAGAAGCCGGGCGGGAACAAGACCGGCACTTCGGACCGTTGGCCCTTCGAGCAGCAGGTGGAGCTGATCAAGCAGATTGTGCCCACGGCGAAGAAGGTCGGAATTGTGCTGAATCCCGCCGAAAGTAACACCGAGGCCAGCATGAAGTACATCCGCCCGGCGCTCAAGCAGGCTGGACTCGACTCGGTTGAAGTGGCTGTTGCCAACACGGGCGAGGTGTTCGGCGCGGCGAAGAGCTTGGTTGGGCGATGCGATGTGTTCCTGATTCCAGGCGACAACACGGTAATCGCGGCCATCGACACCCTCATCAAAGTGGCGCGGGAGAAGAAGATTCCGGTGATCGGCGGCAGTGAAGACCTGGTGAAGAAGGGGTCCATCGCGACCTACGCCAGCGACTACTACCAGATCGGTCGTACCACCGGCATGATTGTCGTCGAGGTCCTGAAGGAGAAGAAGGACCCGGGCACCATCCCGGTTGCAGTTGCAGAGGAGTGCGCCTTGGTCGTGAATCAGAAGGCAGCGACCGAGCAGGGCGCCAACGTGCCGGAAGCACTGCTGGCCAAAGCCAAGAAAGGCTGAGTGCAGCCCGCTCTGAACTCGCGCAGCGCTCTCCGAGGAGTTGGGAGCTGCCTGCGCGCTTGTCTTTGCCATCACAAGGAATTGCAGCTCATGACTGCCGTCTGGGACGTTCTATCGACAAGCGCGCAACTGGCCTGCGTCTACGGGCTGGTTGTGCTTGCGGCCGTGCTGGCGTTCCGTATTGCCAACTTCGCGGACCTGACCATGGACGGCGCCTTCACTTTGGGCGGTGCCGTGGGGGCCGTGGCGCTGCTGCACAACAAGTCGCCGGTGGTCGCATTGCTCCTGGGGGCGCTGGCCGGCGGGGTTGCAGGTCTGTGCACGGCGCTCTTGCACACGCGGATTGGGGTCAACCGGCTGTTGGCCGGCATTATCACCATGACGCTGCTCTACTCTGTGAACTTGCGCGTCATGGGGCGGTCCAACGTGTCGCTGCTCGACGCCCCCTCGGTGTTCGGCTTCTTGCCCGTGGGCGTCATGCAGTTGGTCGGTGTTGCCGTGGTGGCGTTTGCCATTGCCAACCTGCTGTGGATGTTCCTCCGGACCGAACTGGGCCATTTCATGCGCGCCGCCGGAGAGAACCCGCGGGTGGTCGTGCGGCTGGGCTTCAGCGAGGAGAAGTTCCTGCTTCTGGCGTTGTTTCTCTGCAACGCCCTCGCGGCGTTTGCCGGCGGGCTTGCCGCTCAGCAGAACGGTTTTGCCGACATCGGCATGGGGACCGGCCTGGTGATTGCCGCGCTGACGGCGCTGCTCCTGGGCGAGGCCGTCTTACCGCCGCGCAGCGTCCCACGTCTCATTGCGGCCGCGCTGCTCGGCGCACTGGGCTACCAGCTCTTGGTTGCCCTCGGTCTTCGGGCGGGCATCAACCCGTGGGACCTGAAGCTTGCCACGGGTCTGCTGCTGATTGCTGCCTTGTGCCTCAAGCGCTACCTGCCGCTGCAGCGGAGCGCCGAGAACATCGGGTGCGACCCGCTATGATCGAGTTCTCCAACATCACCAAGGTGTTCAACGCTGGCGGCGATGGGCAGGTCACGGCTGTCTCGACCGTCAGCCTGACCATTCAGCAGGGCGAGTGGTGCAATCTGTTGGGACCGAATGGCTCCGGGAAGTCCACGCTCTTGCGGCTGCTTGCCGGCGAGATGGAGCCCACGTCCGGCGATATTCGCGTGGAAGGCAAGTCCATTCTGCGTGACGATGCGGCCCGGCGAGCACGCACTTTCTTCTTCGTCGAGCAGGACACTCGGGCAAACCTCGTGCCTTCGATGACCATTGAAGAGAACTTGGTTCTGGCGCTGTGCCTATCACGGTTCCCCGGCTTCCGCCGAGTTCGGAACAAGGATAGACGCGCGAAAGCGCGCGACGCCCTGGCGCGCTTCGGCATGGAACTTGAGAACCGGCTCGACGAGCAGGTCCGGACGCTTTCCGGCGGCGAGCGACAGGCAGTCGTTCTGGCGAAGGCGTTGGTGATCTCTGCACCGGTGCTACTCCTCGATGAGTTCCTCGGCGCGATGGACCCCCGAACCGGTCCCAAGCTCCTGAGCGTGGCGCATGAACTGGCGGAAGCGGAGAACCTGACCGTCTTGTCGGTCAGTCACAACCTGGATCATGTCATGATGAACGGCGGCCGAAACGACCGCGTGGTGCTGCTCAGAGAGGGACGGTTGGTGCAGGACCTCAGTGTGAGTGAAATCCCGTCCTCGCAATGGTTGCTGCAGCAGTACGAAGGCATCCTCCAATCAATACAGGAAAGAAACTGAACTGACATGTCCTCTGAAGCGGCTCGACAAACAGTCCAGGCAGGTCTGGGCACCACCCCCGACCGCGGCATCATTCAGAGCCTGTGGGTCGAAATTCCGGGCAACTGCGATTTGCAGTGCCCGTATTGCTTCTGCGCGACGACGAAGAACAAGCCGGATCTCGACAGCAACAACCTAGCGTGTGTGGACTCCGAGCACCCAGAGCGGTATTCCGTCGAGCCGTACGTGAAGTTCGTTCTCAAGCCGTTCGCAGAGAGAATCGAGGAGTGGAACGCTGCGACGCCTGACGAACGCATCGCGAAGTTCGGCTGCCCGCCCGAGAACGCGCAAACAGCAGAACCTATCCGTGGGAAGGTGGCCCTGCCGGGAGCAGGAGAGCCGTTTCATCCGGGCAATATGGCGCTGACGAAGGCGTTGATCGAGGCTTGCAGAGACCTGCATCTGCACGTGACCCTGTTCACGACCGGCCATTGGATTACAGACGAGCTCGCTGACTGGCTCAAAGAGCGGGACGTGGTGCTGCTGGTCAAGTGCAACAGTCGACAGGAGACCGTGCAGAACCGATTCGTCGGCATGGCCCCTGACCACGATTTCGCACGAAAGCGCGACCAAGTACTTGAAATGCTCATCGACAAGGGCTTCGCCGGGCTTGGCAACAGGGACGACGCGGACTACCGTGAGCCGCGCTTGGGCATCGTGACCTCCGTCATGCGCGACAACCGGACAGAGCTCCCTGACCTGCTCCGATACGCCAGGCAGCCACGCGGGAAGAGCGACCGGCACACGCTGATCTTTGACTGCGACACCATCCTTGAACGTGGCCGAGGCGACCGCTGCCCGCAAATCCCCGCCGATGACGAGACGCGGGCCGCGTTCATGGAACTGCAGCGGATCGACCGAGAGGAATTCCGGCAACAGTGGGACATCAGCCGCAGCTACATCGGGACCACGTGTGACCGATTTCAGCATCATCTCTACGTAGACAAGAAGGGCAACATCTACCCGTGCGTTGGTTGCCTGGGGGAGGAGAACGACCAGCACGCTCCGCCGGTGCTCCTGGGCAACCTCAAAGGCGATTCAGCGGCGCTGTACGGCGCCTGGGAATCGCCCCTGATGAAGAACGTTATCCGCAAGCGGGTCTACACCGGCCCGTGCGCGACGTGCGTGAACCCTATCGAGCATAAATGCTACTCGTGCCTGGGGCGTTGCCGCGACCTGGCAGTTGCACTCGACCCGAACAGCGAGGCGCCGATCCCGACCACGGGGTGCTGGAACCATCGGCCGTTGCCCGTATTGCTGTCTGATCGCGCCAGAGCGCTCCGAAATGCCTTGCGGCCGGAGGCGGAACGCCCGGCCGCTCACGAATGCCGGGCGCGGAGATTGATTGAGGAGGGAAGGCTGGAGGAGCTTTGGATGCCTCGCGAAGGCACTCCCCGATGGCTGTGGAAGGACGTTGTGCTGCCGGAACTCCGGCGACCTCGCCAAAACGGCCTGGATCCGGCGTGCGACTGGGGGAGGACGAAGTGCTTCTGTGCCCCGGATGCCGACAGCGGGGAGTGCCGCGCTCACGAGTTGCTCGCGCGGTGCTTCGTGGCACCTCTCCAGACCCTCTTCGAGCTGCCTGAGGGTGGGCAGGATCTGCTCTGGGTAACGCTCATGCTCTTCGACGAGCACTCGGGCCGCTATACCTTCCGCACGCTCAGTCGCTTCGAGCGAGATTCGGATGACGAGGCCGCTTTGCTACTGCTCTACCGGATCGCCGAGACGGCTTACGGCCCGGAGGGCATCTTCGACGATAAGCAAGGGCAGATTC
>PEVN01000160.1 GCA_002779825.1 Armatimonadetes bacterium CG06_land_8_20_14_3_00_66_21 | reverse complement strand
GGCGTCGCCTGGTACCGCACGACGTTTGGCGTCGAACGCGACCCAGCCAAGCCACGGGTGCGGCTGCTCTTCGGCGCCGTGGATGAAGCCTGCGTCGTCTGGGTCAACGGGGCGAAGGTGCTGGAGCGTCCCTACCCGTACAATGGCGATGCAGACTCCTGGAAGAAGGCGTTTGAGGTCGACATCACCGACCAGGTGCGCTACGACCGGCCCAACTTCCTGGTCGTGCGCGTGGAAGACAACGCCGGTGCGGGAGGGATCTGGCGGCCGGTGTGGGTGCAGCAGTTGGCAACCGGGATCAGCTCGAACAGCGTTCTGCCGGACGGCGGCTTCGAGGAACCGGAGACCCCATGGAAGCAGCACGTGATGTGCGGCGAGTTCGCCTTCGCGCTGGACCGCGAGCATCCGCACACCGGGGCCGTCTGTGCGCGACTGCAGTGTAACAGAGTCGGCACGCCCGAGGACGAGCAGAAGCAGCGCACCAAAGCGTGGGCGCGCTGGTACCAGACCGGCATTCCCGTTGGGCAGGGCAAGCCGTACCGACTGCACCTGTGGGTGCGCACCAGCGACGACTTCAAAGGCACGCTCGCCCTCTGGGTGACGGGCGACGCCACCAGAGGAACCGTCGCCACCAACCTCTTCGGCACGGAGGGGCTGTGGCGAGAGGTCACCGCAACAGGGATTGTGCCCAAGGGCGGCGAACTGAGTGTGTACCTGAACGTCCGAGACGGAACCGGCACGGCTTGGTTCGACGAGGTGGAGCTGGTGCCGGAGCCCAAGGAGGAACCGTGAAAGATCAGTTGTTCGACGCACTGAAGAGCAACACGGCGGACTACGCAGAGATTCGCGTCGAGTCCGAGGAGCGCACCTCGCTGGCGTATCGCGGCAAGGAAGTCGAGAGCAGCACCCGCTCCAGCTTCGTCGGCGGTCTGGTGCGCGCCTGCACGCGCGGCGGCTGGGGGGTGGTCACCTTCGACTCGCTTGACAACTTGAAGGAGCGGGTCGTCGAAGCGGGTCGCTGCGCTGCTCTCGTCGGCCGCGAAGAGACGCAGTTGGCGGAGGTCGAGCCTGTTGACAGGGAATGCCCGGCGGAGTTGGAGCGCGACTTCCGCGGCGTTAGTCTCGACGAGAAGCTGAAGGTGATCGGCGCCTACAACCAGATCTTGCTGGGTGTCTCTCCGAAGATCGAGAGCACCAACGTGACCTACGCAGACACCTTCCGCACCGTGCACTTCGCCTCCAGCCGGGGAGGACGCACGGCGTCCGTGCGCAGCTACTTCATGGAGGAGCGCCCGCGAGCCATCTGCGTCCTGGGCGCCACTGCGCGCGAAGGCAGTCTGGTGCAGCAATCGCACGATAGCGTGTCCACGAACCGCAGCTTCGACGCAGTGCTGGGGCTTGAGGCCATGGCCGAGCAGGTTGGGCAACGGGCGGCGGCGTTGCTCACAGCGCCCAAGGTCGCCGGCGGCCCGCACACGGTCATCCTGGACCCGAAGCTGGCGGGGGTCTTCATCCACGAGGCCTTCGGGCACCTCAGCGAAGCGGACTTCATCTACGAAACCCCGCAAATGCGTTCACTCATGGAAGTCGGCCGCGAGGTAGGCGTCAAGGAACTCAACGTCTACGACGACGGCTCCCTCGGCGGTTATGGTGGCAGCCTGCACGTTGACGACGAAGGGACCCCGACGTCGCGGACGTGCCTGATTCGGGACGGCGTCTTGGCCGGGCATCTGCACTCCCTGGAGACCGCGGCGAAGATGGGCGCGGCCCCCGCCGGGAACGCCCGCGCCATCAGCCGCCACTACGCGCCGATCGTCCGCATGACCAACACCTTCATCGACAAGGGCAACCTGCCCGTCGCCGAGCTGTTCGCCGGCGTCGACGATGGCATTCTCTGCTGCGATATGTTCGGCGGGCAGACGATGCTGGAGATGTTCACCTTCTCGGCGGCGTATGGCTACCGGATTCACAACGGCGAAGTCGGTGAGCTGCTGCGCGACATTACCCTCTCGGGGAACGTCTTCGAGACACTTAGGGCCATCGACGGCATTGCGGACGACCAGTACATTGCTCAGAACGCCGGCGGGTGCGGCAAGAACGGGCAGTCGCCGTTGCCGGTGAGCTTTGGCTCGCCGCACATCCGCATTCGCGACGTGGTTATTGGCGGCAGTTGAGGAAAGGCTCGCAACATGACACCGTTTCTGGAGAAAGCGCACGACCATTTGCTGACGGGCCTGGAGGCCGCCAAACGAAGAGGCGTCGCGGGGGCGAAGCTCAGCTTCGGGCGACACGAGAGCCTCGACTGCGAGTACGAGAGCGGGCGCCTCAAGACTGCAGGCGCGCACGAGAATGCCGGCTTCAGCCTTGAGGTCCTGGTTGACGGGAGGCTGGGCACGGCCAGCGGCAACCGGTTCGAGGACCTCGACCGCCTCCTTGAAGACGCAATCGCCCTGGCTGCAGTGGGGCGGCAAGCGCACTTCGACGCCTGGCCTGCGCCCGGGTCTGCGACGGCGGTTGCCACTCACTCCGAACAGGCAGCGGCCCTCAGCCGCGATGACCTGCTGGCGCCCTGCGCAGAGATCGTCGACGCGCTGAAGGCGTTCGACTCGGAGTTGCGCGTGGACGCCTGGACCTCGCGCTCGGAGTCGGAGAGCCTCCTGGTGACCAGCGGCGGCGTCCTGCACTCAGCCCAGAAGACGAACTGGAGCCTGGGCGGGCATGCGCAACGGACACAAGGTACGGACATCCTCATGACCGGTCACGGGCGTGGCTGGGGAGAGGTGAATGAGCACTTCTCGGCGAAGCCGATTATTGACTGTGTGCTGGAAGACCTGCGCCGCGCAGAGCGCCTCGTCGAGCCCCCCTCCGGCCTCGTGCCCGCGTTTCTGCCGCCCGAGTCGCTGAGCATGTTCCTCTGGCCCCTAAGCCTCGGCATCAACGGGCGGAATGTCGCCAAGGGCGACTCGCCGTTGGCGGGTCGGCTGGGCGAGCGTCTCCTGGCGCCGTGCTTCACGATCACCGACAGGCCGCATGCAGACTTCGCTCCCGGCGCCGCCTCCATGGACGGTGACGGGATCCCCACCCGTGAGCAGGTGCTTGTCCGGGAGGGCGTGCTGCAGCGCTTTCTGTACGACTTGGACTCCGCCGGACTGGCCGGCGCCGAACCGACCGGGAATTCCGGCTGCCGCCCGTACCACCCCGTCCTCCGGCCGGGATCGCGCCACAGCGACCAGTTGCTCGCCGGCATCAAAGATGGAATCGTCATCAGAGACCTGATCGGCTTCGGTCAGAGCAACATCCTCAACGGCGACTTCTCTGCCAATGTCGGCCTCGGGTTCCGGGTGCAGAACGGCGAGGTCGTCGGCCGCATCAAAGACTGCATGGTCGCCGGCAACCTCTACGAACTCCTGTCCCTGGACGACGTGGAACTCAGCTCCGACCTGGACTACCAGAACGCCACGCCGCACGCCGTCCTGCCCGCGGTGGCAGTGAGTTCTCGCCCGAGGTAGGCCGTCGCGGCCGCCAACCAGACCGCGTTCCGCGCAAAGCACAGTAGTCCGGAGGTCCCAATGAGCCGACGTTGCCGATCACTTGTCTGGCTGCACGCTACCGCCGTTGTTGTGGCGCTGCCTTTCGTGGCGGCCGCCGAGGACTGGGCCCAGTGGCGAGGACCCTCGTTCAATGGCTACACCACCGAGACGAACCTGCCCACGACTTGGAGCAAGACGGAGAACGTAGCTTGGGAAACCAAGCTGCCGGGGCCGGGTTCCAGCACGCCTATCGTCTGGGGCGACCGAGTGTTCCTCACGGCCATCGAGGCGGAGTCCAAGAAGATGTGGGCGCTCTGCCTGGACCGCAAAGACGGACACGAGCTGTGGCGACTGGAAGCCGGCGAGGGGTTCTTCGGTCAGACGGGCAACAACGGCGCCTCGCCTTCGCCGATCTGCGACGGCCAGCGTGGGTACTTCATGTTCGGGACTGGCGATCTCTTCGCCTGCGACCTGGGCGGACAGGTCTTGTGGAAGCGGAACCTGCAGGAGGACCACGGGCAGTTCCAGATCCTGTGGAAATGGGCCGGCAGCCCGCTGCTCTGGGAGGGGAAGCTGTACATCGCCGTCCTGCACCAACACACGGCCGCACCCCAGGAACCGGGCAAGCCCAAGCCCTGCTCCTATCTCCTGTGCGTCGACCCGGCCACCGGCAAGGATGTCTGGAAGCAGGAGCGGCCAACCGACGCCCCAGGCGAATCGATGCAAGCCTACATCACCCCCTATCCGTACCCGGGCCCCAACGGGACGCTGCTGGTCCTTCCGGGCGGCGACTGCGTCACCGCCCACGACCCGGCCACCGGCAGGGAGGTGTGGCGTTCGTTGGGCTACAACCAGGGCGGCATCACGTATTACCGCGTGGTGCCCTCGTCAGTCGGTGTCGACGGTCTCGTCACCGGCTATGTACCCAGGGGCAACGAGTTGTTCGCGCTCAAGGCGGACGGCACCGGTCAGCTCCCGGAGGACGCCTTCGCCTGGATCCTCAAACGAAACGCTCCCGACGTGTGCACCCCGCTGGTCATGGACGGAAAGCTGTTCGTGCTTGACGGCACCCGCAAAGTCCTGAGCTGCGTCGCCCCGAAGACGGGCGAGGTTTTGTGGGATGGCAAGCTCGACGCCAAAGACCGGTTCCGGGCGTCGCCCACGGGCGCGGACGGGAAGATCTACTGCCTCAGCATGGACGGCGTGGCCTTTGTCCTGTCGGCGGGCGACAAGTTCGAGGTGCTCTCGCGGATCGAGATGGGGGGCGCGGGCGACCAGTCAACCATTGCCGTTTCCCACGGTCAGCTCTTCATCCGCACGTCCGAGAGCCTGTACTGCGTGGGGAAGCAGTAGCCCACCAACCCCGCGCCGCGCTCTCGACTGAACGAACACGTAGGGGCAGACCTGCGTGTCTGCCCCGCTTCCGGCACCAACGTCACCGCAGCTTCGCCTTCGGGTCCTGAGTCAGGAAGAGCCGGTCGTTCTTGGTTCCGTCTTCGCGGACCAGGAGCTGCAGAGTGACCTCCGCCGCCGAGCGTCACCGGCACCCAACTCCACGCGGCCTGTGTGCCCGTCGGCCAGTCTGTGCCGCCGACCAGTTCGGCGGACACGGGTCCAGTTGACGACACCCCTCTGCATACAGAACTCGACCGCATTCCAGTCGAGCTCGCCGTCGTCCACCCACTTCCAGCGGAAGTTGTGGGAAAGGGAACAGATGTCGTGAACTTCCTTGAAGACGCCCCACCACACACAGGAAGGCGGGCGTCAGCCGGTTCTCTCCACGCCTCGGTCGCAGAAGGCGACCGGCTTACCGCCTACTCTCCCCCCGTTCGGCGTGTGTCAGCCTTCCAGAAACGCCTCAACCACGGCCACTGCATTCTCGGTCGGGGTCTCGGGGCGGATCGGCTTGGCCGGCGCCAGGATGTAGCCGCCGCCTTTCGACATCTCCCGGCGCAGCCGCTGGACCTCCGCGCGGATCTCCGCAGGCGTGCCGAAGGGGATGGTGCTCTGGCTGCCCAGCCCGCCCCAGAAGGTGATTCGGTCGCCCCACTTCTCCTTCAGGGCGTATGGGTTCATCCCGGCAGCTTCCGGCTGCACGCTTTCGATCACGTCAAGACCGATCTCGATCACGTCGCCCATGACATCGGCCGCGCTGCCGCAGCAGTGCATGACAGCCAGTTTTCCCTGTGCGTGGATGGCGTCGAAAATGCGCTTGTAGCGCGGCTTGACCAGCTTTCGCCAGCGCTCCGGCCCAAGCAGGATGCCGCGCTGGTCGCCCCAGTCGTCGCCCATCATGAGGGCGTCAGCCGGGAGGTCAGCACACTCCGCCACCAGCCCCAACGTCAGCTCCGTCACCCGTTCCAGCAGTTCCTCGTAGAAGTCCGGCTCGGCGACACAGTCGATGAGCGTCTGCTCGAACCCGCGCACGTACCAGCTCTCCCACAAGCACATCCCAGCGGAAATGAGGGTGAACGACTCGGTGGTCTCGGCAAGGCGCTTCGCCGTCGCCGCCTTGACCTCAGGATTCAGAAACGCCTCGACCTGCGGGAAGGCGTATCCCGCGAAGCTGGGCTCCTTCAGCCCCGGCTCGACGACCGCCGACGGCAGTTGGTCCGTCCGCCGAACCGTGCCAAACGCATCGCGGTTGTGCGCCGCATCGAGCTGCTCAGTGGGTGCCGCCGTGGCGGCACCGCAATGGGCCATGTACGGGACGATCCGTTGCCGCCAGGCGGCGTCGCCGTAGTGTTCGTCCAAGCGCGCGGCTACTTCGGGCTCGAACGGCAAAGTGTAGGGGACTTGGTCGGTTTCTCGGTGGTGGATTTGGTTGAGGACGATCTCTCGTGGGGTCATTGCGTGCTCCACTGTTCGCGACGGGGATCTGGCGGTCTCCGAGGAATCGAGCGACCCGGTTGTACCGTCGGTTGACGATGACGACGACTGGCGGGGGAGCGTCAATCATCCAGCGCGATCTTGAGCCGGTCCCGGATGTACTTCCCAATGTCCTTCACGATCTCATCGAACTCTGCCTGATGGATCCGCCTCGACTCGAAGTCGATCTTGACGTCCTGCAGGAACCTCTCGAAGTCTGGGTTCTGCTCGCACAGCTTATTGATGGTCTCCCAGTCGAGAGTGCCCCTGCCTCGCGCGGGATACAGAATCGTTGAGCCGTCGATATCCGCTGGGTTGAGGTGGATGATCCCAATCCCGAATGACGATGCCAGACGCTCCAACTCCGAGAGGAGTTCGTCGTCCTGGACGATCTCGGCGGCGACGAGGTACCCTTCATGCGCCCAGGACGAGTTGGAGACCGCCTGGAAGTAGGCTTCTCTGTAGTTGGACTTGCTCAGACGCCTCTTGAGCTCGAACGAGAACAGGCGAAGGGAGTTGTTGTCCGACAACCTGTTGAACTCGATCACGTCCGGACGCCAGTCGTCAAGAGGGAGGTAGAACCCAACCATGTCGGGGTGGATCCACTCGTTGTACCCCGAGCGCTGGGACTTCTCGTGCAGTATCGTCTTTGTGAAGATCGACCGACCGCGGTTGAAGGTGGGATTGGCGTAGGCGAAGTACGTCATGAGCGCATGGAGGTCGCGCTCGTGGTAGTCCGGCTTGGTGTCCTTGACCTTGGTCTCCTCCCGCTCGATCCTGGCGATCACATCCGGCGGAAGTTCTGGCTGCCGCGCCGCCAGGAAGAAGCGAGCCGGACGCTTGCCGACCTTCACGAACATCGAGGCGTCGTTGTCTCGAACCTCGACATAGAGCTGTGATCCCAGTGTCTGCCATGGGGGCTTGCCTGAGGTCCGGACCTTGGCCACCAGTGCGGCCTCAGTTCCTGCCTGCCAGATCTCCTGGTAGGTAAGTGGCTTGGAGGCGTCTCTCAGTACGTCGTGCGCCAAGTCGAGGAAGGAGTATGTCGCGATGTGGAGTCCTTGTGGGTGTAGGTTCTGCAAAGGCGGGCAAGTGGCACATGCCTGCCGTTCACCAGATGGCAGTCACATGTGGGTACGACCGTATCCGGCTGTCTCTGGTGACGAGCGGCGCACCCAGAAACCGGGCCGTGGCAACGATGATCCGGTCGGCAGGATCCGAGTGGAATGGCTCCGGGAGGGTCACCGTGAGTCGGGCAATCTCGTTGTCGATCGGCACGAACTGCAGGAACGACAGGCGCTCGCAGCGGCTCACCCACACGTCGCTGTCCACGGTCAGCGACAGTCTGCCCTTACGGGTCAGCATGTAGATCTCCCCTGTGCTGATGGACGAGACGTAGACCTGATTCTCGCCACAGGCTGCCGCGATTGCGTCGCGGGCTTTCGCTGACAGGAGTCCGGGGGAGTCCACGTGCCAGATCCAGGCGTGGGTGTCGAGGACGATCACTCCAGGGCCTCCCACGCCTCTCCAACCGGCTCGAGGGGATCGTCGTAGTGTTTCACCAAGCCGCGCATCTCGGCCAATAGGCGCTGATCGTCATCGCCTACGGGAACGACCTTGACGACCGGCTTGCCGCGGTCGGTCACCCGAATCTGGTCACCGGTCTTCTCGACCATGCGGAAGTACTCGAATGCCTTGGGCTTGAACTGGGACTTGGGGACGTCGATTGTCTTCATGTCCGGTCCTCCCGAGCGGTCGTGGCTGCCATCTGCATAACAGGACCGCTTGATAGGACTATAGACCGGAACACCGTCGAAGGCAAGCACCGCCACTCCCGAAGGGGGCGCGCGCGACACGACCCGACCATGGCGGACTTGACCGCAGCGAAGTCGAAGGCTAACATGCGGCGGATGAACCACCCGCGCATGTCCCCCTCTCTCTCCATGAGCAAACGCACCCCCCTGTCACCACGCGGCCGAGTCGGCGCGCTGACCGCAGTCGTGGCTCTTCTGAGCGGAGGCAACGGTATGGCCCTCGAAATCAGCAACAGCCGGTACACCCTCGCCTGGCGCGAGGCAGCGCGCACCTTCGCCCTTGGCGACGTCGCGACCGGCCGGCAGTTTGCGGCCGACGGCGTCTTCGCGAAGCCGGTTGCGGGCACCGAGTCGGTCTCGGTTCGCGACAAGGTGTGGGGCGCGGGCACGGCCTTGGAGATTGAGTTGGTTGGTGGCGGCAAGGCACGCCTTGCTTTGTTCGAGGGGCTGCCGTTCGTGCTGGTCCAGCAGACGTTGAGGAATGAGGCGGGTGAGGCGGCGGCGGTCAACAAGGCGGGGCAGGTCTCTCTGCGCCTGGACTTCGGGACGGAGGACGTCGCCGACCTGCGCGCCATGGGCACGGCTGGGCTGACGGGCGTGTCGCGCGAGGCGAACCCCGGCAGCTACGCATTTCTATCTGTGGCCGATCCGGCAACGCGGAGCGGCGTCGTCGGCGGCTGGCTGACTCATGAACGCGGCAGTGGCGTTGTGTTCAGCGACGCGCGCGCAGGGAAGCCGCAGCTCGAGGCGCGCGTCGACTACGGTGACCTGCAGGTGCCTGCCGGCGCCGAGGTCGAGCTGGAGACGTTCGTCGTCGGCTGGTTCGACGATGTCCGCGCGGGGCTGGAGGCGTACGCCGACGCGGTTGCGCGGCAGCAAGGCATTCGGCTGCGACCGCTGCCGGTCGTCTACTGCACGTGGTACCACGCGGGCGCGTCCGACGAAAAGCGGCTGCTGGCCAATGCGGAGTTCGCGCGGGAGCATCTCGCGCCCTACGGCTTCTCCGTCGTGCAGATCGACGACGGGTGGCAGGCAGGCGTCAGCAACAACGGGCCCAACCGCAACTTCACCACCCACGCGCCCAATGGGCCGTACCGCTCGGGGATGAAGCAGACGGCGGACAGCGAGAAGGCGCTGGGGCTGACACCCGGGATCTGGTTCATGCCCTTCGCGGGGACGGCCGACGATCCGTTCTTCGCCGACAAGCAGGACTTGTTCTACCAGCTCGACGGCAAGCCCTACGAAGCGCGCTGGGGCGGCACGTGCTTGGACCTCACCAACCCGAAGACGCAGGAGTACCTCCGCTCGGAGGTGCACCGACTGGCGCACGAGTGGGGCTACGGGTACTTCAAGATGGATGGCTTGTGGACAGGCGCCGGCGCCAAGCTGCTCTATGTCAACTCGTCGTACCAGGAAGACGACCTGGGTGTGCCTACTCGCCACGACCCGTCGCTGACGCCCATTGAGGCGTACCGCACCGGGCTGCGGCTGGTGCGCGAGGCGGCGGGTGACGACGTGTTCTTCCTGGGCTGCTGTGCCAACCAGAACATGCGGTCCTTCGACGGCGCGTTCGGTCTCCTCGACGCGATGCGCATTGGCCCCGACAACGGCACCGATTGGGACGCGCTGCTTCGCGGGCCGACCTTCGGCGGCCGCGTCTATTTCCTCAACAAGCGCGTCTGGTACAACGACCCCGACCCCGTCTACGTACGCCCCAGCGTGCCGTTGGCGCACGCGCGCGCGCTGGTGTCATGGGTGGCGCTCACCGGGCAGCTCAACGCCAGCAGCGAAGACTACGCCCGACTCCCGCCGGAACGCGTGGACCTGCTCAAGCGCTCGATGCCTTCCCACGACCTGAAGACGGTCCGACCGGTTGACTACCTGGAGCACGACCCCGCGCGAATCTGGGTCTTGACCGATCTGGGCAACCGGCCGCGGCAAGACGTGGTCGGGCTCTTCAACTGGGACGCCTCGAAGAGCGTGCACGTATCGACGCCGCTCGACCGGCTTGGCCTGGCCGGCGACGCCACGTGCGTCGGCTTCGACTTCTGGGCGAACCAGTTCGTGCCGCCGTTCAGCGGGACGCTCACAGCCGACCTCCCGGCGGCAAGTTGCCGTGTGCTGGCCCTGCGCCAGACCGCCAGCCACCCGCAGGTCGTGAGCACCTCCCGGCATATCACGCAGGGCGTGGTCGATCTTGCCTCGGAGCGATGGGAGGTCGAAGCCAGCGACTTGACGGGCGTCAGCCGCGTGGTCGCCGGTGACCCGTACGAACTGAGGCTCGTGGTCCCGACCGGTGAGGACTCGTGGCTCGCCCGCGAGGTGACGGTGCAGGGTGTGCCCAATACGCGCGCAGTGGTCGCCCAGGACGGCCCCAAGGTGCGGGTGAAGATCGACCCGCCGGGCAGCGGCGAGGTGCGCTGGCGGATCCGGTTCGAACGCGGCCGGGTTGAGGTTCCCCCGTCTCGCCTCGTTACCGACCTGCGCGCCGAGGCCAACTACAAGCGAGTCACGCTGAGCTGGCACGGCGACTCCGATGGCGGCTTCCGCGTGACGCGGACGGGGCCGGCCGGCGAGCGCACGGAGGAGATCGCCGAAGCTGCCTACGAAGACGCCGACGCCGCTCCTGGCCAGCGGTACAGCTACGCCGTTCAGTCGCGCAACTGGGAGGGGCAGCTCTCCGAACCGGCAACCGTGGCCGCAACGCTGCTGGCAATGCCGCAGCGCCCGCCGCTCCCGCCTGCACCCGACGTCCACCTCTCCGACGTAACGCCGGTAGTCGCCCACACCGGCTGGGGGACGATCGGCAAAGACAAGTCCTGCCAGGGCAATCCGCTCACGCTCGACGGCACGACGTACGCCAGAGGCATGGGCGTCCACGCCTTCTCCGAGTTGGTCTACGCGCTGCCCAAAGGCGTCAAGCGGTTCGTCGCCGTGGTCGGCATCGACGACGAAATGAAGACCGACGTCCGCGCCAGCGTCGTCTTCCGCATCATTGGCGACGTCAAGGAAATGGGCGAGCAACCCACGGTCCTCGCCGAGAGTCCGCCCCTATCCAGCGAGACATTGCGCACCTGGTGCTTCGACCTCGCCCTCCCCGAGCGCCTCAAGGAACTCCGACTGCTCGTCGACGACGCCGGCGACGGCATAGCGGCCGACCACGCCGACTGGGCAGCCGCGGGGTTTGTGGGTCAGTAGGAGACCGGCTCATCCGTTGCCGCCCAGAATCCGTTGGTGGCCGGTGCCCGAGGAAGGTCCCCAACGGATTCAAGGCGGCAACGGAGGCACTTGCCTTGTCGCTACTTCTTCGGGATCTTCGGCTCTGCCAGCATCTTGAGGAGCGCCTTGCCCTTGTTCTGCAACTCCCCGTTGCTCTTCGCGAGTCCCTGGATGAGACCCTGGTCGTCGATGACTACGAGCCACCGCTGCGGCAGCAGTGTGTTGAGTGCTCACCACACGCCCACGGGTGAAGTTCTGCGAACTTCCACTTCGGTGTATTCCTAACCTTCGCGAGTACAAAGACCAACTACGACATCTACGCCGTCCTGTTCGGCCAGCGCCCGCCCTTCGCGTATGACGACCCCAAGTTCACCGCTGCGGGACCCGCCACCAAGACCGTGAAGATCCCCCGCGGCGTGGGCACCATCCGCCTCGACGGCAAGCCCCAGTGGTTCTACGCCAACGCCCCCAAACAGTACCCGGGCGACCTCGTCGTCCTGCCGAAGGTCGACGGCACCGGCTACGTGCTGGAAGCCGCCCTCCCCTTCGAGGCGTTCGGTTTCCAGCCCAAAGACGGCCAGCACCTCCTCTTCGACCTCGCCCTCGACAACAGCACCGACGGCAAGTCCCGCGCCTGCCAGCTCATGTGGAACGGCATTGCGCGGAACTCGGGGGATCGGACGCATTGGGGGCGGGGGGTGTTGGGGAAGTAGGCGCGAGTGCTCAGTTCCGGCCCGGGTGCGATCGGCTGCTCCGCGCGTACCGGCCGATCAACGACCGCACCTACGGCGTCCTCGCCCTGGACAAGCGCGGCGGGGAGTCGCTGCGGTTTGGTGCGGGGCTGGTCTTCCAGGTCGGGCAGTAGAGTGGGCCGTGCCCGGGAATCCGGCGCCAGATGGGCAGACTGCGACCTACGCCGCCGTGGTCAAAGCCGAGGACCAGCGCGGGAACCAAGCAGCCAGCAGCCCGCTCACGCTTACCGTGCAACCCGCCGCCAGCCCGGTGGCAGGCGCGCCGGAATTTCAGGCGCGCGCGCCGAGTTGGGTCGGCACTTGACTGCCGGACCCTGAGAAGCTGCAATCATGCGCCATTCGTATCGGAACTGGCCGCAGTGCCGAAAGGGGCCGGAAGTCTGGCGACTTCCGCTACGTGTGCTTGCCGCTTCGTTGGCAAAGGAGTAACACCATGAGCCGCTTCGATCTTCCCCCGCGACGACTTCGCCGTCCCAGCCTCCTCGCCGTCGTTGTCTTCCTGGGGTTCGCCACCACCGCTGGCTGGAGCGCCGATATCCAGTGGACTGGCGCGGCGAGCGACGGCAAGTGGAGCACGCCGGGCAACTGGTGGGGGGTTGTTGTACCCGGCCCCAGTGACAACGCGCTGTTCAGCACCTTCGTCGGGTCGCAGACGGTCATCGCCGACGGGAACCCCACCGTGGCGGGCCTCACCGCCGGCAGTGGCACGAGCCAAGTGACCCTGAACGTGCCCTCTGGCAGCACGTTTACACTTTTCGGCCCGGGAACGGTCACCGGCGGCTCCAACATATCCCTCGGCGGCGGGATCTTCAAGAACACCGGCACGTTGACCGTCAGCGGGGGGCAGTTGCGGTTGATGAATGGGGTGATACTCAACCAGGGCGACGTGACCCTCCAGAACAGCGCCATCGTCAGCTAGTGGGGCGGCACGGTCGCAGGCTCGGGCACGTGGCGGCTGGAAAGTAACAGCGCGTTTGACGCGTCGGACACGTCGGGCGAAGCGCACTTCACCGGGACGCTCGTGGTCACCAATGGCTACGTCAACGTCCCGTCGGGCATCACCTTGGTGCTAGAGTCGGGTTCCTTGCTCGCTTTGGAGGGCGGGGACGTCAAAGGCGGTGGGACGGTCCAGGTGACGAACGGGGCGGAGTTGGCGGGCACCGGCGGTATCGTCGGCACGCTCAAGAACGAGGGAACGGTCAGCCTCGGCTACGGAGACGCCCTCAACCCGTGGTATGGCTACCAACAGGGTCCCACCGGGATCTTGCAGGTCTACATTCGCGGCACGGGCTCGGGCAACTACGGGTGGCTCTTTCTGAACCAGGTTCCGGCTACGTTGGCCGGCAACCTGAAGGTCATCCTCGAGGGTTACACCCCTTCCGTGGGTGACTCGTTCCGCTTCCTCTGGACGAAGGACTCGACGATCAACGGCTGGCCCACGTCCTTCGACTTCCCGCTTCTCGGTGGCGGTAAGGAGTTCGCCGCGACCAAAGAAGGCACGGACACCGGCCGGCTGATCGTGCAGTCCACGGGGTCCGTCGACTTGTCGCTGACCAAGACCGCCAGCACCACCACGCCCACCGTCGGCGACAACGTGACGTTCACGGTCTCCGTGAAGAACTCCGGCCCCGACGCGGCCACCACGATTACGATCACCGACAAGCTTGCTTCCGGGCTGGACTTCGTCTCGGCGATCCCCACCCCCAGCAGTGGCTCCTACGACGCCAACTCCGGCGACTGGACCATCAGCAACCTGGCGAAGGACGCCACCGCTACGCTGCAGCTCGTGGCGAAGGTGACCAGCATTACCGCGGTCGTCAACGAAGCGAAATACACCACCAGCACGCCGGGCGATCCCACCCCCCCAACGACCCCGAAGGTGACTCTGGTGCCGAAGCCCAAGCCCCAGGAAGCCGATGTGTATGTCACCAAGACGGTGGACGACGACACGCCGCGGCCGCTGGACTCGGTGAAGTTCACCGTCACCGTCGGGAACAACGGCCCGGATGCCGCCACCGGCGTGGTGGTCACGGACACGCCGCTGAGCGATGGTCTGAGCTACAACTCTGCCATGCCCAGTCAGGGCACGTTCAACAAGGACAGGTTCGTGTGGACCGTCGGCGGGCTGGCGGTCGGGCAGACGGAAACGTTGGTGCTCGATATGACCGTCTCCCGCGCGGGCGAGCATGTGAACCGTGCCGAGGTGACCTCTTCCTCGCCGACCGATCCCAACCCCGGGAACAACGAAGACGAGATGGGCGTCTACGCCGAGCAGGCTGACCTGAGCGTGACCAAGACCGTGGATGACAACACGCCCTACAACGGCCAGACGGTCACCTTCACCGTCACGCTGAAGAACGACGGTCCCGACGGCTCGGGGCAGGTCAAGGTGAAAGACCTGCTGCCGGCGGGGCTGACCCTGGTCTCCGCCACGCCCAGCGAGGGCTTGTACGACAGCTCCACCGGCCTGTGGTCGGTGAATGCCCTGCGGAACGGCTTCACCGCGACACTCACCCTCGTCGCGAGCGTCTCCCAGTCCGGCACGCTGACCAACACGGCGCAGGTCTGGCAGGCGGCGAAATACGACCCCGACTCCGATCCGGGCAACAATGTCGAGGCGGAAGACGACCAGCAGACCGTCACGCTCACGGCGCCGGTCACGGCGGATCTCCGGGCGGCGATGACCGCGGACAAAGCGACAGGCGACCTGGGCGCGGCGGTCAGGTTCACCCTCACCGTGACCAATGACGGTCCCGAGACCGCCACCGGGGTCACGGTGAAGGACCTGCTGCCGAGCGGGTTGACGTTGGCGTCGGCGACGCCCAGTGCCGGGACGTACACCAGCGGCACCGGAATCTGGAGTGTTGGCTCGTTGACCAACGGCGCGACGGCGACGCTGACCCTGACCGCGACGATCGCCGGCGCTGGCACGCTTACCAACACGGCACAGGTGCAGTCC
>PEVN01000531.1:10974-11213 GCA_002779825.1 Armatimonadetes bacterium CG06_land_8_20_14_3_00_66_21 | reverse complement strand
GGTCTGACCGGGGCAATTCGCCACGGCTTCCGCCACAGCACGCGTTCCGGCCGCGAACAGCGACACCTCGAACCGCCCCATGGGGCCGTTCCAGAACAGCGTCGCTGCAGATGCAGCAATCGCCGCGAACGCCTTGGCAGACTCCGGCCCGATGTCCATCCCCATCATGTCCGCGGAGATGCCGTCGGCGGAAACGACCTCGGTGCGGGCGTCCTCCCCGTCCTTGTCCGCCGCGAGAA
>PEVN01000531.1:282-10895 GCA_002779825.1 Armatimonadetes bacterium CG06_land_8_20_14_3_00_66_21 | reverse complement strand
ATCCAGCAACGAATTGCCGATCTCGTAGCCCTTGGCCTTGAGGAAGGTGTAGCTCATGCCGCCGCCGATCAGAATCGTGTCGGCCTTGCCCAACAGGTTCTCCACCACGCCGATCTTGTCCGCGACCTTCGCGCCGCCGAGGATCACGACGAATGGCCGCCTGGGGTCGCCCAGGAGGTCGCCCAGGATCTCCAGCTCCTTGGCCATCAGCAGACCCGCGGCCGCCGGCCGGACGTAGGCGGCGATGCCGGCAGTAGAGGCGTGCGCGCGGTGGGCGGCGCCGAAGGCGTCGTTCACGTACACCTCGGCAAGGGAAGCCAACTGCTGCGCGAACTCCGGGGCATTCCTCTCTTCCGCAGCGTGGAACCGCAGGTTCTCCAGCAGCAGCACGTCGCCGGGCTGCAGGGCGTCGCACAGCGCCTTCACTTCGTCGCCGACGCAGTCGGGCGCGAGCCGCACGTCTTTGCCCAGCAACTCACCCAGCCGCTTCGCCGCGGGTGCAAGGCTCATCTCGGGCACCACCTTGCCCTTCGGGCGGCCGAGGTGCGCGGCCAGGATGACCTTGGCGTTCCGCTCGACCAAGTACTTGATGGTCGGCAACGTCTCGACGATGCGCGAATCGTCAGTGATGTTCAGGTCGACGTCCAGCGGGACATTGAAGTCCACTCGGACGAATACCCGTTTGCCGGCCACGTCGAGGTCCCTTACTGTCATGCGCGTACTCATCTCATCCACTCCTTCGGCACTCTCGGGGAAGCAGGCGCCAGCCCATAGCCACCGCAGCCGGGCAGTTCGGCGGCCGGATCGGTCGGATCAGTCGGATAGGTCCGATAGGTCCTATACCGGCTACCCTCGTCCGGGCTTGCACTGAATTCGCCCACGCCGGTCGCCCTCCTCCCGGCAGGACAACCACCGGCCGCGTCGAACTCCCATTCCGAAGTCCGCACTTGAGAAGGAATCGCCCATGTTCGCCCGTTGGTTGAACACCACGTCGAATGAGAGCGCCAAGGGAGGGCGAGGGTGGGCCAATACGTCAGCCCTTCTCTGCGCCTTTGCCCCTTGGCGTCTCTGCGCTAGATGCCGTTCCCATGGGAGTCCCTGCACATGAACGCTTCTCCTGCCGCCGTCATCGACCCTCAGACCCACTACCGTCGTTGGCAGAACCGGATCCTGTGGACCGTCTGGGTCACGTACGGATCGTTCTACTTCTGCCGAGCCAACATCTCGGCGGCGGTGCCCGGAATGCAGGAGGAGTTGGACCTTGATCCGCTGCAGGTAGGCATGATCTTGGGTTGGATGAAGATCTGCTATGCTGCGGGGCAGTTCATCAACGGCCAGTTGGGTGACCGCTTGGGCGCCAAGCGGATGCTCCTGCTTGGGATGCTTGCCTCGGTGGCCCTCAACTTCCTCTTCGGGCTCGGCACTGCCGTGTGGTTCCTTGTCTTCGTGTGGGCCGCCAACGGCTACTTCCAGGCGATGGGCTGGCCGGCGTGCGTGAAAGTGATGTCCGCGTGGTTCCCCGCAGCCGGACGCGGTAAGGCCATGGGGTTCATCGGCGTGGGCTATCAGCTCGGAGCTGCCCTCGTGTTGGTGTTGAGCGGAAGGCTCATTGGGGCGACGGGCAACTGGCGCATGGCGTTCTACGTGCCAGCCGCGATCTTCCTGCTCTCCGCCATACACACCCAACTGCGCCTGCGGAACACGCCCGAAGACGCCGGGCTCCCGCCGCTGGAAACGGTAGTGGAGTCCCCCCGCGAGCACCTGCCCCTGCGCGAGACGCTCCGCTTCGTGCTCACGAGCCCGCGCCTCTGGGTGGTAGCGCTGGGGCTCTTCGGTCTGGACCTCGCTCGCTATGGGTTCCTGGACTGGGCGCCGGCCCACCTCAAGGAAGTCCAGCATACGGGCATCGAGAGCGCCGTCCTGAAGGCTGCCATCCTGCCGCTGGGCGGAGCCTTGGGCGCCTACGTGTCCGGCTGGCTGACCGACCGGTACTTCCAGTCCCGGCGCGCTCCGGTGACTTGCGTCATGCTGGCACTGCTGGGCGTGGTGACGCTGGCGTACGACGCCGTGGTGCAGACCAGCTTCCTCGCCACGGTTGTCCTCTTGGGGCTCATCGGCTTCATGATCTACGGTCCCCAGGTGATCCTGGTGGGCACGATGGCGGCGGACTTCTCGACGCGGCGCACGGCTGCTTCCGCTGCCGGATTCATCGACTTCGTGGGCTACCTCGGAGCGTTCGCGAGCAACTGGCTGACCGGGTACCTGCTCAAACACTACGACTGGCATGCCGCCGTGACTGCCTGGGCTGTCGTGTCCTTCGCGACCGCCGCCCTGATCGCGACCCTCTGGAACGCGAAGCCCGTGAGCGAAGAGACAGCGAAAGCGGCAGGGGCCGCGGGAAGCGACACCCCACACACCGGACAGGAGAGTGCATGATGGCAGCGAGACAAGCTCGGCGGTCGAAGAGAGTGTTCCTCTCGGTCGACCTGGAAGGCATCAGCGGCGGCGTGGACGAGGAGCAGACTTCGTCCACGGGCAAGGACTACGCGCTCGCCCGGGAGTGGATGGTGGGCGACGCCAACGCCGCCATCGAGGGAGCAATCGAAGGCGGCGCCGCCGAGGTCGTCGTCAACGACTCGCACGGCTCGATGCGGAACATGATCTACGGCCGACTGCACCCCGAGGCCGTGTTGCTCTCAGGCGGCGGCAAACCGCTGAGCATGATGCAGGGCGTCGACGAGTCGTTTGACCTCGCAATGTTCGTCGGCTACCACGCCAAGCGGGGCACGCAGAACGCTATCCTCGACCACACCTACACCGGCAAGCCCTTCGACGTGCGGATCAACGGCAAGTCATACGGTGAGACCGGCCTCAACGCCACCGTCTGCGGCCACTTCGGTGTTCCCGTCGGCCTCGTGACCGGCTGCGTGAACCTGTGCGTCGAGGCGGCCGACGCCCTGCCCGGCGTGCTCACCGTGGCGGTCAAGGAAGCGGTCTGCCGAACGGCGGCGAAGTGTTTCCCGCCGGATCAAGTCCACGACGCGATCCGCGAAGCGGCCAAGAAGGCCGTCAGCCGCTCGCAGTCGTTCAAGCCGCTCGTCCACACCGCGCCCTGCGAGATTGAGCTGGACTTCATGTCTTCTGCCGACGCCGACGCCGCCGAACGCGTCCCCGGTGTGGACCGCCTCGCCGCCCGGACCGTCCGCCTCACCGGCGACGACTGCCTGGACCTCTACCAGAAGCTGCGGCTCTGCGTGTAGCAGTCCAGTCCCGCTGCTCCGCCGCCTCCGCCAGCCGCCGCACCGGACACGTGGGATCGTCGTGATCCCTGCACAACTGCACAACTGGGCAGTGAGGCACAGCAACTCGTGGACGAGTCCTGGCGAATTGAGCTGTTCGGCGGCCTGCGCGCCCGTTGCGGCGAGCGGGTCGTCGAGCGCTTTCGCACCCGGAAGACGGCTGCTCTGCTGGGCTACTTGGCGCTCGATACCGGCCGGGCACATGCGCGCGAGGTGCTGCTTGAGCTCCTGTGGCCGGAGGCGCCGAGACGCTCGGCGGGCGTGAGTCTGAGCACGGCGCTGTGGGCACTCCGCAGTGAGTTGGAGGGGCCCGGTCGAGCGGGCACCGTGCTTCTGGCGGACCGCCATACCATCGGGTTGAACCCCCGCACGGTGCGTAGCGATGTCGGCGACTTCGAGGCGGCACTGGCGAAGGCGCAGCGCAGCGACGCCGCCGTGGAGCGCCTGGGGTTGCTGACCGTGGCAGTTGAGCAGTACCAGGGCGAGCTGATGGCGGGCTTTGCCGAGGATTGGCTCATGGCTGAACAGCGCCGTCTGGCAGACCGGTTCCACGCCGCGCTGCAGGAGCTCACTACGGGACTGGAGAAGACGGGCCGAGTCGCCGAGGCCATCGACCACGCGTGGCGCGGCGTGAGGCTCGATCCGCTCCGCGAAGAGACGCGGCGCGAGCTGATGCGACTGCAGATCGTGGCCGGGCACCCCGAGCTTGCCGTCGAGCAATACGCGCGGCTGAAGCGACTGCTGCGCGACCAGTTGGGCGCGGAACCGATGGCCGAGACCAAGGTTCTGATCGCGCGACTGCGGGCGAAACCGTCGGTGCCCTCCACCGGGGCAGACGCGAGATCCTTGATGCCCTCGACCGTGCCGGCGCCGCTGACTCGGTTCTTCGGTCGAGACGACGAGCGGCGGAGCCTGCGCAGACTACTGGCCGGAGGCGACGCGCGCTTGGTCACGTTGACGGGCCCTCCGGGTATCGGCAAGACCCGATTGGCGCAGGAGGTCGCCCGGGGACTGGGGCGCACCTATTCGGGGGCGGTCTGGTTTGTGCCGCTGGCCGAGCTGACGGAGCCGAGCCGGCTGCCGGAGACGGTGCTGCGCGCGGTCCAGCCCGGAGGCGAGTCGTCGGGCGATGCCCGGTCGCGTCTGCTTGCGGCGCTCTCCTTCCAGCGCAGCCTGTTGGTCCTCGACAACATGGAGCACCTGCTGCCGGCCGGGGGGAAGGTCGCCGACGAGCTGCTCCAGCAGGTTCCCGAGCTGTGCTGCCTGGTGACTTCGCGGCGTCGGCTCGGCGTGCCCGGCGAACGGGAGGTTCCCGTGGAGCCGCTTCTGCTTCCTGGTGAGACCGACCGAGAGACTCTCACCGAGTGCCCCAGCATCCAGCTCTTCGTCGACCGGGTGCAGAGCGTGCTGCCGGGCTTCGCGCTGACCGACTCCAACGCCGCGACCGTGGCAGAACTGTGCTCCGGACTGGAGGGCATCCCGCTCTCGCTCGAGCTGGCCGCAGCCTGGAGCGGCACGCTGGCCCCAGGGGAGATGCTGACCGCACTGCGGGATCGCTTCTGGCTGCTGACAACCGGCGACAGCCACCGCCCGCTGCGACACCGCTCTCTCCGGGCAGCCGTCGAGGGCACGGTGGCGCTTCTGCCCAGTCGGTGGCAGCGTCTGTTCGCTGAGCTGTCGGTGTTCTGCGGCGGCTGGACCGCTGAGGCTGCGGGAGCCGTCTGTCGCGAGCGGAAAGTGATCGACGGCCTGGCGGCACTGAGAGACGTGTCGATCATCTCCACGGCGCCGGGCGACGGTCCCCGTCGGTTCCAGATGCTGGAGACCTTGCGCCGGTACGCCGAGGGACTGCTTGCGCCGGAGGATCGGGCCGCGGTGGGCACGCGCCATGCGAGCTACTACCTGCGCCTGGCCGAAGAGGGCGAGTCGGCGCTGTACGGCTCCGAGCCCGGCGACTGGATGGACCGACTGGCGGCGGACCACGCCAACCTCCAGGCCGCGTTCGCCCAGTCCTTGGGCGACCTGCCCGAGACAGCGCTCAGGATCGCCATCGCCTTGACGCCCTACTGGGACCGAGGCGGGTACTGGTCGGAAGGGCTGGAGACGCTGGAACGGGCACTCGCTGCCGAGACCGAAGGACGGTCCATCGTCAACGCCCGGGCGTGGGTATGCGCGGGCTGGCACGCGTATCTGCTTGGCGACTACGAGAAGGCGAAGAGTCACCTGCAGGCCGGGCTGGCCGTCGAGCGCGAGCTGTCGGCGTGGAGTGACGTGGTGACGGCTCTGCACAATCTCGCCCAGGTGGCCTGGGCGCAGGACAGCCTTGACGAGGCACGCGAACTGCACACCGAGGGGTTGACGACCGCGCGCCGAATCGGCGCGGAGCGGTTCGCTGCTCGTGAGCTGAGAGGATTGGGCGATGTCGCCCTGGCACTGAACCAGGTCCCGGAGGCGCGCAGCCTGTACGCCGAGTCGCTGGCGCTCGTGCGCGAGCTGGGGAGGGAGGAGGAGGCTGCGACCGTGTTGTGCGCCCTGGGCTCGGCGGAGGTCGCCGAGGGCAACCTCGACTCGGCGGAGCGCGTCTACCGTGAGGGTCTGGCGGTTGCGCAGGCGTTCCAGGTCAGACGCCTCGAGCTGATGAGCAACCTGGGTCTTGGCGAGGTGGCATTGCGGCGAGGAGATTCCGCCGCCGCTCGGGAGCAGTTCGAGCTGTGCCTGGCAACGGCTCGCGAGTTGGGTGGACGGGAGCACATCGGAACGGCGCTGTTCGGCCTGGGGCGGGCCGCGCGCAGCGAGGGCGATCTCGATGAGGCACGTCGGTGCCTCGAGGAATCCCTGTGCCTGCGAGGCACGGTCGGGAAGGGCCGGGCCCTCGTGCCGGTGCTTGAGGAGCTGGCGCTGGCGACTGCAGGAGAGCAGGCTGTTGCCGTGCGACACTGGGCGGCGGCGGCGGCCGTCAGAGAAGGGCTCGAGCCCTCTCGACGCCCCGCCGAGGTGGCCGACAGAGACTCCCGTCTCGCCGCCCTCCGAGCTGCTCTGGGCGAGGCCGCGTTCGAGCAGGCCTGGGGCGAGGGCTCCGCGGCCGAGACGGGCACGGGATAGCGTGCGACGGCTCTCACCATCCGGGCACTCGCTGGGTCGAGAGTGTATGAGATCGTGTAATCGAAGAGATTTCCACACTTTTTCGTGTTCGCGCCCCCCCTGTGAACCTGCTGTGAACACCGACGGGTACACTGCGGCTTAGTTGGAATCCAAACAGGAGGGAAAGCGATGAGGAAGCACGGAACAGTTCTACTGATAGTCGCCGCTCTGGTGCTCGTTGTGGGCGGCGCCGCGACGGCGTACGACTGGCAGGATGTCGGTCCTGACACCCCAAACAGCATCAGCGGCACAGTGAGGGAGGGCACGGTCGGTCTACCAGGCGTTGAGGTCTCCTGCAGCGGCGGGAATCGCAGGTACTACGAGGATAGCCATCCGGACAGCTTCCACACCTCGCAGTGGGAAAAACGATGCTCCGACGTCACGGTCTATGGCACCCTGCAGATGCTCTCGGTGACGCTGAAGATCGTGTGGCCCACGGGCGCCGAAGACTGGTGGAACCTGTACATCGAGCTTCAGGCTCCAGACGGCTCGACAAAGGTCCTGTTTAATGGCGGGTCGAAGCCGTACTGGGACTACCTCAACTACCCCTACGACCAATATGCGGATCACAACTTCTGCTGGTACACCTGGACCGACGTCAGCGATCCCAACGACAACTGGAACAACAGACCGGCGGGTGGCAATTTCCGCCCCGGCTGGACAAACAAGCAGGTCCATGGGACTTGGTGCGTGAAGTGGCGGGTATTCGACAAGAACGCCTGGAAGCCCGGCATCAACCAGTCGGTTCTTGGCCTGCTCTATGAGCCACAGGTGGGGACAGCCACAACGGGCGCAGATGGCAAGTACACGATGACGGGGGATTACACCCCGTTAGACTCCTACCTGGTGGTGCCACAGAAGGCCGGCTACACGTTTGACCCGAAGAACCAGAGCGTGGTGTACCCCAGTTATCTCTTCCCCCTCCCGCGGGTCCCCGGCCGAGTCGTTGTCAACTGCGACTTCGCCGCGACCGGCACAGCCGTTCCAGACACCACTCCGCCACAGATCACGGCACCCTCTAACGTGACCGCGGAGCAGGCGAGCCGGGATGGCACGGCCGTGAACCTCGGTCAACCGACGGTAACCGACAATGAGGATCCCGACCCGACCGTGAGCAGCAACGCTCCCAGCGTGTTTCCCTTGGGCACGAAAACAGTGATCTGGACCGCCACCGATGCTTCGGCCAACTCGGCGACAGCTACGCAGAAGGTGACCATCGTGGACACCACACCGCCCGTGCTGACCGTTCCCGCCGACATCACTCAGGAGCAGACGAGCTTGACCGGAACGGAGCAGGTGGACCTCGGGCAGGCAACGGCCACGGACATCTGCGACGCGGACGTGACCATCACCAACGACGCCCCGGCCGTCTTCCCGTTGGGTGAGACCGTAGTGACTTGGACGGCGACAGACGCCTCCGGCAACGTGGTCACGGACACGCAGAAGGTGACCATCGTAGACACGACCAAGCCCACGCTGACCGTCCCCGCCGATGTGACGGCGGAACAGACGAACCGCGACGGTACACCGGTCGCTCTCGGCCAAGCCACAGCGACTGACATCTGCGATGCCGACGTGGCGATCACCAACGACGCGCCGCCGGTCTTCCCGCTGGGCGAGACGACGGTGACCTGGACGGCGACGGACGATGCCGGCAACGTGACGACCGCCACGCAGAAGGTCACCATCGTCGACACCACCAAGCCCGAGCTGAACGTGCCCGGCAACTTCACTGGTGTCGAGCAGACCTGTGCCGGCGGGACGTACGTGGACTTCGAGGCAACGGCGACGGACGTCTGCGACACCGCCCCGACCGTTGTGTGCGTGCCGCCGTCGCACACCGAGTTCCCGCTGGGGACGACGACGGTGACGGTAACGGCGACGGACGCCTCGGGGAACATCGCCACGGGGACGTTCACTGTCACCGTGGTGGACACCACTGCGCCGCAGCTCACCGCTCCGGCGGACGTGACCGCCGAGCAGACCAGTCGCGACGGCACGCCGGTAGCACTGGGAACGCCCACTGCCTCCGACATCTGCGACACCGATGTGGCGGTCACCAACGACGCGCCCGCGGTCTTCCCGTTGGGAACGACGACAGTGACGTGGACCGCAACTGACGACTCCGGCAACTCCGTGACGGCCACGCAGACGGTGACCATCGTGGACACGACCAAGCCCGACCTGACCGTCCCCGTCGGCGTGACGACCGAGCAGACCGCCTTGGCCGGCACGCCGGTCGCCCTCGGCCAGGCGGCAGCGACCGACATCTGCGATGCCGACGTGGCGATCACAAACAACGCGCCGGCGGTGTTCCCGCTGGGTGTGACCACGGTCACCTGGACCGCTACCGATGACTCCGGCAACAGCGTCAGCGCGACGCAGACGGTCACCATCGTGGACACGACCAAGCCCGACCTGACCGTCCTCGCCGACGTGACTGCCGAGCAAACGAGCGCTGATGGCACGCCGGCAGCCATCGGCCAAGCCACGGCGACCGACATCTGCGACTCCGACGTGACCATCACCAACGACGCGCCCGCGGTGTTCCCGCTGGGAACGACCACGGTGACGTGGACGGCGACAGACGACTCCGGCAACGTGACGACCGCCACGCAGAAGGTCACCATCGTCGACACCACCAAGCCCGAGTTGACCGTGCCCGGCGACGTGGGCGCGGAGCAGACCAGCGCCGATGGCACACCGGTGGATACCGGCCAAGCCACGGCGACGGACATCTGCGATGCCAACCCGGCGGTGACCAACGACGCGCCGGCGGTCTTCCCGTTGGGAACGACGACAGTGACGTGGACCGCAACCGACGACTCCGGCAACTCCGTGACGGCCACGCAGACGGTGACCATCGTGGACACGACCAAGCCCGACCTGACCGTCCTCGCCGACGTGACTGCCGAGCAAACGAGCGCTGATGGCACGCCGGCAGCCATCGGCCAAGCCACGGCGACCGACATCTGCGACTCCGACGTGACCATCACCAACGACGCGCCCGCGGTGTTCCCGCTGGGAACGACCACGGTGACGTGGACGGCGACAGACGACTCCGGCAACGTGGTGACGGCGGCGCAAACGGTGACCATCGTCGATACGACGGCGCCCGTAATTGCCAACGTCGCCGCCAACCCGAGCACCCTCTGGCCGGCGAACCACAAGCTGGTCAGCGTAGTCGTGAGCGCGCAGCTCACGGATATCTGCGACGCGGCGCCGACCTGGCGGATCACCGGCGTGACCTGCAACCAGCCGGTGAACGGTCCCGGCGACGGCAACACCCAGCCGGACTGGCAGATCACCGGCGATCACACGGTGAAGCTCCGCGCCGAGCGCTCCGGCAAGACGGGCGATCGGATCTACACCATCTGGATCGCTGCCACCGACGCCAGCGGCAACAGCGCCACCGCCTCGTGCACGGTCGTCGTGCCGCATGACCAAGGTGGCGGGAAGAAGTAGCCCTGCTGCTGCCGAAAGGAACAGAGAGCCGGTGCACGAACCCTCGTGCACCGGCTCTCTTGCGTGTGAAGGCCAATCCGAGCCGCGACCGTCAGGGAGCGGGTGAGGCGCGGTGTTCGTGCTCCCTGGTTGCGCCTGGCCCGCTCCCTGACGGTCGCGGCTCGGATTGGCGGCGCTTTTCCGAAGGGACTCCCCATGAAACCCCTACTGATGGTCCTTCCGCCAGCGCTCTTGCTTGCCTCGGGGTGCGCGGTCAGGAACGTGCGGGCGCAGCCGCCGCCTGAAGCTCAGGCGCTCAGCACGCTGACCGAGTCGTTCTCCGCCAAGGCGCTCGACCCGACCGTCTGGGTGGTCACCCGCAAGAACGACTTCCAGGAGAGCAAGGTCGACTTGGTGAACGGCCGGTTGCGGATGCGGGCGGCGACGATTGGCACCGATGACAAGACGGTCAAGTTCCACGGCGTGCGGTCGGCTCAGCCGGTCAGCCTGCGGCAGCCGTTCGAGCTGTCCTTCGAGCTGGACTGGAACAACCAGGCGAACGGGTGCTACCTGACGGCCGGCGTCTTCCTGTGCCCCACGGCGACGGACGGCAACCCCGGCGCCGAGAAGGACTGGTGGAAGCTGGAGTACATCGGCGTCCCGCCGGGGAAGAACGCCCGGGCGTGGGTCTCGGCGCGAGCTAACGGCGGCGAGCGCGTGCTCTACGAC
>PEVN01000531.1:0-248 GCA_002779825.1 Armatimonadetes bacterium CG06_land_8_20_14_3_00_66_21 | reverse complement strand
AGATTGGCGAGCAGGCGGTGACCATTCGCTGGCGAAGCGACAAGCTCACCGTCGTCGAGAATGGGAAGACGCTGTGGCAGACCGACTGGAAGAGCTTCCGCTTTCCCACCGCCTACCTCTTCCTCCAGATGAGCAGCCACAGCAACTACCCGGCGAGAGAGGTGTTCTTCGACGAGGTGGCGGGTCGCCGCTGACGCACTCAGCAGGGCAGGCTGCCGAAGCTGTCAACGGCGACAGGTCAGGCGACC
>PEVN01000097.1:14800-17898 GCA_002779825.1 Armatimonadetes bacterium CG06_land_8_20_14_3_00_66_21 | reverse complement strand
GAACGCATTGTCCGGCTGAGCAGCCGTTCGAGGGAATCGCCCTCGCCCGCCCGGTGGGCGGCGATCACGTCAGATGAGAACGTAGCCCGATCAAACGCCGAGCGTTTGCGCGTGGGCGCCCCTGGGGCGCCAAGCCGAGGGACGCAGCGGCTGGCATCCACTCGCTTGGCGCTCGTGGCTACGCGATGGCGTCGTTCTCAGAGGAACCATCCATGTCAGCCCGGGCGCCACGTCACATGGAGACGCGGCGCGCGCAGGCCGTTCACTCCACAATCTGCAATCCGCAATCCGCATTCCCAAAGGAGTCCCCATGCGCCTCGCTACCATCGCTTTATTCTGCCTCGCGATCTCGCCGGCACTGGCGAAGACCGTCAGCGTCGACCTCGGCCCAACCAACCGGGAGAGCGGCTTGTCCGTACCGTCGGCCGGTGACGGGGCCAACGAGCCGGCCGAGGTCGCCGGTCGCCCGTGCCGCAAGGTGGCGAGCGACAAGTCCGGCTACCTCTACGTGCAGGTAGCGGACGACGCCTTCCACGCCGGCGACTTCACGGTGTACCTCACCTGCGACGTGTTCGACGACGGCCCGCGTCTGCTCACCGCCGAGTACGACAGCGTCGCCGCCGAGCCGACGCTTGCGACCAAGTACCAGCGCGGACCGGGTTTGGTGCTGTTGGGCACGGGCAAGTGGGTGCGGCGCACGGTGAAGATCGAGCATGCCCGCTTCGGCAACGGGCAGAACCACGGCAGCGACCTGCGCCTGGCCGGGACGTGCGCCGTGGCCCGGATCGAGTTGGGCGACGAGGCGCCCGCCGGGTTCGACCCCGACCGTCCCGTGCCTGCGGCGGAGTTGACCGCCAATCAGGTGAAGATCGGCAAGGGCATGGAGCTGACCTTCGGCAACGACGCCGACGCCAATGCCGCCTTGCTGTTCCGCGCCTTCGGGGTGACCAGCGTCGAAAGCTACGTGACGTGGCAGAGCGTGGAAGACGCGGGCAAGGGACAGTGGGACTGGTCGCGCTGGGACCGGCAGGTGGCGGTGCTGAAGCAAGCCGGCCTGAAGTGGGTGCCGTTTCTCATTGCCGGGTGTGCGTATGCGACGCCCAAGTGGTTCCGCGAAGGGCCGCAGCATCACCCCTACGTGTGCCTGGACCACGGCAAGCCGTCGAAGGTGGAGTCGCTGTGGAACCCAGCGCTGAAGCCGGAGATCGACCGGTTCCTGGCTGCGTTCGCCGAGCGCTACCGGGACAGCGGGGTCATCGAAGGCGTCCTGCTGGGCGTCACCGGCATCTACGGGGAGAGCATCTACCCAGCAGGTCCCGAGGGCGGGTGGACGGCCGACCTCCCCGGCCCGTACCACAACCACGGCGGCTGGTGGGCCGGCGACGCGCTTGCTGTCGCTGACTTCCGGGCGCGGCTGCGCAAGCAGTACGCCTCGCTGGACAAGCTCAACACCGCTTGGGGCACGAAGCTGGCGAACTGGGAGGCCGTGACGACATTTCTCCCCGACAAGGCGCCCAATGCCACCGCGCGCGAGGACTTCGTCCGCGGGTATGAAGAGACCATGACCGAGTGGTCACGGTGGTGGGTGGAGGGGACCCGCAAGCACTTCCCGAAGACGGAGATCTACCTTTGCACCGGCGGCGACGGAGCGCCCTACCTCGGCGCTGACTTCACGGCGCAGGCGAAGGCGATTGCGCCATACGGCGCCGGCATCCGCATCACTAACGAAGGCAGCGACTACGCCGCCAACTTCGCCGTCACCCGCGAGGTCGCCACGGCCACGCGGTGGTACGGCACATTCTGCGGCTTCGAGCCGGCGGGCACGGTGGACGAGAAGGGCGTGGTCGCGCGCGTCTACAACGCCACGGCAAGCGGCGCCCGGCAGCTTCACTACTACTCCCCCAACGTGCTGGACTCGCCGGAAGCCGCCGGCAACTTCCGGCGAGCAGCACCGTTCCTCCAGCGCCGCCAGCCGCCGCCTCCACGAGTCGCCGTCTACCTGCCGCGGGCGGCGTGGGCGCAGGACCCGCAGGCGGTGGGCGAAACGTACCGGATCGTCCGTTCGCTGCGAGAGCTGTGCGATCTGGACTTAGTGAACCGCACGAGTGTGGTGGATGGCGTGCTCAAGTCGTGCCGCCTGCTGGTGCTGCCGACGGGCGACTTCTTGGAGCCCGACGCTAAAGCCGTCATCGGCCGCTGGGTGTCGGCCGGGGGGATTCTGGCGCGATTCGAGGATCTCCCGATCGCGGGACTGAGCCAACCGACGGTCCACGGCGAAGCGCCCGCCCACTGGAGACTGCTGGTGGGCGCGGCCGGCGACGAGCCGTTCCTGTTCGGCGATTGGAACGGTCCTGAAATGGGCCGCGAGTTCCCGGATCCCACCGTGCGCAAACGGTGGAGCGGCGCCGCACCGGGAGTGTACGTCCCCGTTGTTTCCGGGCAGCCGGTTTCTCTGGAGGTTGAGGTGGTGACTCCGGGCCACGCACTTGCCGGCGCCACCGGCGAGATCCGGCTGGACGGGCAAGTGCTGGGGAAGCTGCGCCCCGGCCACGCCGTCTACAAGCTGGAGGTTGCGGGCGACCGGTTGCGCAAGCCGGTTGCGAAGCTGACGGTCGCCGTCCCCGGGTGGCGCCCAAGCGAGAAGGAGGGCACGACCGACACCCGCCTGTTGGGGATTGCCGTGACGCGCGTCGAGGCGATCCGCGCAGGCGCTACCGGCGAGGCGGTTGTGAATCAAGGCCTCACCGTAGCCATCGACCGAAGCAAGCTCCCCGTCGAGCGGCGCGGACGCGGTGCTCTGGTGCAACTGCCGCGGAACGCAGGTTCTGCGGAGCAACCTCTGCTGCAAGCGCTGCTGGGCCCCCTCGCCCGTGAACTGGGCGCGCCCAACCTGGCGGACGACGAAGCCTTCGACCACGTCTTCGCCACCCGTCTCGGCCAGGGGCGGCTCTGGCTCAACATGACCGACCAGCCGGTGGAGCGGGCCGGGGTGCGGATTGAGGCGTTTGGGATTGGGCTCGGCGGGCCGTAGAAGGGCGCCGCCAGGGGTGGTTCGGCACCGTCGTTACTTGCCGACACCCGGGACAGAGGGAACCAGC
>PEVN01000097.1:515-14707 GCA_002779825.1 Armatimonadetes bacterium CG06_land_8_20_14_3_00_66_21 | reverse complement strand
GGACCGATGGCCTTCGCCGCCGTGGGAAACACGATGTCCTGCTGGACGCCCGACATCCCAAGTGCTGCCTGGGCTTGCGCGATGAGCTGGTCCTCAAGGAGGTCGTCCCTTAGCCCCTTGGCTTCGCAAGTGACAAGCACCTCTCGCGTCTGCTTCGTCTCCGTGCCTGGGACCTCCTCGACGGCAAGGAACAGGGCGTCGATCTCTGCCCTTGACAGCTTGACGTTGGTCTGCAGGAGGTCGACCTGAACGAAGCGCCTGAACGGGTGCAGTGCGAAGTGAGTCTCCCTCACGTGGAGCCTGGCAAGGACCTGGATGAGCCACGCTTCGTCGCTGCGACCGAGGCGCCGAGAGGCAAGCGGCATACTCGCGCTCTGGAGTTGGCGGAGGGGAACGTCCGGGCCCGGTTCATGGATCCCGGACCGCGGGAACGGTAGCGCCTGTCCGGGCTGCAGTGGGGTGAACTCGAAGCAGTTGCCGCGTGAGGTTACCTGACGGGCCGTGTACCCCCGGTCGAGGACGGACTGTGGCCAATTGGCGTTTGCAGACCTCCTATTGCGGATGAGGTCCTTGAAGAAGTTGGCGGGGTTCTTGGGGCTGAGCGCGGTCTCGTGTTCTGCTATGGCCGCGGCAACCTGGGCGAGGGTGACCATCGGGTCGGCCAAAGACCCAGTGTCGGCCTGCCATCGCTGGTCGAATAGATCCTCGATGATCGCTGTCTTCTGGGAAGGCACCGGGACGACGCTCCTGCGGATTCGGACACGCTACCCGGGCCATCTCAGCAGCAGGACTTCCTCTCGAAGCTGCTGCTTCGTGGCGGTGGCGAGGCGCGTGCGGAAGAGGTCGGTTCCGACCACCTCATAGCCGAGGGTACTCGCGATCTTGGCAAGCAACTGGCCCGTCCTGATCATCACCTGAAGATACGAAGCCTGGTCACCGACTACGTAGCCCAGCTTCGCCCCCGGGCGCAGTAGCGGACGGAGACTGGCGAGATGGCGGGCCATGCCGCCAAAGTAGAGAAGGGTGACACGGTGATAGGTGCGCTCGAAGCCCGAGGTCTTGCCCAGCTTCCGCCTGCGAGTCTCGATCTCGTCGGCCAGCTTGGTGATCTCGGGAAACTGAGCGATCCACGTATCGTCCTTGTCGGTCTTGTAGACGCCGCGCGTGTTGGAGCGAAGGAGCCCCCGCTTTACTGCCCGCAGATCGTCCCTGTTGGCGATGAAGCCGAGGAGCACAGACTCCAACCTCGTGGTTCTCGTGTAGTCCTTTTCGTTCGGGTAGGGCGGGGAAGTGAAGACGGCGTCAATCGACTGCGGGGGGAGGCCCTCATGCGAGTCCCGCGAGTCCGAGAGCAGAACGGTCGTCGGAGTTGCTGCTCGGTCGCGTAGTCCCTCCAAGTGGCTGGCGATGCTTCTGACCCGGTCCAGCCAGGGGGCGATCACAGGGGCGTCGTGCTTGATCTGGCCGATGCCCACTTCGGGGCCGAAGTGGAGATTGCCGATGGTGCCGACCAAGGCGTTGGCCAGAGCCAGCTTCTCATGGCGCGCAAATCGAGGGTCGGGGCTGTTGTTGAGGCATTGAAGAAGGACCAGCGTCTTGTGCAACGGAAGCGGACTGAGGCTGTTCTTCAACAGGAGCTTGGCGGACTCTTCGGGCAATGCGAGCAGTTCGAGCTGGTCCAACGCCTGACGCTTGAGGACCGGGATGTCGTCGATGCCCTGGGTAGCCAACACCTTGGCGGCTGCATCGGCAATCCGCGACGCATGGTTGAGCAAAGCAGGGGGGGGCGGACTCCAGTCAGTCTTGGTCGAGGCCGCGAAGTGCGCCAGCGGATGGGCTTCGAATCCGACGGAAGCAAAGCCGAGCTTCTTGCATTCTACGAGTGTCGTGCCGGTGCCGCAGAATGGATCGAGGACCACGTGATTCGGCCGGACATCGAGCTTCTCCAAGTAGGCTCGGACGAGGTGGGGGGGAAAGGAGAGAACGAAGCGGAACCAGTCGTGCGCAGGCGCATCGTTCGGCTCCAGCTTGTTCATGGACCCGTTGGATCTCCGCGACGGCGACGATCTGCCTGTGGGGCCGCTGCTGGCTGCGAGTGGGTCCAACTGCAGCGGCAGGTGGAGTTGCTGTGAATGCATTGAGCCACCGTTCACGAGGACAGCCAGACGAGCGAACAGACTGGGCGGGACACGGTTGGTCGCCGAGCGCCGACCCGGGACGGTGCCCGGCCGACACGATGCAGTCTATCTGCCAGGTCCGGGCCTGTCAACCCGAAGCGCGGGACGGGAACGGACGGGTTCCCCGGCCGCACCCGTCACCCACGCAGTGTCGCTCCGCCCAATCGCACCGAGTTCCCCGGTTCCAGTTCCACCTTCCGCACCACCTCCCCATACCGCACCGTGCAGCCCGTCCCAACGGCGCTTCGCAGCGTGGCGGTCTGAAGCTGGCCGTCCTTCCAGTGCAGGTCCACCTCGCAGCCGCCTCGCGCGCGTAGACCCTTGGCATTGCCTGTGGGCCAGGCGGCAGGCAGGGCGGGCAGCAGGTGGATCTCACCGGCGTGGCTCTGGAGGAGCATCTCCGCGATGCCGGCGGTGGCGCCGAAGTTGCCGTCGATTTGGAAGGGCGGGTGGGCGTCGAAGAGGTTGGCGTACACGCCGCCGGCGTTGCCGTAGTCGGTGCCTTTGCCGCCGACGGGGGTGAGCAGGTTGCGCAGTAGCAGGTAGGCGTGGTCGCCGTCTAACAGGCGCGCCCAGAAGTTGATCTTCCAGGCGCGGCTCCAACCGGTGCCGCCGTCGCCGCGGGCGTTGAGGGAGACCTTCGCGGCTTCCGCCAGCTCGGGAGTGGTTAGCGGCGAGAGCTGCCGGCCGGGATGCAAGCCGAACAGGTGCGACACGTGCCGATGTTGGTCTGTGGGGTCGTCGCGGTCCACCAGCCACTCCTGGAGCTGTCCCCACTTGCCGATCTTCGGTTGGAGGAGGCTGTCGCGGAGCGCGACCAACCGATCGCTGAAGGCGCGGTCGGTGCTGAGTTCGTCGGCAGCGTCGATCGTGTTGGTGAACAGGTCCCAGACGATCATCTGGTCGTAGGTGACGCCCTGCTCATCGGGGCCGTGTTCGGGCGACCACCCGTCAGGTGTGACCAGTGAGCCGTCGGGCAGCGCCACCAGCCGGTCTTCCCAGAACTCGCAGACCTCTTTGAGGACCGGGTACGCCACGTCGCGGAGGTAAGTCTTGTCGCGACCGAAGGCGTAGTGCTCCCACAGGTGCTGGCAGTACCACGCGCTGCCGGGCGGGTTCCAGCGCCAGCCGGAGCCGCCGTAGATGTTGTTCTCCGTCTGCACGGTCCAGCCGCGGTGGCACTGGAAGTGCGCCTGCGTGGCGCGCTTGCGGACGTCGCGCAGGCTGGTGAAATAATCGAGAAGCGGCTGGTTGCAGTCTGTTAGGTTGGTTGGCTCGGCCAGCCAGTAGTTCATCTGGATGTTGATGTTGGAGTGATAGTCGCTGCGCCAAGGGGGATTGTTGCTGTCGTTCCACAGGCCCTGGCTGTTCGCCGGCAGGCCGCCGGGCCGGGACGAACTGATGAGCAGGTAGCGGCCGTACTGGCCGAACAGCTCTTCGAGGTCCGGGTCGCCACCGTCGTTTCGGTGGTAGGCGAGAAGGCGCTGGTCGGTGGGCAGCGCTACTCGGTCGGGGGCAGTCTCGCCAAGCTCCAGGCTGAAGCGGTCGAACAGGGAACGGTAGTCCGCCACGTGTGCCGCCTTCAGTGCCTCGAAGGACTTGCTGGCGGCGGAGGCGAGCGTCTGTGTGACCTTGGCATGCGGGTCGTCCCCGCGCCAGCCGCGGTCGGACCGGTTGAGGTAGTCGGTCCCGGCCGTCAGCAGCACAGTCAGGGCGTCGGCGCCGCGGAACTCCAGCACCCCGTTGGTCGCCTCCACCTCGCCGCCTTCGCAGAGCAGCTTGACCCGGGCTTCGTACTTCAGCCCATTGCTCAGCGCGCCCGCGGCCGTCAGTTCGTCCCCCTGAGCAACAGGGATCGCGCCGTGTGCCTCGGTCAGCTCGACGTGCCCTGTGTAGCTACCCGGCCGACTGGCAGTGAAGCGAACCACCAACGCACGGTCGGGGTGGCTGCAGAAGGCCTCGCGCTGATAGAGGATGCCTTCGCGGGCGTAGCAAACGCGGTGGATGGCGGTCGAGAGGTCCAGCTCGCGCCGGTAGTCGGTCACGTCGTCTTCCTTGGCGTCCGCGTTGCCCAACTCGATTTCGGCAACCTGGAAATGAGTGCAGTCGGGCGCTGGCTGGAAGCGGAACCGGTAGAACCGGTACGCCGTGCCGTTGACAAACGCATAGGTCTTTCGCAGGTGGCGTTCCGGGAACGGCGCTTCGCTCTCGTGCTTGTCCAGCAGCCTCCAGTCCTTACCGTCCTGCGACCCCTCCAGCACCCAGGTCCGCGGGTCGCGCTCCGGCACATCGTTGGCGGAGGTGAAGGCGTAGCTGCGCAACGCTTGCCGGTCCCCGCGGAACTCCTTGACCCAGAGGACCTCCTGCCCCTCATGGATCACACACCACTTGGTGGCGGGGTCGCCGTCGTGGCTGGCGGCGATGGTCTCGGCGGCGGTACTGTCGTTGTGGGCGCGTCCCGGCGCGACAAGGGCTCCGCCCGTGCCAAACGAGACTCGCAGCTCGCCGAAGTTCTGGTAGGCGCCGGTGTCGGCCTCGTCGCCGGTCCACAGCGTATTCTCGTTGAACTGGATCCGCTCGGCACCGACTGCGCCGAAGACCATCCCGCCGAGAGAGCCGTTGCCGATCGGCAGCGCTTGGGTCATCCAGTCGGTTGCCGGCCCGGTGTACCACAGCGTGGTGGCTGCGTCGGCGCGGTTCGCGGGGGGCTGCTTGGCCAAGGCGTCGTTCATCTTCTCATCCGTCCTCACTTTGTGTCCAATAGTGCCCACGGCGCCGTTGGGCTCGGCCCTAAGCAGACCGCCGTGGCTGACCGCCGCCAGGGCGGAGGCGACCAGTGCCATGGCGCGTAACGCGCCGGGTCCCGATCGGGCAGTCTGGCGCTCAAGTCCGCGCAAGTTCATGCTGCCGTTCCCCCCTCAGTGTGTACCCTCTGGAACTACGGCGTTGACACCAGCAACCTGTCAACGACCTGGCGTGGCACGGCCAGCACGGTGCCGTGTCGTGCGTCTTTGGGGAAGTCGACCAGCGCGGTGATGTCCTCCCAATGCTCGAGGTCCCGGGAGCGGACCGCGCCATAGCGGTGCTGCGTGTAGCAGTCGAAGTACACCACGTAGTCGTCACCAATTCGGATCGCCGACGGACCTTCCACCCAGCTCGGGGTGAATGGCTCCGAAGCGGGTCCGAAGGGTCCCTCCGGCGTGGCGCCTTCCGCGAGGCGCAGGTTCTTCCTGACCGGGGTCTTCCGTTCGTCCTTGACGATCAGAAAGTACTTGTCTCCGGCGCGCAGCATCGTGGCGTCGATCACGTTGAACCCGTTGTCGTAGAAGAGTCGGGAGGGAGCGAAGGTCTGGAAGTCCTTCGTGGTGGTACAGTATGCGCGGTGGTTGTAGCCGTCGTCACCGGTGTCTTCCGTGTCTGGGAAGCGGCCTGGAATGGTGGACGACCAGAAGAGGAGGTACTGCTGCTTGGCTTCGTCGTGGACCACCTCAGGCGCCCAGCAGTTGCGCGCTTGCGGCTCGGCCGCCATGACCGGAATTGCCTCCTGCTCCGACCAGTGGACGAGGTCCTTCGAGGAGGCGTGACCGAGGGTCTTCCCCTGCCAGGAGGTGGTCCAGACAAGCTGGAACACCCCGTCCGGTCCCAGCAGCAGGCACGGATCGCGCATGAGCTTGGACTCACCGACCTGGGGCTGAAGGTAGCTCTCGCCGCCGTTCAACGCCTCCCAGTGGAAGCCATCGCGGCTCCAAGCGAGGTGCAGGCCGTCTTCGCCGTTGCCGACGAAGTAGGAGAACAGGTAACAGGTGGTTGGTTCTGGATGCATGGCGCTGGCTCCTTCGGCAGCGGGCGCGAGGATTCCTGACGCAAGCGAGATCAGCGCGATATACATGTGCATACCGTTTGTTTCTCTCTTGTAGGGGCGGCGCCTGCGTGCCCGCCCCACATGAAGATGGCGCCTGCGTGCCCGCCCCACATGAAGATGGCGCCTGCGCGCCCGCCCCACATGAAGATGGCGCCTGCGTGCCCGCCCCACATGAAGATGGCGCCTGCGCGCCCGCCCCCCCCGGGGAAACGGCGCCGCTGTGCGTGCCGCAGGGCAGACACACGGGTCTGCCCCTACGGGGTGAGGCGCCAGCGTAGCTCCGTTGCCGGCTTGAGGGCGATGGCGATCCCGTCCTGCAGGGCCTTGCCGGTTAGCGTCTGGTCAGTGTTGGCGACCAGGTCGCGGATAGCGTAGCGCCGGTCGGCCTCGGTGGTGAACCACTCGGGGAATTGGTTGATGCGCGGGTAGTCCAACGGCAGGTGCATGTACAGCTTGTGCCGGGGCCTATCGAAGACCAGCCGCCCGGCCCACGGCTCGTCGGCCGTCAGGCTGAGCAGCACGACGGCGCCGTCGCGGACGGCGCCCACCCGCACGTCGGGCCGCCATGGCTCCACATGGACTCCCTGGGTCTTCCAGAGTACGTACATCAGCGTGGTGCGGGCAACGTTGCCATCGCCGTGCCAACCCTCGATTACGCCGTCGCTCTGCTGCATGCCCCACATCAGGCGAGTCTGGCTGTCGATCCAGTCAGCCGCCGACTCCACCGGCTCGCGGTTGTACAGGTTGAGGGCGCCCTCGATGGAGTCGGCGAAGCCGTCGGCGCTCCGGTCCGCCCAGGCAGCGCCGACGTACTTGCCTTTGAGGTTACTCAGGGCCTTCTGAACGGCGTCGCGATACGTTTCGGTCTTGTCCAGTAAGTAGAGCGTGTAGAAGCCGTCGAAGTTGTACCCCCACGTGTCGCAGAGCCCGGCGGCGTGTACGCCCGTCTGCGGCTGGAAGGAGGTGTAGAGCAAGCCGTCCTCGTTCCGGCCGATCTCCAGAATCCGGTCGAACAGAGCGTGCAGCGGCTCGCGGTATGCCTGCTGCTTCTCGGGAGCGGCGAAGCTCACGGCGACGTACAACTCTGACAAGCCGTTGATGACCTCGCAGCCGTGGTCGCTGAGGCGCAGGTCCTTCAGGTCGCGCGTAGGGTGGTGGTCGCCCAACAGGTAGTAGTCGCCCAGGCGGATTGCCCAGTCCAGGTACTTGCGGTCGCCGGTGAACCAGTAGAGGCGCGAACAGGCTTGGAGCAGGTCGCCGTCCACCTCGAAGTTCAGCGTCGGCAGCTTGCCAAAGGGCGTGTCCACCGGCGCGTGCTTCCAGAGGTCCTCGACGATACCGACCATGCGCCCAGACCAGGGGCTGGGACCCAGCCATTCGGTCACGGTGAGCAACCCGTCCTTCACGTACTCGGCGCCCTCGAAGACGATTGCGTCGAGGTCCAGCTTCTCCCGCCGCCAGCCCTTCTTGGAGAACGAGTAGTCGTCCGGCAGGCGGTCGACGCGGCAGGTTAGGCGCGTCTCGGTGCGCAGGATGTGGAGCAGGCGGCCGTCCATAAGCGGCCGGTCGGTGAGCGCTGCAGTCAGTACCATGAACGGGTAGTTGTCGGCGCCCGAATCGCGGCCGTTCCAAAAGTCGACGCTGGCAGTGAGATTCCGCGGGATCAAGCCCGACTCCGGGTCGGCGTGCGCCAGCCAGCCGTCCACGTAGCGACGGCACCGGTAGAGCCCCTCGGCGGCAAGGCGGGCGTTCCGTTCCGCCTGGCGCCAGAGCGTTTCCTCGGGGGTGGCTGCCGAAGCGGTCGGCTCCCGGTCCCACAGTGCGCGCATGTCCGGAAACGCCTCCGCGTACCGAATCATGGGCACGCCCGGAGTGCCGACGATCTTGAGGGTCGCGCGGTGCGACAGCGGCTTTAGGTCTGGCGGCGTGCCCGCGACCGCCTCCTTCGTCGCCAAACGAATCTCGTTGAGGAACGCCGGCTTCCCGTCTCCCCGCTTGAGCACAACGTCGATGCGTTCGCCCGTGACACCGTTGGGCACCGGGACGGTCAGCCACCGGAAGCCGTCGTAGCCGCCGTGGCTCAGCTTCACGCGTTTGCCGTTGACCGTCGCCTCCGCCTCGCGGGTGTCGTTCTTCGAACCCCATCGAAGCAGAAGTAGCTCCCCGGCGTGCGGGGCTGCGTCGATGGTCAGTTGAAGCTCCACATCACCCAGGAACAGGTAATGGGTCCCGGCGTAGTCCTGCGCGGCATCGTCCAGTCGGACCCAGGCAAGGGGTGTGCCTTCCGGCTCGGCAGCCGGCTCGGCGTTGACGGCGGCATGAGTTAGGGAAAGCAGCGTGGCTGCTACACAAGCCTGATAGCGGTGTCGGGTGGTCATCTTGGTCTCCTCCGGCTCCACGCCTTGGGGTACGGAGTCACGATTGTACCTGATGGGCGCTTGCGCCTCTGATCGAATGCGGGGAGAATGGGGGCGACACACGACACGTCCCCGGAGGCACTCATGCTGCACGCGCTCTTCTTCGGCATCGCGGCGTTCGCCGCGACGACTGCTCATGCGCAGAACGACTTGATCGCGCTGTCCGACTGTGAGACCACCGACCAGTGGGGGAACGTCGAGTTGATCGACGACGCCAAGGTCGGCAAGCACGCGGTCCGGTATCGCGTACCCGCCAAAGCGCCGGCCGGGCCGACGCTTGGTCACGGGCACGCCAACGTCGATTGGGCTAAGGGTGGCGAGCTGCGGTTCTGGTACCGGTTCTCCGGCATCGGGAAGTCCTCGCTGATGATCAAGCTGGTAGCGTACCCCTTTGCCGACGGGTACCAGGCGACGTGGTGGGTCAGCCAGGAGCGCGACGCGGACGGACAGTGGCTGCGGGTTCGAGCACGACGGGCGCAGTTACCGGCGGCTGTTCGAGGGACCGCTGGATCTGGCCTTGCCGGACTTCAGTCTGCCCGCGTTCAACGACTCCGGGACAGCCAACGTCCGCGGGCAAGCTCGGTTCTACGAGTGCGCGCTTGCCCACTACGGTGAAGCCCGGTTTGCAGAGGTGATTGGAGGCAGTAACCGCCGCTCCTTGGAGGCGCTTATCAACGGCGTTGAGCCGCTCCCCGAGCCGCCCGCAGAAGCCCGCGGCAGCCGCAACTTCGAGAGTGCCGGGTACGCCGTCCTCCAACACGGTACCGGCGAGAACGCGGTCTGGCTCTGCCTCAAGTACGGGCCCCACGGCGGCGGGCACGGCCACCCCGACAAGCTGAACTTCGTCTCCTACGCCAAAGGCAAGATCCTCGGCTACGACCCGGGCACCGCCGCCTACGGTGTCCCGATTCAGAAGGAGTGGTACCGCACCACCCTTGCCCACAACACGCTCACCGTCGACCAGCAGAGCCAGAAGCCGGCTGAGGGTCGCTGCCTCGCCTTCGGCACCCGCGACGACGTCTCGGCCGTCTTCGCAGAGGCGGGCGAGATCTACGACAAAGTGACTTACCGCCGCGCAGTCGCCCTGTGCGGGCAGAACTTGGTGGTTGTGCTTGACTTGGTGGACGCGGCAGCCGAGCACATCTTCGACGTCGCCTACCACAACGCCGGTGACTGGACGCGGCCGCCAACAGGTGAGCCGCTCACCATGCCCGACCTCGACGGCTACAAGCACCTCAAGGACATGACCCAGGTCGGCGGGGCACTTCCACCGATCGCTGTGGATGGCAAGCTCCAGGTCGGCGTCGCTCTCGCCTCGTTGTCGCCAGCGGAGGCGTGGGCGGGAACCGGCGTCGGCGCGAACACCACCGACCGCGTCCCCTGCGTCGTGACGCGAGTGCGGGGCAACAAGGCACTGGTCGCGTGGGCGATGGCTGCTGAGGGCGGTGTGCCGACTGTGAAGGTTGCGGAGTCGGGCTCGGGGGGATCCGCCGAAGTCGTCCTTGGCGGAAGGACATACAGATTGCTCGCCCACCCGAACGCCGACCCCAAGGTGGTTGCCGAGTGTGAGGAAGGGCGCGTGGCTGCCTCGAGCCCGCACTGAGCCCTCGTGGCATAGGTCGCTGGGCTGAATGCCGGTTAGGGCGACCACGGTGGCCGGGCCACCGGCTCGGGAGCTGACAGGCTGATGACGCTGCCAAACGCCAACCGTGCCCGCGTAGACCGCGTGAAGATACGAGGGTACCTGCTCTGCCCGTTGCACCCGGACGGTCGGGGCAAGGCCGAGTTCTTCCTCCGGTTTGGGTTCCGCCCCGAAGCCTGGGAGGTATTGGCCCATGCCCCCCGGGACCACGGTCAGACGCACCGAGTCACGCGAATGGTAGACTCGGCGTTCGGGACACGCTATGCTGTTGAGGGAGCACTGAAGACCCCTGACGGCCGCAACCCATGGGTACGGTCGGTGTGGGTGGTCGAGGGACCGGAACTGGCCCCGCGGTTGGTGACGACCTACCCAATAGGAGTTGGCTCAAGATGATACGGGAACACGACCGAGTCGTTCTATCAACGGACATGGAAGCCGAGGCACTCCAGCGAGGCGACGTGGGCACCGTAGTGCACGTCTACCGCGGAGGGCAGGCGTTTGAGGTCGAGTTCCTCACTCTCTCCGGTGAGACCGTCGCGGTGACCACGCTGACCGCCGCCCAAGTCCGAGCCGTGAGCAAACGAGCGGTCGCGCACGCCCGCGAGTTGGCCGTGGCCTAACCAACTCGCGCGCTGCTGATTGGGCCGGGCTGCGCGCAGGCGGGCGCGATTGAGGTTAGCTCAGACCATTCGTCCACGCCAGTCAACGAAAGAGACAGGAGACCTGCGCCTGATTAACGCCCTGGTCGTTCTTGCATACCTGGTTGCCACCACGCTGTTCGGCATGTACCTGGCGCGCTTCGTCAAGAAGGACGATGACTTCTTCCTGGCGGGAAGATCACTTAACCAGTGGGTTGTCGCCGGGACCATCATGGCAGCGAACGTGGCCGCCATCTACCTGGTGGGTCCGGCCGCGGCGGCGTATGGGGGGGCGGCGGTGTGTCGGTGCTTCTCATCGCCTGGACAGGCAACATGATCGCGGCGGGCAGTGCGCTGATCTTCGTGCCTCGACTGCGGCGGCTCCGCATCACCACGGTGTCCGAGTTCCTTGAGACGCGCTACAGCCTGGCTCTTCGACTCCTGGTCGCCGGCTGGTGGATCCTCTACTACGCGCTGTTCGCCGGCAACGAAATGTTCACTCGGGCCACTGTGCTGTCCCCGGTGCTCCATGTGGCGGCCTCCAGCATCATCGTGTTCGTCAGCGGCGGCGTGCTCGTGTATTGCTGCTTCGCCGGGCTGATGGCGACTGCCTACTCGGCGGTGATCCAGTGCTTCCTGATGATCGTCGGCGGGCTGATCTTGCTCCCGCTCTCTCTGAAGCATGCTGCCGTGGGAGGGATCGGTGGGCTGGTGGCAGGCGTCGATCCGCAGGTGCTCACCTTCTGGAAAACAGGTCAGTGTCCGGCGTCAGCGCGGGACCGTCATGTCCCCGAGCAACTCGTCGGGCAGGTACTTGCCCAGCAGGTAGTACTTCCGGTCGGGGTACCAGAGAATGCGCTGGCCGCGCCACTCGGTGAGGCTGGTGTAGGTGGCGATCTCGGCGGTGCCCTTGGGACCGATCGGGATGCCATCGGTGTCGAGAAGCTGCTTGGGGGGGCTGAACCAGAGCGGCTGTTCCGCGTCGGGGCGGAACTCGCCCACGGCGAGGAAGGCTGGGTTGCGGACGAAGTCGAGGTGGTTAGTGTTCCAGTGCACGTCACGCTGGTTGTGGGTGCCGACGCGCCCGTCGTTGTTGTGGAAGACCAGCAGATAGCGGCCGTCCCGGAGGGCGTAGATTGGGCACGGGGCCAAGGGGTGCAGTACCGGCTCGCCACCGTCGCGGTAGCGCATGATTGCGGGCGGGCGCCAGGTGTGCCCGTCGTCGGTCGATACGGAGTACCAGACGTGTCCGGTCCACGCGCGCATCGTCGTGAACAACCGGCCATCGGGCAGGAGCACGAGGCTGGGCTCTGAGACGGCCGACTGGCCGGTGTGGGGGTGGGCGACTTCGAGTCCGCGGGTGTCGTCAGGCAGCCAGGTGACCACCAAGTCGGCCGGGTCGGGACCTTCGTCGAGGTTGTCGAACCGCATGAACTGGCAGCGGCTGCCCCACTGCCACCAGCCCTCGACCGGCGGGTGCACGGAAGGGCTCGTGGTCTGGGTGTAGCCGGTGAAGACGCGGCCGTGTCGATCGCGAATGGGCAACTGCCACACGATCCAGTTCCTGGGCACGCGCGGATCCGCGTTGTCGAAGGCGTTGCGCGGCATCGGCACCTCGGCGCCGTCGGTCCACGTGTGCCCCTCGTCGTCGGAGTAGCAGCACCCCATCGTTCCGCAGCCCTGTGGGTTGCCGTCGTTCAGCTCGGCTTGCTTGGTGTAGAAGCAGTAGATTCGCCCGGATCGCGACACCACCGGGAACGCCCAGCCGGCCTGCGGGTCGGTGGTGCCCGGCCGCGTGCCGCGGAGGAACTGCGGGTCCGGCCAGGTCTTGCCGTCTGCGCTGCGAGCGATCATGGCGTGGTTGTCGCCTCGCCCTTCGCAGGAGCTCTGGGTCCAGATCGTCAGCAACTCGTTGCCGCTGGGCGACTCGAAGACGAGGAAGTGCTCGTTGTCGGTGTCGTGGTGCTGTTCGCCCTTGGGGAGGTAGACGACGAGGTCGGGGTTGCTGCGTTGCCAGTCAGTTGCGGGATCGGGTGTGGTTGTCATCTGTCGAGAAGCTCCAGGAGTGATTGCCGCGCTTGATGATACGCGGCCGGACCTCGTTCGTAGTCTGTCACCGACCGTGCCACGCGTTGGGTGAGTTCGACGGCGGCGGCAGCGTCCTTCTGCGCCAACGCGGTCAGTAGCGCATTGTCCACCAGCCCTTCGCGGAAGGAGACGATGCGCATGGACGGTCGCAGTCCGTCGGGCCCGCGGTAGTAGAGCCAGTTGTCGCCGGGCGGGTGACCGGGGTCCTGCGAACCGTTGGGGAACGGCCCGATGGACGTCCTATACTCGTCGGCGCCGCGGTAGATGTTGGCGCCCCAATGCAGGAAGCCGTCGGCGCCGAGCTTGAAGCAGAGCCACGGGTAGAGCCGGCACTCGGTGAGGTGGCTGTCGAGGTGGCGGTTGGGGTGGGGCGGGTAGGGGCTGGTGCAGTGATAGAGCCACACGCCGCGTCCCTCAGCCCGACGCTTCGCCGCCACCGCCTGGAACTTGTTGAGACCCAGCAGGTTGAACACCTGGACATCAACCAGCGGTGAGAACACGTCCTGCTGGGCTGAGTTGATGGCGTCTAGGGTGCGGACGCCGGGCAGGTGGCGGCGCGCCAGTTCGGTGAGTCGTTGATAGAGGGCGGCGTCTTTCGGTTCGTCGTACTGGTGCTGCAGGTAGTGCTCCGTCCAGCCCCGGTCGCGCAGGTGTGCGGCGAGGCTGTCGTAGAGCGTCGGCAGGAAGGTGAGCCACGCCTCGCGGTCCGTCGGGAACGGTTGCTTCTCTCCGGTCTGCTCGTCGAGCACGAAGACGCCCCCCAGGTACGACTGCGGCAGGTTCAGAATGTGCTGGCCGGCGAGGTAGCGGAAGCCGAGCTTCAGGAACAGCTCTGCCCAGCGGTCGAACCGCGTGTAGTCGAACGCGAAGGACCCGTCGGCTTTGCGCGTCATCTGGATGAGCGGGTCTTTGTAGTTGAGCAACGGGGTGTAGACGGTGTCATCCCCGAACCGACGGAGTTCCTTGGCGGAGTTCTCTACCAGTTGCCAGTGCCGCTCACTCCACCATTCGGGGACCGCGCCGTTGGTCAGGTTGTGGGGCTCGGGCCAGAGCCAGTGGACGGAGTGGAGGGGCAGGGGAGAGGGGAGCGCGGTTCGGTGGACACGAAAGGCGAACGGCGCCTCAGCCCGCTGTCCCGGCGCCTCGACGAGGAGCGTTCCGCGGCACTCGTCGGGCACCGCATCCGCCGGGACCTCGACCTCGACGACGACGCCGGCCGTCTGCCCGACGCTGAGCTGAAACGCCCGGCGTTTGAGCGGAACCTCGGTGGATTCCTCGAGCACCTCCAGCGTGTCGAAGGGCGCCGCGCGGACGAGATACTTCATCCAGCCTTCGGGCACTTCGCCACCAGGGCGGTTCTTCAGACTG
>PEVN01000097.1:0-478 GCA_002779825.1 Armatimonadetes bacterium CG06_land_8_20_14_3_00_66_21 | reverse complement strand
GACTGCCCTGCGTGTTGCCCTCGACGTGAACCGGCAGCAGTCGGTGCAGGCGCACGTGCCCGGCGAGTTCGGCGCCGCCGGTTTGCCTGACGGGCGACACGGCAATCCTCGCGGTCACCTGCGTGTCGCTCACGACGGCGAACTGAAAGGTGACGGTGCTTCGACGTGGCGTAGCGACAAGTGGGAGGGCTGCCGCGGCGGGCCGTCGGTCGAGGTAGAGTCGCTCATGGAGGTCGACAGGGACGACCTCGACGGAGGCGCTGACCGCCCGTGTACAGAGAAGTTGGCAGAGCGTCACTGCCGCGGTTGCAAACGCAAGCGAAGCTGTTGAAACCATGGCATGGTCCTTCCGTGGATTCTTGGCGAGACCAATTCTACCCGTTCGCAATCAGGGATGCTGAAGGGATCCGGAGGGGGGCGTTCAAGAAAGGGCGCTCCCATCAACCCACTGTCCCCCCAACGAAGTCCCCAGCACTGG
>PEVN01000515.1 GCA_002779825.1 Armatimonadetes bacterium CG06_land_8_20_14_3_00_66_21 | reverse complement strand
CGGCATCCAGGAGTGGTGCGGCTTCCCACCCCTTGTCTACGACATGTTCCCCGGCCTGCCCGAGGTGCGGAACGGCTACCTCTACCCCAACGACCAACCTGGCCTGGGCATCGACCTCGACGGGAAACTGGCAGCGGAGTACCCCTGCACCGACACGGTCGAGCAATGGACGCAGACGCGGCTGCCCGACGGGAGCCCGGCACGGCCGTGAGTGCTGTTGCGGATGTTTCCTTTTCAGAAGGGAACATCTGCGCCGACCTTTCCTTCCAGGAAGGAAACATCCCCCCACCCAATGACACTCACGCAAGCCCAGGTCCGCCGCCTCGCGCTCACCTGCCAGGGGCTCGACGGCCGGTGGGGGCTCCCCGCAGGCAAGGAAGGCGCCGCCCAAGTCGTCGAGCGTCTCGGCTACGTTCAGATCGACACCATTGCCGTCGTCGAGCGGGCACACCCTCACACGTTGTGGACGCGGTGCCCCGGCTACGCGCCCGCAATGCTGGAGGAGTTGCTGGCGCACGACCGCCGCGTGTTCGAGTATTGGGGACACGCGGCGTCGTACCTGCCGATGCGCGACTACCGGTTCTACCTGCCGCGGATGAACGGGTACGCCGCGTCGGAGGGGGCGCGTGCATGGGTGAAGCAGAACAAGAAGCTCGTGAAGCACGTGGTTGACCGCATTCGCGACGAGGGCCCGTTGCGCGCCGCCGACTTCGAGGCGCCGAAGGGCCGGCGCGGCTCGTGGTGGGACTGGAAGCCAGCGAAGCGCGCGTTGGAGACGCTGTTCAACTCGGGCGAGCTGATGGTGACGGAACGGCGCAACTTCCAGCGGGTGTACGAGCTGCGGGAGCGGGTACTGCCGGCAGAGGTGGACACGACGCTGCCGGGGCCCGAGGAGCGGACACGCTCTGCATTGCACAAGGCGCTCGCCCCCGGAGGGCTGCTCCTGGACCTGAGCAACTGGCGGCTGGGCACCGGGTCGGATCCGGCGAGGGATGCGCTCGGCAGAATGGTGGCAGCAGGTGAAGTCACCCAGTTCCGCGTCCAAGGCCGGGACGAGCCTGGCTTCGTGCTCACCGAATCTCTGGCCGCCACCAGCCGCCGCTCAAAGCAACTCCACCTCCTGTCGCCCTTCGACAACCTGATCATCGACCGGCGGCGAACTCAGCGGTTGTTCGGCTTCGACTTCAAACTGGAGTGCTACACGCCGGAGGCAAAGCGCCGTTGGGGCTACTTCTGCCTGCCGCTGCTGTGGGGCAGCGACCTCCTCGGCCGACTGGACCCGAAGGCCGACCGGAAGGCGAAGACACTGATCGTGAGGAAGCTGCTGTTCGAGCCGGACTTCACCGACTTCGACCGCGTGTTGCCGGCACTGGCGAAGAAGCTGAAGGAGTTTGCAGCGTTCAATGCGTGTGAGTCGGTTGTCCTGGAGAAGAGCGAACCCAAGCAGGTCAAAGCGCCGCTGAAACGGGAACTGAAGACATGACGCCCACGCGCCTCTCCGCGATGGTCTTCGACATTGACGGCACGCTGCTCAACTCGCAGGGGCGGATGACGCAGCGCACTTTCAACGCCCTGCGCGCTTGCCACGAGGAGGGCCTGGTGCTCTACGTCGCCACCGCCCGGTCGAAGCGGCTCGTGCTGCGCGACTGGGAAGCGCCCGGCGACGTGCGCTTCCTCACGAACAGGGGCGCCTTCTACAATGGCGCCGCGGCACTCGACTTGGAGCACAGGTTCGAGCGGCACTGGATGCTGTCGCCAAGCCTCGTTTGTGCGTTGACCGACTTCGTGGTCGATGCCGCTCCCGGCGTCGACGTCGCCCTACAGCACAAGGAGCTGCGGCACAGTTTCCGCTTGCCCCAGCGAGACGAGCACACAGAATGGGGCTTCGGTGATGAGGCACGCCTCCCCTTCGAGATCGCGCGTCAGCAAGAGTGCTCGAAGACCGTGGCATGGCACGGGTCCCGCAGGCTCGAGGCGCTCCACGCCGGCGTCGCCGAACGGTTTGGCTCACGCGTGAACGCGTTTCTGACCGACTCGCACCTGTGGCTCCTGATGGTCGCGCCCGAAGCATCGAAGGAGAACGCGATCCTCGAGCTGCTCCGACTGCGGAGCCTCCCGCCCGACGAGGTGGTCGTGTTCGGCGAGGACACGCCTGATCTCGGTCTGTTCGAGGCGTTCCCGTACTCCGTCGCTATGGGCCATGGGTCGCAGGCGTTGAAGGACGCGGCGACGTTCGTGACAAAGAGCTGTGACGAGGACGGCGTTGCGTACGCCCTCGAAGAACTGCTCCACGTCCTCAAGTAGCCGAGGATTCCCGCCTCCGCGTGCCCCGCCACCTGCGAGTGACCAAGAGAGCGTGAGCAGCCGACGACCCGGGCGGCCTGCAGGACCCTACGTCCGCTCGAACTTCTTGTCCAGCTCATGGTGGGAGATGCCCACAATAATGGGTTGCCCGTGGGGGCAGATGTAAGGGTTGTCGGTGCGCTGGAGGTCGGTCAGCAGCCGGTCGATCTCCTGAGGCGCCAGTCGGTCGCCGGCTTTGATGGCGCCGCGACAGGAGAGCATGGCCCGGAGGGCGTCTTCGCGCCGGTTCAGCGAGCCCGTGTTCGTGGTGGAGAGCAGCTCGTCCAGGAAGTCGCGCAGGGCTTCTTCGTAGCGCTGGCTGGCAAACATTAGCGGCACTGCCCGGATAAGGAATGTGTCGCGGCCGAAGGGCTCGAGGTCGAATCCCAACTGCCCCAGGAGCGCCAAGTTCTCCGTCAAACAGGCGGCTTCGCGATGGCTCAGGTTCAGCGTGAACGGCACGACAAGCTGTTGGCTTGCCATCGGTGTGCCGTCCCGCTGTTCTTGTTCGCGCTGCATCAGCACGCGCTCGTGCGCTCGGTGTTGGTTGACGATCAGCAAGCCGTCTTCGCTCTCGCAGAGGATGTAGGTGTTGCGGATCGTGCCGACTGGGCGGAGGTTCAACGCCGAGGCCGGCCGCTCGGGCATGAGTTCCGGCGGCGCAGCGGGCACTGGCGACTCCGGCGGCCGCAGCCCTGCCTTCTCTTCGAACGCCCGGCGGAACAGGTCGGGGGAGGCGGTAGACGGCTGGAAGCCGGCAGCTGTGCTCACGTCGAGGGCGTGCTGAAACGGCGCGGAATGGTGGCCCGCTGACGGCGGCGGTGGTTGCTGCGGCACGCCCATCGCCGGCACCAACTGCGAGGCAGACAGCGTGTCGCGGACTGCCCGCAGCGCCAAGGCGTGGATCTCCGACTCCCGGGTGAAGCGCACTTCGGACTTGGTGGGGTGGACGTTGACATCCACCACTTCGGGGTCCAGCTCCAGAGTCAGCACGACCAGCGGGAACCGGTCGCCGCCCATCAGCCCGCGGTAGGCTTCGGCGACGGCGTGCGACAGCGACCGATTCCGCACGTGCCGCTTGTTGACGAAGAAGTTCTGCTGGTTGCGGTTGGCGCGTGTCAGCGCCGGTTTGGAGACGAACCCGGTGATGGTCAGCGCGGGGTTGCGGGAGTCCACCGGCAGCATCTGCTGGGCGGCGTCTTTGCCGTAGACGCTGACCAGCGCGGAGAGCGGGTCACTGTCGGCCGTGTGGCGGAGCAGTTCCTGGTCGTTGTGCCGGAGCGTGAACGACACATGGCTGTGCGAGAGGGTGAACCGCGCGATCAGCGCCGAAATGTGCCCCAATTCCGTGGCGTCGGTGCGGAGGAACTTGAGTCGCGCAGGGGTGTTGAAGAAGAGGTTCTGGACAACGAAGGTGGTGCCGGGCGGGCAACCGATTTCGGACACGTCGGTCACTTCGCCGCCCTCGAGGGTGATCCGCGTGCCTTCGGGTACCCCCGCCTCGCGCGTCGTGACCTGCACCTGTGACACCGAAGCGATGCTGGGAAGCGCCTCGCCGCGGAACCCCAGCGTCGTCACCCGGAAGAGGTCGTCCAGGCACCGGAGTTTGCTGGTGGCATGTCGTTGGAAGGCGACCACTGCGTCGCGCTGGCTCATCCCGCAGCCGTCGTCCTGAATCCGGAGCAGCCGCTTGCCCCCCGCCTCCACGTCGACCTCAATGTTCTGCGCCCCGGCGTCAAGGGCGTTCTCGACCAGTTCCTTGACCACCGAAGCCGGCCGCTCGATCACCTCGCCGGCGGCGATCTTGTTGGCGATGCTGGCATCGAGGACGTTGACGCGGTCAGGCATTGGCTGATTGCAGATCTCAGATGTCGGATTTCAGATTGCAGAGGGACGGCAGGCTTGACTCGGCAGCAGCGGCGAGAACTGGGGGCG
>PEVN01000558.1 GCA_002779825.1 Armatimonadetes bacterium CG06_land_8_20_14_3_00_66_21 | reverse complement strand
CCATTCCGGCTCGTCGAGCTTGCCGTCGATGGTCGGGGCACTGGCCGCTCGCACGGCTGCAGTGGTCCGGGCCGCCGGAGCGGCCGTCGCCGGGCCGAACACTGCACCGGGGAGGAGGTATCCGAGGATTGCGAGTGGGAAAGGGCGCATACGAGAGGGGGCCTTTCTGTTGGCAGACCCGTGAGGTGGCCGGACACCGAACGGCGTCCATGGTCAGCTTTCGACCTGCCGGTGCGCACTCCTGCACGCCGACGGATTCCGGGCCAGCAAGGCGGACACGCGTTCCGGTTGCAGGCACGACGCCATGTGGGTTACGATGGTCACGAACCTGCCGCAAAAGTACAGGATGCCCCGCGAACAGCACAAAGGGACCCAATGCCATGGACAAGCTCTCTCTCAACGGCGCCTGGAGTCTGGAGCAAACCGGAAGGCACGAGCCGATCCCGGCGAGTGTTCCCGGCTGCGTTCACACGGACCTGCTGGCCGCCGGGATCATCGATGACCCGTTCCACGGCGACAACGAACTGAAGCTGCAGTGGATCAGTGAGACCGACTGGGTCTACCGCCGGACCTTCGAGGTACCCGGAGCCCTCCTTGCGCACGACCGCGTCGTGCTTCGGTGCGCCGGGCTGGACACGCTGGCCACGGTCACTCTGAACGGCCACGTCATCGGCGAGGCGGACAACATGTTCCGCACGTGGGAGTTCGACGCCAAGGCGGCGCTGCTGGCCGGCCGCAACGAGGTTGAGGTGAAGTTCGCCGCGCCGCTGCCGTACCTCCGCGAGAAGGCCAAAGGCGCCCGGCCGCTTCCCGCCTGGGGAGTCGGCGATTGGCGGTCCGACGCGGCGGGATGGCTGCGCAAAGAACCCAGCAGCTTCGGCTGGGACTGGGGTCCCAAGCTGACCGCCAGCGGCCTTTGGCGCGACGTGGAACTGGGAGCGTTCAGCGGCGCTCGGATTGCCGATGTGCAGTTCACGCAGGACCACTCGAAGCGGCGTTCCGTGGGCCTGACCGTCCGCGTCGGTGTAGAGCGGCTGTGCCGCGGCGCACTGACTGCCGGCGTCCGGGTGTCGCTCGAAGGCGAGGTGGTGGCGCAGGAGACGGTGACCTTCACGGGCAAGTCCGCCGAAGCCCGCCTCGAGATCGCGAAGGCGCAATTGTGGTGGCCCAACGGAATGGGTGAGCGGCCGCTGTACGACGTTGAGGTCGAACTGACCGACGCGGAGCAACAGCCGCTCGACGCTGCGACCAAGCGCGTCGGTCTGCGCACGCTCCGACTGGAGTGCAACGACGACGAGTGGGGGCAGTCCTTCCAGTTCGCGGTGAACGGCGTTCCCTTCTTCGCCAAGGGCGCTAACTGGATTCCGGCGGACCCCTTCGTCTCCCGGCTGATTCGGGCCGACTACTTCCGGCTGCTGCGCGACGCCGCCGAAGCCAACATGAACATGCTCCGCGTCTGGGGCGGCGGGATCTACGAAGCCGACGCGTTCTACGAGCTTTGCGACGAGCTAGGGCTGTGCGTCTGGCAGGACTTCATGTTCAGTTGCGCAACGTATCCCGCCTTCGACGAAGCGTGGATGGCCAACGTGAAAGCCGAAGCGGAAGACAACGTGCGGCGGCTCCGCCACCACCCCTGCCTGGCGCTGTGGTGCGGGAACAACGAGATCGAGCAAGGGCTGGCAGGCGAACGCTGGACCGACCACCAAATGGGCTGGGCGGACTACGCAAAGCTGTTCGACAAACTGCTGCCCGGCGTCGTGCGCAAGCTCGACCCGGAGCGCGACTACTGGCCGGGCAGCTCCCACAGCCCCTGCGGCGACCGCGGCGACTGGCAGAACCCCGACTGCGGCGACGCGCACCTATGGGACGTGTGGCACGGCAGGAAGCCGTTCGAGTGGTACCGCACCACGACACATCGGTTCGTCAGCGAGTTCGGGTTTCAGTCGTTCCCTGAGCCCAGCACCGTCAGCACCTACGCCTCGGCGGACGACCGCAGCGTGAACAGTTGGGTGATGGAGCACCACCAGCGCAACGGGCAGGGGAACGCGCTCATTCTCCATTACCTACTCGACTGGTTCCGCATGCCCGCTTCGTTCAACCTGACGCTCCGGGTCAGCCAAATCCTGCAGGGCATGGCCATCAAGTACGCGGTCGAACACTTCCGACGGAACACGCCCCGCCAGATGGGCGCGCTCTACTGGCAGTTGAACGACTGCTGGCCGGTGGCGAGTTGGTCGTCGCTCGACTACTTCGGCCGCTGGAAGGCGCTCCACTACATGGCGAAGCGGTTCTACGCGCCACTGCTGGTGTCGGGAGTGGAGGACCTCGACAAAGGCACGGTCGAGATTCACGTGAGTAGTGACCGTCTCAAGCCGTGTACTGGGCAGGTCCTCTGGTGGCTGACCGACACCGCCGGCCAGACAATCGAGGAAGGCACCAAGGAGGTCCGCCTCCCAGCCCGAGCGAACAAGCGCGTGCAGACGCTGCACCTCAAGCGACACCTCGACGCCCGGGGCCCGCGCAACCTCATCTTGTGGCTGCAGCTCACCGTGGACGGCAAGCGACGGGCGGCCAACTACGTCCTCTTCGCCCGACCCAAGCACCTGGAATTGCAGCCGCCGCGGATCGCCCGGACGATTACCCAGTTGGGGCCTCAGAGCTTCCGCGTCGCCTTGACAGCGGCTCGCCCGGCGCTTTGGGTGTGGGCGGACGTGCGGGAGACCAACGCGCGCTTCACCAACAACTACGTCCACCTCCGCCCCGGGGAGACGGTAAACATCCGCGTCCATTGCGACCGCGAGCTGACAGAGCAGGAGTTCCGCGAACGGCTGCGTGTCCGGTCGCTGGTGAACACGTACTGATGAACCGTCGGACTTTCCTCGGCGCCGCCGCCGCCACCGCGATGCCTCTCACTCCGTCACGCCTGCACGCCGACGCGACCCTGCCGCCCAACCTCGTCTTCGTCTTCAGCGACCAACAGCGGTGGGACACAGCCGACTGCTACGGGCAGCCGCTCTTCCCCGGACTGACGCCCAACCTGGATCGCTTGGCGAACGATGGCGTCCGCTTCGAGCACGCCTTCACCTGTCAGCCGGTGTGCGGCCCGGCGCGGTCGTGCCTGCAGACCGGCAAGTGGGCGACGGAGACGGGGTGCTTCACCAACGACCGTGCGCTGCCGCTTGAGGAGACAACCATCGCTCACCGGCTCGCCGACGCCGGCTACGAAGTCGGGTACGTCGGCAAGTGGCATCTCGCTTCGACAACGCGCGAAGGGATCGACCACCGGATGACAGCCGTCCCGGTGGAGCGCCGCGGCGGGTATCGAGACTACTGGGTCGCGGCCGATGTGCCCGAGTTCACCTCCCATTCCTACGACGGTCGGCTGTTCGGCGCCGACATGCAGCCGGCGCCCTTCCCTCCGGGTCGCTACCGCGCCGACTTCTTCACCGACTGCGCCCTTGACTTCCTGCGCTCGCGAACCGGCGCCCGGCCGTTCTTCCTGTTCGTCTCCTACATCGAGCCCCACCACCAGAACGACCACAGCCACTTCGAAGGCCCGCATGGCTCGAAGGAGCAGTTCCGCGATCATCGCGTCCCGGCCGACCTCGCGGCGCTCAAAGGCGACTGGGGTCAGGAGCTGCCCGACTACCTCGGCTGCTGCCACGCGGTCGATGCCGGCCTCGGCCGAATCCGCGACGAGCTGGGCCGGCTCGGGTTGGCCGACAACACCCTCGTCGTGTACACCAGCGACCACGGCTGCCACTTCCGTACCCGCAATGGCGAGTACAAGCGCTCGTGCCACGACAGCTCGATCCGCGTGCCCCTGATCGCCGCCGGCCCCGGGTTTGGCGGAGCGCAAGTGGTTGAGGACCTGGTCAGCCTGATCGACCTCCCCCCGACCCTTCTGTCGGCAGCAGGCGTCGGTGTGCCCAACGCAATGCGCGGCCGCCCACTGCAGCCGCTCGCCGCCGGCACTGCCACGGACTGGCCAGACGCGGTTTTCGTTCAGATCAGTGAGAGTCAGGTCGGCCGCGCCCTGCGCACCCGCAGGTGGAAGTACTCCGTCCGCGTCCCCAAGGGGGCCGGCTGGCAAGGCACGGACAGCGACACGTACACCGAGAGCTTCCTGTACAACCTGGAGAGCGATCCGGCTGAGCTGCGGAACCTGGTGCAGGATCCGCAACACGCGGGAGTCCGCGCTGAGCTACGCGAGCGCCTGCTCCGCCAGCTCGCCGCCGCAGGTGAGCCGCCGACGGGGATTGTGCCGGCGAACTCATGAGGGCCAGCAGCCGCCCTCACCCGCCCTTCCGTTCCTGAACCACCTGTAGCCGCACGTTGTCGAAGTACGCTTCCACCGCAGCGCCCGGCTTGCCGCCACCGAGGTGGAAGTAGGGGCTGTTCCAGTGCGTTGTCGGGTACTGGTTGTTCCAGTCGGGGGTGAAGGCAATATTGGGGTAGGTCATCTTCTCCGCGCCCTGACTGACTGTCACGTCGCAGGCGCCGCCCGCCCCGCGGGAAATGGGGTCCATGACCACGGTGACGTGCCCCCACGCGCCCGGATGGACGGGGAACAGCAGTGGTAGCCAGTCCCGCACGCCTTGCCGCACAGCCACACCACCGGGACCACCCACCGCAACGGTGACCACGGCGCGATTGCCGTCGCCGCGGAGAACGACGGACAGTGCCTCGCTGTCGGAGTCGAACAGGGCAGGCAAGTACCAGTCGGAGTCCAATTGCAGCGCGCTGTTGTCTTCGCCGGAGATCGTGCCGCTGATCATCGGCTTCCAGACTGTGCCGCCGGTGCGGGTGAACTTGAGGCTTCGCTCCCCCCACGCGGGCGCGTCGCTCACGACAGCGGCGTTGCCGTTGTCGACCAACACCGCCCAGCCAGCCGGCTGCGCGCCGACCGCGTCGGACTCGGAGTCCCGGCTGAACAGAACTGTGCCGACCGGGCTGTCCGCGGCGAAGGCGGCGGCACCAATCAGACACAGCACAACTGGGGCCAGGATCGCTCGCCTACCACGGCGTGAACCCATACGGATCATCCTCCTTCAGCAACGGTTCCACGTAGAGCAGCTCGCGGCCGGCTGAGAGTGGTTCCTTGAGTAACGAGGCAGCGGCGGGCGCGGCGGCAGGCAGGCTGTCGGGCAGGGTCACGGTCGGAGCCAAGCGCAGGTCGCCCGGGTCGCTCACTTGGCACCAGAAGCCGAAGCCGGCGCCGCCGGAACCCACCTTCACTTCGAGTCGGTTCCAGCCTTTGCGCAGTGGCAGACGGACGCGCACCTCGCCGGGGGCAGGAGCGTGCGGAACGCGGCCGTCTTTGCCTTGGTCAACGTAGGTCGTGCCGTCCACCTTGAAGACGAACCACCAGTCGCTGGACAGCGCCAAGTTGGCCTCGCGGGCGACGCTGGAGTAGACGTGCGTGACCGCGTAGCCGACCTGCCCCACCTTGGGGGCGCCCAGGTACGTGAAGTCGAGATAGCCGTTCTTGTCGGTGCCGCGGAGGCGCCAGTCGAAGTCGCGACGCTTCTCGGCGACGGGGCTGGCGACCCACTGCTCTACGGCAAGCGGGGCGGACAGCGCCAGCAGCGAGTTGTTCGGCCCGGTGTCCGGCGCGATGGCCGGCAGTTGGTTCAGAACCTGCCACAGCGACACGTTGACCATCGGCGCGTATTGCCGCGGTCCCAACATCTGCTCGGCAGTCGCCGCGTCCGTCCTGGCGCCCAGGTTGGTCAGCAGATGCCGATAGAACCGGCGGGCATTCCAGCGGGCGCGGCGCAGGTTGTCGCTGTCGTCGGCAAGCGGTCGCCAATCGACCTGGCTGCAGACCCAGCGACCTTTGCCCTCGGGAACGTCCAACAACAGCCCGTCCAGAAGACGGCGGCCGTTCTGCGGCAAGCCCTGCTCCGCAAACCGAGTCATCTCCACGAACGTCCGCCAGTGCAGCAGTTCCGGGCCGATGCCCCGCAGCAGGTCGCTTTGGTCTCCCAGCGCCTGCGGGTTCACGCGCGCCAGCTTGGCGGGTTCGACAGTGCAGCGGAAGGGCGCACCGGCGGCTTCCCACCTCGCAGTGTGCTGCGGCAGAACCAAGACCGAACCGCCGGCTGCAACGAACTGCCGCAGCTTGGGAAGAACCGGTGCCGCCGAACCCAAGCTGTCCGGGCCGAGCACGACGACCTGATCGCTAGGCAGCGCTGCCGGCAAGTCGCCGGAGTCGGTTCGTTGGGTCTGGACGCCCAACTCGGAAATGAATGCCGTCGCACTATCGCCGACTGCGAGCACTCGCTTGTTCTGCGCCGCCGCCGGTTCGACGTCCAAGTAGCGAAGCAGGTTGCGCAGCACCCGCCCCGCGGCTGGCTCCAGCTCGTCCCGGTCAGTGATATCGAGCTGGCAGAAGACGACCTCGCCGCGACCGTGCTGCCACAGCAGCAGCGGGGAGTAGGCCAAGTCGAACTCACACTCGACCACCGGCGTGAAGGCGCCCCGATGCGGCGTCTCAGCGACGACGGACGCCACTGACCCGGTGTTGCCCCAGTGCGGTCCGTGAGGCCACGGCCAGAGCTTCCTGCCTTCCGAGGTGGCAGGCACGAGGTTGCCTTCGCCCCGCCAGTTGATCAGGTCGGCGGGCTCAAGTCCGGCCAGCAGCGGGTGCTGCCGAACGCGCGGGAAGACGTATCGTGGCACCACGTCCTGCACGCGGAATCCCATCGCCTCCAGGCTGTCGGCGTCCTGCTCGAAGAACAGCACGCGCAGCCCCTTGTCGATGTCCGCAGGTCCGAACGGCAGCGCCCGCGTCCGGCTGAGCGCTTTGTAGCCGATGACGAGCACGTCGGTGTCAGCGAGGTCGGCGGCGCTGGTGACGCGCCGGTACTTCAGCCCGAGGCGCGTGAGCTGCGCCGCCGTCTTGCCGACCGGATCGAACACGCCCCAGCGTCGCGCCACAGGCTGGCCCTTCGGCGAGCGCGGGAAGAAGGTCAGCGCAAGCTGATCGCGAACGACCACCGCGCCGGCTTCGTCACGCGCCTCTAACTCCAGCAACCCGGACGTCCGTTGCGTCACGACTGGCGCAGTGAACTTGAGGGGATCTCGCCGGAGGTCGCCCGGGGACAGCGCCACCTTGTCGTCGCCTTGCGCCGCCACCTTCGCGCCGAGGACGAGCTTCCAGTGAACCGATGGGCTCTTCTTCGTCGCCCCGTCCCACACGGCAACGATGCTCTTCTCAACGGTATCGCCGGCGGAGAAGCTGTGGTCTTTCCGCGTGAACTGCTGCGCGGGACCGCCGAGGAACACCAGCAGCGGCTGCATGGTGTCGTGGTACGCGTCGTAGAGCGGGCTCGCCCAGTCGGGTCGCTCCTTCAGCTTCTCGTCGGGTTCGGCGAGGCTCTCGTACAGGCGCCAGCCTTGACGAGACCGCTTCTCTCCCGGCGGGTTGCCAAACCCGATGTCGAAGAGCCACGGGAACCAGCCGCCGTTCATGCCCCAGCCGCGCCACGCCCTGTTGGTGTTCCGAATGAACAGGTCCATGAACCGGTCGTAGCCGGTCCACTCGCCAATGTGATCCAGGTGCCCCGCGGCGGCAAACGCGCTGACGCCGGAGAATGCCGACTTCCGCGACGCCTTGGCTGCCGTGGTGATCGACGCTTCGACGTACTCGTCCTTCTCCAAGGCGTACGCCTCGTCGCCCAGGTACATCGCCGCGTACTCGGTGAAGTACGGCACCGTCGCGCGCTTAAAGAAGTTGACCGAAGTTGGCGGCCCGTGTTCGACCGCCGCCCACGGCGTCTCGCCCGACTCGCTCCACGCCGACAAGTATTCCTCGCGTTCCTGCAATGGCACGAAGTTGAGGTAGCAGTTGAGCGTCTGCATATCGCCGGTCTGCCCGCCGGAGTGGTGGAACACCAACCGCGTCGGGTCCTGCGACTTGATTGGCTCCTCGACCCTGCCGTACCAGGGCTGCTGCGGCGCGTCGGGCTTGCGGCCGATCTTCGTCGGCTCATACGTGCCGCCGGTGTTCATCGACGGCGTCCACATGAGAATCGACGGCCGGTTCTGCCGGTCCGCCTTGCGCAGCCAGGTCTGGAAGTCGGCCGAGTACAGCTTCTGCGCTTCCGGCTTCAGCAGTTCGTCCCGGACCTCCGTCACGCCCGGCGCCGGCATCAGCACCGCCCATCCCCGCTCGTCGGCGGCGTCAAGCAGTGTCCCACCCGACTGCATGGACCCGGCCGGCGGGAACAGCCCCCACGTGCCGTACCAGGCCGAGGGGTTGGGCTGCATCTCCATGGCGTTGAAGCCCATGCCCTCGAACAGGATCATCTGTGGCACGCTGCGCACGAAGTAGGCAAGCCGCAGCCGCAACGGGTGGCCGTTGAGGATCAGCTCCTTGCCGTCGGTCCAGATCTCCCGGAAGCCGAACCGTACCGGCGGGTACTCGTCGAGCACGCCGCCATCGGCGTTCACCAGGCTCACGCGGAGCAGGTAGAGGTAGGCGGCGCCAACCTCCCACCGATGCGGATCCGCCCACGGCAGGACGACGGTTTGCTGCGGCGCGTCGCCGGTCGCCGGCACTTCCGTCTTTGGCAGACCGTCAGTGCGACCGTCAAGCTCGGTCACTTGCACGCGAAGCCGCGCACCGGCGACGTTCGTCTGCAGCGCGTACTTCACCTGCGCCGCCAGTTCCTTGCGCCGGAAGCTGGTCTGCACGAAGACGTTCTCGACCTCCGCCTCCGCCGGCACCGCTCGCACCGTGGCGCCTTCCGAGATACCCGCCGGCACGGCCACGCGGACCTCCTCGTCGTTGGCGTACCACTCGGTCTTCGCCCGCCCTTTGAGCGTCAGATCGCGAAGCACATCCTGCACCCGCTGATTGGTCGTGCCCTCCCACCAGCGCGTCACCCAGAGCCGGACCGCGGCCGTCTTCCCCGGCGGTGCCGCGCCCGTGATCTCGACCCGCCCATCCGGTCCTTTCACCTCACCCAAACGCTGACCGTTCACCCAGACAACGGCATCGCACTCCACGCCGGCGAGGTCGAGGTAGACTCGCCTGCCCTGCCAGTCCGCCGGCACCCCGGCGCTGGTCTCGAACCAGCCACTGTTCACTTTGTGCAGGTCGCGCGTCGCCCACGCCTTGCCGGCCCCGTCCCTCACATGCTGCCAGCTCGTCCAGACATAGGGCATCTGGACCGGCAGCCAGTCTTCCGGGACGGGCTCGACATCGACCGCCTTACCGGGTTGGAATTGCCAAGAGGGGAGCGGCGCTTCCCCGCGGAGGTCAGCGCCGAAGCCGGGAAGGGAAAGGACGAGAGTCGCGACCAGAAGTAGACGGGCGTGTACACGCAGTCTTCTCATGTGCTGCCAGTGTAGCCGAACGTCGCTGGCGAGACCACGAGTGCGCCAGCGACGGGCTTAGTACTACAACCGTACTTAGCTCGGGGCAGGTCTCCGACCGCCCCGAAACGCTTGACCGGAAGGTCTCAAAGGGCTGCGAATCCACGGGAT